>NZ_JAVRCC020000027.1:0-106207 GCF_034530975.2 Nostoc sp. DedQUE07 | reverse complement strand
CAAAGATTTTAAAAAAAATTTTCTGTTGTTTTTTGTTGATTTGATTGCCAACTCGACTTGTGTATACACGGTAGCCTACAAGGAGAGGGGAGTTTAGCTCTCCCAACGCTAGTGGGGAAGGGGGCTGGGGGATTAGGTTTTTGATTACTGAATCGATGCTCTAGCAACTATATAACCCAACTCTTCTAGCTTTTCTAAGACCTTAGTTGCACTTTGAGCAACGCTTTCCTGGTTAGTTTTACATTCGACTTCAGGGCAGAGTGGTATTTCATAAGGATCGTCAATACCAGTAAAGTGCTTAATTTCTCCTGCTCTTGCTTTTTTATATAACCCTTTTACGTCTCGCTGTTCACAAACTGCCAATGATGCGTTGACGTAAACTTCAATGAAAAATGGAGTCATTTGGCGCACTTCTTCCCGAATTTCCCGATACGGTGAAATTGCCGAAACCAATACAATGACATTATTTCTGGCAAGAAGTTGAGCTACAAAGCCAATGCGCCGAATATTCTCTTTTCGATCCTCTTTACTGAAACCCAATCCTTTGCATAGGTTTTGACGTACCGCATCACCGTCTAGAACTTCAACTCTATATCCCTGTATCCGCAGTTCCTTTTCCACGAATTGACAGATAGTAGTTTTACCTGCACCACTCAAACCAGTGAACCATACTGTCACACCACACTCTTGTTGTCTCATCCTACTTTCGTCGTAAATTTTAAATGGCACACTAAAAAAACTTTTTTAAGTAATTGTGAGTCAAATAGTAATTTTATTTTTATAATCCTTTTTAGCAATAATTTCAGCAATTGCAAGGCACCCTATGTCAACCTTGCTACTTTTACCTCTACTGATTTCGAGTGAAAAATCGCATAGTTATACGTATTTAGGCTAAATATTTAATACGAAGGATGGCGATATATACGACAAGCTACATCTACGCATTTTCTCTACCCTAACAACGTAATTTGCCGTTATAGTAACAAAACTTGCCGATCGAGTTTTTAAATTATTGAAGTTTTAACTAATTTTTACATTCAGTATATATACAGTTTATTTTTAAATAAAAAAGTCTTTATTATAACAGTAGATTACCAAACAATATTTACCGCTAGGACATTATAAAAAACTAAGTTCAAAATATCTGCAAAGTTAGATCCAGTGGAGCTTTATGGCGGCGCGACCTATTTTCTGGGGTCGATTCCTTTAAGTACTGTTTCTGGTACAAGCTTGTTTATTGACAATGATGGCACGCTTAGTGGTCTGTGTCATCAATTCTGAAAGTTTCGTAGTGAACGATTTATCAGTCAATTTCAAGGGTTTTAGCCCTGACTACAAACTTTCACAACTCATCAAAACTAATGACATCAATCACTAGTACACTTTGGCATAAATTTGTTCACCTTTAATCAGTTGCTTTGAGCAACTTGTCTGCTTAATTGAGGTGATAGCTCGATTTACGCCATGCTGTACTAGTGCTTTGTGCCAGTAATTTTCGGGGTTCGTAGTTGGTGATTTACAGCTCAATTTAAAGGGCTGGAGCCACTGAGTATATTTTGTATTTAACTAAGTCTAAAGTTCTTCAACAAAATTTGAAATTTAATTCAACTGATTTATGTTGTCCACTTTTCCTACTACTGCGCCAGAAGAGAATAACTTAATTCAATGTGATGCCGATGGGGGATTTATTTCCTGGCTAAGTCAAACCGGAGGTTCAATTGCCATCACCACCTACCAAGCTGGAAAACTGGCACTAGTAGGCTGGAATGGAGAACAGATAACCATGCTGTTACGCCAATTTTCTAAACCAATGGGATTGGCAGTGAATGGTTCACGACTGGCACTGGCTACCCATCACGAAGTCTGTTTATTAGCCAATGCCCCCGCCTTAGCTTATGAGTTTTTAGAAGACCAGCCCGGACGCTACGATGCCCTTTATCTGCCACGGATGACATATTTTACAGGCGACCTTAATATTCACGACCTGGAATTTGGCAGAGAAGGGCTGTGGATCGTCAACACTCGCTTTTCGTGTCTTTCTGCTTTGAGTCCAGACTTTAGCTTTGTACCGCGCTGGCATCCGAAATTTATTTCTGAAGTAGTGCCAGAAGACCGATGTCACCTGAATGGATTAGCGATGGTGGATGGCAAACCCAAGTATGTGACTGCCCTCGGTGCGACAGATACCGTTGGAGGATGGCGACCGGGCAAAGCCAACGGTGGAGTCGTAGTGGAAGTAGAGAGCAATGAAATTATTGTAAATGGATTATCAATGCCCCATTCCCCAATTTGGCATGACGGGTTTTTGTGGTTACTCAACTCTGGAGCAGGGGAAATATGGCGCATTCATCCAGAATCAGGAGACAAACAAGTAGTTTGTGTACTCCCTGGATTTCTGCGGGGGTTGTGCTGCGTAGGATATTACGCCCTAGTCGGACTATGCCAGATTCGGGAACGGCATATTTTTGGAGGTTTGCCCATAACGCAACGATTTGAGCAGTTGCTCTGTGGTGTGGCAGTCGTGGATTTACGAAATGGGCAACAGGTAGGAATGCTGAAGTTCACCGCAGGCTGTCAAGAACTTTATGATGTACAGTTTCTTGCTGGTGTACAGCGTCCGATGGTTTTGAATCAGGAACGAAAAGAAATCCGCCAAGCATTTACTGCACCAGAGTTGAATTATTGGCTGCGACCGAGTGCAGTGATTCCTAATGACTAAGAAATCTGTTTAATCAGGCCGTAATTGTTGAAATCAAATTTTTAGTTTTTTCAGAGGTTTTTTCATGAATGAATTTAAAGTCAATACTTTCACTACTAGTAATCAATACGACTCAGTAGTAGCAATGGATGCTGATGGGGATTTCATTATTTCCTGGACTAGCGATGGTCAGGACGTTTCTGGCAGTGGGATATATGCCCAACGGTACAACAGGACTGGTGTGGCTGTTGGGGGCACATTCCAAGTCAATACCAACACCAGCGGCAATCAACTTAACTCTACAGTAGCGATCGATGCCGATGGTGACTTTGTTATTTCCTGGCAAAGCCAAGATGCGTCTGGCAGTGGGATATATGCCCAACGCTACAACAGTTCTGGGGCAGCTATTGGGGGCGAATTTCAGGTCAATACCTCCACTAACAACGAGCAAGTTAACCCCACAGTAGCGATGGATACCAATGGGAACTTTGTCGTTTCCTGGCAAAGCAGTGGTCAGGACGGATCTGGCTATGGGGTATATGCCCAACGCTACAACAGTTCTGGGGCAGCTGTTGGCACCGAATTCAAAGTCAATACCCAGACCGGAAACTCTCAATATAACCCCACAATAGCGATGGATGCTGATGGGGACTTTGTTATTTCCTGGCAAAGCTATTATCAGGACGGGTCTTACTTAGGCATATATGCCCAACGCTATAACAGTGCTGGGGCAGCTATTGGGGGCGAATTTCTGGTCAATACCCACACTAACAGCTTTCAAAGTAACCCTACAGTAGCAATGGATGGTACTGGGGACTTTGTAATTTCTTGGCAAAGCTATGGTCAGGACGGATCTGGTTATGGAATATATGCCCAACGCTACACCAGTGCTGGGGCAGCTATTGGCGCCGAATTCAAAGTCAATACCTACACCAACGGGAATCAAATTAACCCCACCATAGCGATGGATGCAGATGGGGACTTTATCATTTCCTGGACTAGCAATGGGCAGGACGGATCTGGGGAGGGCATATATGCCCAACGCTACAACAGTTCTGGGGTAGCTATTGGAGGCGAATTTCTGGTCAATACCCACACCAACAACAGTCAAACTAACCCCACAGTAGCAATGGATGCTACTGGAGATTTTGTAATTTCCTGGCAAAGTTATGGTCAGGACGGATCTGGGGATGGCATATATGCCCAACTAAACAACAACAGTGGAGTTCCTCCAACAGTCACCTCTGGTTCTGCCTCTGTTCTAACATACACTGAGAACACTACTATAGCTATCGACTCAGGCATCACCGTCAGCGACACAGACTCTCCCAACCTGGCTAGTGCCACCGTCAGGATTACCAGTGGTTTTGTCTCTGCTGAAGACATACTAGCCTTCACCAACCAAAATGGAATTACCGGCAGCTACAACAGCACCACAGGTGTTTTAACCTTAACTGGCAGTTCCACCGTTGCTAATTATCAAACCGCACTGCGTTCCATTACTTATAACAACAGCAGTGATAACCCCAGTACTACACCTCGTACCGTTAGCTTTTTAGTTAATGATGGGACTGCTAATAGTACTGCCGTTACCCGCAATATTAATATTACGTCGGTAAATGATGTAGCCATCGCTACTGCCACGAGTTCTGCCTTATCATATACTGAGAGCGCAACTACAGTACTTGACTCAGGCATTACCGTCAGCGATGTAGACTCCCCCAACCTGGCTAGTGCCACCGTCAGTATTACCACTGGTTTTGCCTCTGGCGAAGACATCCTCGCTTTCACTAACCAAAATGGGATTATCGGCAACTACAACAGTAGCACAGGTGTTTTAACCTTAATCGGCAGTTCCACCGTTGCTAACTATCAAGCCGCACTACGTTCCATTACTTATACCAACAGCAGTGATAACCCCAGTCTTACACCTCGTACCGTCAGCTTTATAGTTAATGATGGGACTGCTAATAGTACTGCTGTTATCCGGAATATTAATATTACGGCAGTGAACAATGCGCCCATTGCTACTGCTACCAATTCTGCCCTGGCATACACCGAGAACGCCACTACAGTCATTGACTCAGGTATCACCGTTAGCGACGTAGACTCCGCCAACCTGGTTAGTGCCACCGTCAGCATTACCAATGGTTTTGCTTCTGCTCAAGATACTCTCGCCTTCACCAACCAAAATGGGATTACAGGCAGCTACAACAGTAGCACAGGCGTTCTAACCTTAACTGGCAGTGCCACCGTTGCTAACTATCAAACTGCACTGCGTTCCATTACTTATACCAACAGCAGTGATAACCCCAGTACTACACCTCGTACCGTTAGCTTTGTCGTCAATGATGGGACTGCTAATAGTGCCACAGTTACCCGCAGTATTAATATTACGGCGGTGAATGATGCTCCTGTTGCTGTTAACGACAAAATCACCACAAACAAAAACACACCCGTTATCATTAGCGCTACAAGCCTGTTAAGCAATGATACAGATGTTGATATTAGTGAGGTATTGAGCATTACTGGCTTCACCCAACCTAGCCAAGGAAGCTTAGTTAACAACAACAACGGTACTTACACTTATACACCTGGCCAAAACTATTATGGCTCTGACGGCTTTACTTACACCATAAGTGATGGGCATGGAGGCAGTAGCACTGCTACTGTCAACTTGACCATTAGTGAAATCACCCCTCCGATTAATGGCACTTCAGGTGCAGATAAGCTGACTGGTACAGTGAACAGCGATAGCATCTTAGGATTGCTAGGCAATGACACGCTCCAAGGATTAGGTGATAGTGACACACTTGATGGCGGTGATGGCAATGATTCCTTAGATGGTGGTACAGGAACTGATAGCCTCATCGGTGGTAAAGGCAATGATACTTATATTGTGGACAGCATCGACGACACCATTACTGAAGGCTTAAATGCGGGCACAGATTTAGTCAAGTCTTCGCTGAGTTGGGTGTTGGGAGTTAACCTGGAAAACTTGACTCTGATTGGAACCGACGCAATAAATGGTACTGGTAACAGCCTTAATAATATTCTGACCGGAAATACTAGTGCTAACATCTTGAGCGGAGAAGTTGGCAATGACACCTTATTCGGTGATGCAGGCAATGACACATTATTGGGCGGTGTAGGCAACGACATCTTGGATGGAGGTACAGGAGCTGATAGTCTTAATGGTGGAGTCGGCAATGACATTTATATCGTAGACAACCTCGGTGATACGATTACTGAAGGCTTAAATGCAGGCACAGATTTAGTTAAGTCTTCCGTGAGTTTTGTGTTAGCAGATAACGTGGAGAACTTGACCCTGACTGGAACCGGAGCAATCGATGGTACTGGTAACAGCCTTAATAACATCCTGATTGGAAATACTGGTGCTAATAAGTTGAGCGGAGGAGATGGTAACGATAGTCTCTTTGGTAGCTCAGGCAATGACACATTATTGGGCGGTGCAGGTAATGACACCTTGGATGGAGGTTTAGGAACTGACAGTTTTGATGCTGGAGCCGGCAATGACATTTATACTGTAGATAACCTGAACGATTCTATTACTGAAGGCTTAAATGCAGGCACAGATTTAGTTAAGTCTTCCGTGAGTTTTGTGTTAGCAGATAACGTGGAGAACTTGACCCTGACTGGAACCGGAGCAATCGATGGTACTGGTAACAGCCTTAATAACATCCTGATTGGAAATACTGGTGCTAATAAGTTGAGCGGAGGAGATGGCAACGATAGCCTCTTTGGTAGTTCAGGTAATGACATTTTGTTAGGCGGTGCAGGCGATGATACTTTGGATGGAGGTGCAGGGATTGATACTCTCAATGGTGGAGTCGGTAATGATATCTACACAGTAGACAATGTTAGCGATATTATTACCGAAGGCTTAAATTCAGGCACAGATTTAGTCAAGTCTGCTGTAAATTGGGTATTAGGAGAGAACTTTGAGAACTTGACCCTGACTGGAAGCGCGACAATTGGTACTGGTAACAGCCTTGATAACATCCTGGTTGGAAATGCTGCTGCGAACACCTTGACCGGAGGAGATGGTAACGATAGCCTTTTTGGTAGCTCAGGCAATGACACCTTGTTGGGTGGTACAAGCGATGACACCTTGGATGGAGGTACAGGAATTGATAGTCTCAATGGTGGAGTCGGCAATGACACTTATATCGTAGACAATGTTAGCGATATTATTGTTGAAGGCTTAAATGCAGGCACAGATTTAGTTAACTCTTCGGTAAATTGGGTCTTGGGAGATAACCTAGAGAATTTGACCCTGATTGGAACTGGGGCAATCACTGCTACTGGTAACGGCCTTAATAACATCCTGATTGGAAATACTGGTGCTAATACGTTATCAGGAGGAGATGGTAATGATAACCTCTTTGGTGGTTCAGGTAATGACAGCTTATTAGGCGGTGTAGGAAACGATAGCCTCTTTGGTGGAATTGGTAAAGATACGCTGACTGGTGGAGGTGGACAAGATAGCTTATATCTGACTGATACCCGCACTGGAGGCTATGATACTATTGCTGATTTTACTGTTGGAGATGATACTATCTTCATTTCTAAGGCGGAATTCGGGCTGACCCAATCTCAGAATACGGCACTTGATTCGGGCTTGTTCCGACTTGGTACGATCGCTACAGCTGCAAGCGATCGCTTCATCTACAATCAAAGTACGGGCAACCTATTCTTTGATAAAGATGGATTGGGTGGTACAGTACAAGTTCAAATAGCCCAGTTATCGAATAAAGCACTGCTTAGTAATACAAATATTACTGTGATTGTCTAACGAAAGCTAAGACAATTAACCTAGTATCAACCGACGTAGGGACGCGAAATTTCGCGTCCCTATACTTTGGCGGTACTGTGGCTTTATAGCCAATACAATTGCAAACTTTTAACTTTCTTCTTGGGAATAACCGTTTTTCTCGCGTTTGAGGCTTTCTTCTAAGGCTTGAATTTGTTCGCGACGAGCTTCCAACTCTAAGGAACGCCGCGCTAAGTCTTGATTTTGTAATGTCAGGGATTGTCGCCAATGTTCTGCTCGTTCGGCTTCGTGCTGCAAAAATTCTGGGGTAATGCCGATGGTGAGGTAGCTTTGTACCAGATGGAGTACCCAGTTAGTAGCGTCTTCTATTCTTTCAATATCGCCTGTAGGGGAAAGTTCTACTAAAACAAGCAAGTTCTCACTCATAATCTTTCCCTTCCCTAGCAGAATGAAAGCCTCTTCTGGAATTATCGCCCACAAGTTATCAGCTTCTTGACGCGCCAACAAGCGTAACTGGTGCTGGTCTAAAAAATCGTTTTTACGCACCTGGGCTAGATATAGCATGAGAGTCGCTTTGCTCCAATTCAAAATTAAAAATTAAAAAATTTTAATAAAATAATAAGTCCTAGAATTGAGATTTGGATCTTGTTAATTGGTAACGGGTAATTGGGAATTAATAATCCGATTACCCATTACAGTTATCCTAAGCCACGCAGGCGATCGCTACGACAACCCCTTCAGACGCTCGCGCAAAATTTCAGCTTGCTTCTGTGCTTCTACTAAGGCATCCCGCGCCCCTTGTACCACATCAGCCCTAGCTCTATCTACGAAACTAGGATTGTTTAATCTAGTACTCAGAGATTGAACTTCGGCTTCAGCTTTACTCAAGCTTTTTTCTAGCTTGGCACGTACAGCTTCAATATCTACCACACCGCTTAGAGGAATTAGCACCTGTATTGTACCAATTACACCTGCGATCGCATTTTCTGGTTCTTGTGATTGTTCTAATTCTTTCTGCGGAAAAAACTGTCTCCATAACTTTTGTCTAGCTTGAGCAGTGAGTAAATTTTGGCTAACAAACCACGCTGTGTAACTAAAACCAACTAGTTCAAAGAAAGTTCCGATGATGGGAATGTCATCAATGGCATTTCCCGCAGCTAAAGCCACTCTACCAAAGACAATGGCCACGATAATTAAGCCAATTGTCTTCAAACCTCTTTGAGGTTTTTTCGCAGCAACAGTTTGGTTTTCTTGCTTGTCGGTAATAGTTAAAGTCTCAACCTTCGCCAAATCTTTAATATAAGACTGTCCAGCAGTGAGAACTTTCCGCTCCTTTTCGCTTTCAGTTTGCAAATTTGCTGTTACTTTAACCCCTGGTTTAATATCTGCTTCAGCCCGCAAATTCCGAATTGTGCGGATAGTAGCAATTAGCAATTCAAACTGTTCTTCTAAACCTAAATCAATCAAATTTGCATCTATCTGAGGATATAGTTGTAATGGTAAAGTTTGCGGCGAATCTGCTGGTTGTTGGGTGAGAGTCTGCCAAATTTCTTCGGTAATATGAGGCATGAAAGGATGAAGCAGTTTTAAAATTCCTTCCAGCACATAGCCAAGGGTTTGTTGTGCTACACGCCGCGATGCTGGATCGGCATCTGCTTGCAATCTGGATTTCGCTAATTCAATATACTGATCGCAGAAATCACCCCAAATAAACTCGTAGAGTCCTTTTGCTGCTTCGCCTAAACCATAATTATCGATGTAATTCGTGGTTTGTTTAATAACTTGATGATACCGCGAGATAATCCAGCGATCGCTCAATTCGGTAGCGGCTGGGTTCCCCAATTGTTGCGGCGTTTGTCCATCCAAATTCATCATCACAAATCGGGCTGCGTTCCACAACTTATTTGCAAAGTTGCGCGATGCCTCAACCGATGCTGATTCATCCTTTTTGCGATCGTATTCTAAGCGGATATCTTGACCAGCGCCAGCTACTTCTCTAATTAAGGTATAGCGCAGGGCATCAGTACCATATTTGTCAATCAGTAACAATGGGTCAATGCCATTACCTTTGGTCTTTGACATCTTCTGGCCTTTTTCATCCAGCACCAAGCCATGAATGTAAACTGTTTGGAAAGGCATTTGCTGCGTAAAATGCCCAGCCATCATTGTCATTCTGGCTACCCAGAAAAAGATGATATCAAAGCCTGTTACCAAAGTAGTAGTCGGGTAGTAAGTTGCTAAATCTTGAGTTTGTTCCGGCCAGCCCAAAGTCGAAAACGGCCAAAGTCCAGAAGAAAACCAAGTATCCAGCACATCTGGGTCTTGTTCTAGCTTGACATTTTCGCCAAATTGTGATTTTGCTTTTTCCCAAGCTTCGGTTTCTGATTTCGCTACGACAAAGGGCGTATTCTCGGTAATTTGTCCATCCGTTTCACTGATAGCGTACCAAGCCGGAATTTGGTGTCCCCACCATAATTGGCGAGAGATACACCAATCAGTCAGTTTTACTAGCCAATCACGATAAACCTTTGTCCAGCGTTGGGGGACAAACTCTGGGGAAGTTTGCTGGTCGAGGAATTCGAGAGTGTTGTCAGCTAGGGGGCGAATTTTGACGAACCACTGAGTTGAGAGGAGGGGTTCAATAGGTACTTTACCGCGATCGCTGTAGGGAACGGTATGTTTATAATCTTCTATCTTCACCAAAAAGCCATCTGCTTCTAGGCGAGAAACCACATTTTTTCTAGCAACAAAGCGGTCTTGTCCTTGAAACTCCCCAGCGTTGGCGTTGAGAGTGCCGTCTTTGTTCATAATGTTGATAAACGGCAGATTGTGACGCTTACCCATGTCAAAATCGTTCGGGTCATGGGCGGGAGTTATTTTCACGCAGCCTGTGCCGAAAGTGGGATCAACATATTCATCGCCAATGATCGGAATTTCTCGTTGTAGAATTGGCAGAGTTAGAGTTTTACCAATGAGATGTTTGTAGCGATCGTCATTGGGATTAACCGCTACAGCCGTATCACCCAGCATCGTTTCTGGTCGAGTTGTCGCCACCTCTACAAAACCAGAACCATCGGTGAGGGGATAGCGGAAGTGCCAGAGATTTCCATTCACCTCTTGATTTTCTACTTCCACGTCAGACACAGCCGACTGAGAAGCAGGACACCAGTTAACTAAATATTCACCACGATAAATTAAGCCTTCCTCGTAAAGACGAGTAAACGCCTCCACAACAGCCTTAGATAAACCCTCATCCAGGGTAAACCTTTCCCGTGACCAGTCCACCGAGACACCCAAGCGTCGTAGCTGATTCAGAATCGTTCCCTCAGACTCCGCTTTCCATTGCCAAGCGCGTTCTAGGAATTTTTCGCGCCCCAATTCGTAGCGAGTCTTACCCTCTTTTTTGAGTTGCTTTTCCAGCATAGTATGCACAGCGATGCTGGCGTGGTCAGTTCCGGGTAGCCACAGGGTATTACGTCCCTGCATCCGGTGGTAGCGCACGAGGGTATCAATCAAGGAACTTTCAAAAGCGTGACCCATGTGCAAACTGCCAGTGACATTCGGCGGTGGAATGACGATGCAGTAGGGTTCGCCGCCTTTGTTGGGGTCAGCTTTGTAAACTTGGTTGTCTTCCCAGAATTTTTGCCACTTGGCTTCAGTGGAAAAGGGGTCGTAGAGACTGGGGAGATTGGGAATAGTTGCGGTCATGCTGGGCAAACTAACTATGGAAGGACTCTAATAAATTTTGCCACAGGGTTGGAGAGGGTTTGTTTAGCAATTCTCTAAATCGTGGATATACCCTTAAAAAATCTATCTGGAAATGCGAAATCTATTTTTGACCCTTGTAGTTATCTTGCATAAATTCCGTAACTGACATCTGTATATTCATCCAGAAAGACTCATGAAATTGAAACCAGGTTTATTTCAACTCATAGTGTTCGTTATGACTGTATCGCTACTTGCTTCTTGTGCGACAACCCCAGAAGCAAGACAGTCAGATTGCATCTCCACAACGTCGCCGAACGCTAAACAACAACCCAATAACTGTTCACCCTCATCTAATAGTAGCGGCAGCTCGAGTGGTTACTCTGGTGGGAGTAGCATTACAAGACCCGGTTTTGGTGATTCATCGGAGGCCGGGACTTCCAGAGGTTCTGCCAAGGGACGTAGTGGTTTTGGTAGTTTCGGTCGCGGTGGTCATGCGGGTGGATAAGAGAGTTATGAATATTTTCAACAGTCCTCAACGAAAGCGTCTATTTCAGTCAATGAAAATGGGTTGGTATAACTTTGCTCCTATTGAAGAAGGAACAGGTATACCTCTAACTGACCAAGAAACACCTTACGCTCTTTATTATTGCCATAAAGTTTTACCGCAGACGATACAAGAAATCCAGCAAGCATCGGAATTAGTCGGTAGTGTTTTAACCCAAGCGTGGCAAATTATTCGCACTCTTGATGAGGATACACTACTTTACTATGGATTTCCGGAAGCTACTATCAAGTTAATTAAATATGACTTTCTTGCACCATTTTGTATGCGTCTTGACTGGTGCTGGAATCAAGAAAAGGGGATAAAAAAGGTAGTAGAAACTAATCCCCAAACTCCTAGTTTTTGGTTTGAGTGTACGGATGGCAATAATAAAGTCGCCAGACATTTTGGATTGCAAGAACCAGATTTAAATGCTCAAAAACTCTTAAAAATAACACTTAATCAGCATGTAAATAGAGCCGCATTAAATTTGGGTAAACCAGTTAGAGATTGTTGCGTAGCATTTACAGCTTTGAATAATGCGGAAGATTTAGGTACTATGCGATGGCTAAGAAATCACTTGGAGTCTAAAAGTACCATTTTACCCTTAGAATATCTTGGGATCAAAGATGGTGAGTATCTATTTGACCAGAGAACAAAAAAAACAATAGATATACTTTTTATGTGGTATCCAGTGGAATGGCTAATCCATGATACTGATGAAAAAGGTGAAAGATTATGGCCGGCTCTAGAGCAACTAATTTTTGAGAATAAAATTGTGATTGTGAACTTTGGTTCTGCCTTTGCACTGCAACCAAAAAGTATATTTGCTCTAATTACAGATTTGGGATATGACTTTTTTTCTGGGAAAGATACTGGGACAGTCTGGGAATATTTTCCTAAAACATCACTGAGTGCAACAGCAATAGGTAATTCCTACTTTGCCAAACCTATTTTAGGAAGAGAAGGTGAAGGAGGATTTGCAGTTAATTCAGGAAATATTTCTGTGCGTAGTAGTAATAATGACCCTTGGTATACACAACAGAATTATGTCTATCAAGAGTTATTAGAATTTCCTAAATTAGAAATTGATGGCAAGTCAATGACTCAGGTTTGGGGAGCTTGGCTATATAACAATGGTAATGACAAGTTTATATCTGGAGGTGTAGGAATCCGCCTTTCTGAAGGGGAAATTACAGATAACTTATCCTATTGGTGTCCTATTGGATGCTAATTTTAATAACACCGATAATTAGAGGCAAATATGAAACCTCAAACTACTACCCCTTCCCCCTGGACATACATACCCACCCTCTACTTTGCTTCTGGCATACCTTACATCATCATCAATACAGTTTCCGTAATCTTTTACAAAAAGCTCGGAATAGATAATACTCAAATTGCCTTGTGGACAAGTTTTCTCTATCTACCTTGGGTTATCAAAATGTTTTGGGGGCCAATTGTCGATATTTATTCTACCAAACGTCAATGGATACTTTATACCCAATTTGCCATGTTCGCTTGTTTGGGTTTGATAGCTTTTTCCTTGCAACTGCAAAATTTCTTTTTTATCTCCCTTGCGACATTAACAATAGGAGCATTTATTTCTGCGACTTATGACATTGCCACAGATGGCTTCTATCTGCTGGCTTTATCTCCAGAACAACAAGCCTTATTTGTTGGTATTCGCTCACTATTTTATAGAATGGCTGTCATTTTTGGCTCTGGAATATTAGTAGTCTTAGCAGGTCAGCTTGAAGTGTCTCTGAATAATATTCCTTTAAGCTGGACTATAACTATTGGTTTCTCAGCTTTAATTTTAGCAATCCTGTTTATTTTTCATCGCCTAATTTTACCCTTACCTGAATCAGATAACCAACGACAAATACAAGCTAGGAAAAATATACCTTTTTGGTCAATTATTAGCTCATATTTTGCTCAAGATAAAATTATAAATATTTTAGCATTTATATTTCTTTACAGACTTGGTGAAGCAATGCTTGTAAAGATAGCCTCTTTATTTTTATTGGACAAATTGGAAGTAGGAGGCTTAGGGTTATCAACATCAGATGTCGGGCTAGTCTACGGGACATTTGGGGTAATATCCTTAATCTGTGGAGGAATTTTAGGAGGCTTGCTAATTTCTAGATATGGATTAAAAAAATGTTTATTTCCTATGGCTTTAGCATTGAATTTACCTGATGTATTTTATGTGTATATGGCTTATACTAAGCCTTCACTAACATTAGTGTATCCCTTGGTTTCCTTGGAGCAATTTGGCTATGGTTTTGGATTTACAGCTTTTAGTGTTTATTTAATGTATATTTGCCAAGGTGAATATAAAACTTCTCATTTTGCCATATCTACTGGCATTATGGCTTTAGGAATGATGTTACCCGGATTAGTTAGCGGTTATTTGCAAAAAGCACTTGGCTATCCATTATTTTTTGTCTTGATCTGTTTTCTCACAATTCCTGGGATGATTGCTCTATTTTTTATTCCTTTAAAAGAAGAACCAAAACGTCAAAATAATTAACATTATTACAGTTGATGAGTTATGTTTTAGGAATAGATGGCGGCGGTAGCAAGACTGTTTGTGTCTTAATGGATGATTTGCATTTAGTGCTAGGTCGTGCTGAAGCAGGGCCATCTAACTATCAAAGTATAGGTATCGAAGCAACTTTACAATCTATTCAAACAGCAATTCACAATGCGGTTGAGGGAGCAATAATTACAAATTCTGTGAATATTGACGCGATATGTCTGGGTTTAGCAGGTGTAGGCCGTGCAACAGATATCGAAGTAGTGAAAGGTTTAGTTAAAGAGTTACAGAATAACAAATTGCCTATTAATTGGGCACTACAACCAGCGAATATTGTAATTTGTAACGATGCTTTAATTGCTTTAGTTGGTGGAATTGGTCAGCCCGTAGGAATTGTGGTTGCAGCCGGTACTGGTTCGATAGTTTTCGGACGAAATCATGAAGGACATACTAAGCGAGTCGGTGGCTGGGGGTATATTTTAGGAGATGAAGGTAGCGCCTATAAAATTGCGATCGCAGGCATGAATGCAGCATTAAAATCTTATGATGGACGGGAAATATCAACGAGTTTGATAGAGGGTTTCAAACAGCATCTTGATTTGGAAAGTATAGAAGATTTAATAGAAGTAGTATATCGCCGAGAATGGGGAGTTAAACAGATAGCTGCTTTAGCACCAGTTGTAGATTTTGCAGCAGCGTTAGGTGATATAGTAGCGAATATCATAATTGATGATGCTGTAAAAGAGTTAGTAAAAGCTACATCTACAGTAATTGATGCAATTTTTACTGCTGACTCAGTTTTAGAAGTAGTCACAACGGGAAGTGTATGGCGCGGTAGATGCAAGATCCATGAAAGATTTGCAGCGTCTCTTGTTAAGAAGTTTCCTAATGTAAAGGTGATTTTTCCGAGGTATGAACCTGCTTATGGTGCTGGGTTATTAGCGTTGCAGACAACTCAAAATTGACGCGAAGAAAGCAATAATATAAGTTTTCAGTCTGCAAATATGCGCTCCAAAAAAGTTACTATTTCTGACCAAGCTGCGGTGGTAGCACTAGAATCATAACGATAACCGTCATCGCGCATGAATGTATGTTCTGCTTCATACGAGAAAACTTGGTGAGGTATGTTAGCATTTTCAATTGCTTTGATTATGGTTTGGCGATCGCTCTCTGGTATATGAGGGTCAAGAGTACCGAATACCATTAGCATATCGCCTTTGATTTCACTTACCCTCTGGATTGTATCTGCTACCTCTTTACCCAGTTTACCACTGGGAATACCAGTAGGGTAACAGCAAACGGCAGCCCGAATTTCGCTTTGAAATGCGGCGCGGAATGCTAAATGTCCACCTATACAAAAGCCGAGAGTGCCTATTTTATTTGAAGAAACCGCACTCTCTGTTTTCAGAAATTCAATCACAGCAAGGCAATCGGCATCATAATCAGCTACCGAGGTTCGACGCGCATCGTCATTACCCCGCATCCGTCCCAGATCGTCTGGCTCAATTACTAAACCAACTGGCTCAATTCGGTGAAAAATTTCTGGCGCTGCTACTACATAGCCGTATCCTGCTAAGTAGTTAGCTAGACGAATCATTGCATCACCTAACTGATAAATATCACTGTAGAAGACAATACCAGGGTATTTTCCTGCTGCTTTGGGAGCTGCTACATAAACACGCATTAAGCTGCCATCTACTCTTAACTCAACATTGCGCTTAGTGATTTGCACTTTTTTGTCTCCGTGTTCCGCTTGCTGTCATTAGCTTCTACACTATAGCGCCGCAGCATCCGGTTACTTTCAACCCACGATTTGGCGTTCTTTTAGCAGTGAAAGTTTGTTGCGATCGCCTTAATACACCCAGTAAAAGCTGCATTTACAGTAAAGGACTTCTAACAAATAAATTATTCAATCTTGTAGGGTGGGCATCTTGCCCGCCTTTAGCTACTAAGCAACCACATATCATATCTTTACGTGTTTGTACGCTAGCATTTTATTTATCAAGCTCAGTACGATGAAATAACTACTGAGATAAATTGGTAAAAATTTTTATTTTTAATATTTGGATTTTTTATGGAGAATAATCAAAATTTAAAAACAATTTTTTCTTGTAATCCCTTTGAAGTAATTAAACAATACAAAAATAAGCATAAGGGTAAGGATAATAACATTTATAATTCTCAAGAATACAAAAATTTTCAAAACACAGTAAACCAGCCTTTTACTAATTTTTGTTACTTTATATATCAACAAATACCATCTGAAATTGCTGCTAATAATTTTTATAAAATAACACTAGATAAATTAATTGATATAGATTTTAATATATTAGTATCCCCTTATAAAATCAGTTTGCATAAGTATTTAGATATATTTTCATTATTATATATAGAATTAATAGATACAAGTATAAGAATAAAATTTATAGATAGTGCAGGGGCATTTTTAGCCAGAAATATTGGAGAAAAAAACCCTGTAATGATAGCAAATATAATTGCGGAGAATGTTAAAGCGTTTGATTTTGCATATAATGGTGATAGTTGTTATTTTAATCAAAAAGAAATATTAAACTCTTCCCAAGAAGAACTAATTAATAAATTTAAAAAATGGTTTCAATATTATCTTCCCTTCTTTTTACAAGCAGTATCTAATAAGCCAATACCTGCTGTTAGTCAACCCATATATAGCTTAGGACAATGCACTGAAGATACTGGAGTTTCCCAACCAGTACTAGAACGCTGGATATGCACAATCAATCGTAAAGTT
This sequence comes from Nostoc sp. DedQUE07, assembly GCF_034530975.2. Lineage (NCBI taxonomy): Bacteria > Bacillati > Cyanobacteriota > Cyanophyceae > Nostocales > Nostocaceae > Nostoc > Nostoc sp. DedQUE07. The sequence goes on along the minus strand of NZ_JAVRCC020000027.1, from coordinate 89,156 downwards.
CAAGCAGTTTTATATGGTTCACCTGGAACAGGAAAAACCTATCTTGCTGAAAAACTTGCTCAACACTTAATCGGTGGTGGTGACGGTTTCTTAGAATTGGTACAATTTCATCCAGCATACTCTTATGAAGATTTCATACAAGGCATTCGTCCTCAAAGCCAAAATGGAATATTAGCATATCCACTTGTTCCAGGAAGATTTTTAGAATTTTGTAAAAAAGCTGAATCTCGTGAAGATACTTGTGTTTTAATTATTGATGAAATAAACCGTGCAAATTTAGCTCAAGTTTTTGGCGAACTAATGTACTTACTTGAGTACCGAGATAAAGAAATTCCATTAGCTGGCGGTAACAACTTTCGCATCCCAAAAAATGTCCGCATTATTGGGACAATGAATACAGCAGATAGGTCTATTGCCAATATAGATCATGCCCTACGCCGCCGCTTTGCATTTATTGAACTTAGCTCAAACTATGAGGTGCTGCGAAATTATCACCGAAGAAGAGGTTTTGCAGTAGAGGGATTAATTAACATTTTACAGCAATTAAATCAGGCGATCGCAGATAAAAATTACGAAATTGGTATTTCATTCTTTTTAACAGACAACCTACGTGAAGATATAGAAGATATATGGCGCATGGAAATTGAACCATATTTAGAAGAATACTTTTTTAACCAACTAGAAAAAGTAGATAAGTTTCGCTGGGATGAAATAAAAAATAAACTATGGATATAAACCCAGCAAAACCAAGAATGATTGAACTTACAGAATACGAAAATAAATTATTTCAGCGTGATGAAATAACCGATTCAGCCGGGGTCGAGTTATATGAAAAATACAAAACACAACTAGATATAGAATTTCCTACTTATACAACGAGAAATCGTTGGAAACTGAAAGCTAAAGGATGGGTAGGTTACATTCCTGTCACTCCTGAATTGCATCTAAAAATAAATCCGAAAGTGCCTATCCAAAACCTTTTCGGAATGCTGGAATATGCCTACAATTTAAAAGGGTTTCGCTTTCTTGAAGGGCTAATGGATTGTGAATCTCTAGAGAATTTTTATAATAATCTGGCTCATATCTTAGCCGATAAAGTTTTAGAACGGTGTCGCAAAGGATTATATCGTACTTACTTGTCTAAAACACAGCAGCTTTCTTATATGCGGGGAAGGCTAGATGTGCAACAGATAATTCAAAAGCCGTGGAATGTTAAACTTAAATGCAATTACGAAGAACATACGGCTGATGTTAAAGAAAATCAAATCTTGGCATGGACACTTTATATCATTGGTCATAGCAGTTTATGTTCAGAAAGAGTATCACCAACAATACGAAAAGCTTATCACGCTCTACAAGGATTAGTAACGCTGCAACCTTGTAGTGCAGAAGATTGTATCGCCAGACAGTATAATCGCCTCAATCCAGACTATGAACTGTTACATAATTTATGTCGATTCTTTTTAGAAAATAGTAGTCCCAGTCATGAAAAGGGAAATTACAAAACCCTACCCTTTCTCGTCGATATGGCACATTTATATGAACTTTTTGTTGCAGAATGGCTTAAGAAAAACACGCCGCAAGGCTATTTTTTCAAACAGCAACATCCAATAGAAATTAGTCAAAATCGGCACTTCAATATAGATATATTACTGTGTGATGCTGCTACTGGCAAAACAATAGCGGTTTTGGATACAAAGTATAAAGCTCCTGAACAGGCAGGATATACAGATATTCATCAAATGATCAGCTACGCCAACACAACAAAATGCAAGCAAGCCTTTTTGATATACCCCAAAGACTTGACACAGCCACTAGATGTTAAAAGCGATCAAATCCGAGTCCGCAGCCTCACCTTTTCCCTAGATGATAATCTCGATCGCGCAGGTCAAACCTTCTTAAAAAACCTTTTTCTCTTAATCTCTCAGAACTCACACCAATAATTGCTCGCATTTCTTGTAATAATTCATACCCTCGCGCTTCTATGCGGGCAATGCTTTCTAACAACCCATGCAAAAATTCTACTGGATTATTTGGGCGTGGTGACAAGCGTAGGGGTAGATTGGGATCGTTAATCGGAAAGCGATCGCCTTAATACACTGTGTGTACACCGTAGCCTTTTAGGAGACAGATTTAGAGAGAGGTTTTCCAAATACCGCAAGAAGTGAGGTTAAGCCTTTGGCAATTCTATAAAAGGCAATTATTACGAAAATTATGGTTTTGTTGATGAAAAGGGTGTATCATCCAAGACGGTTCGGTTAAGGGAAGAGACGCGATAAATCGACGTCTCTACAAAGGGGTGATTCTTAACTAAACTGTTCAATAATTCCGCCACCTAACACTTTCTCGCCGTCGTACCATACCGCCGCTTGTCCGGGGGTAATGCTGATTTGGGGTTCATCAAACACCAAACGCACACGGGAGTTTTCCAACGGAATCACCGTCGCTGGTGTAGCCGTTGAACGATAGCGAATTTGCACTTCGGCATGAATTGGGGTAGATGGTTCGGCAATGGAAACCCAATTTACCCGATTTACAGTGCATTCTGGCTGAGTTACCTTGGTGCGATCGCCTACTACTACTTTATTATTTTCCGCATCTAATTCAATCACATACAGGGGTTCGGCAGCAGCAATTCCCAAGCCTTTGCGCTGGCCAATGGTGTAATGATGCACACCATCATGCTGTCCCAAAACTTTGCCTGTAACATCGACAATATCACCTGTTTTGGGAGCTAAATATTTATCCAAAAATGCCCGCATGGAACCGTTACTTTCCACTAAGCATAAGTCTTGACTTTCTGGTTTATCAGCAGTTTTCAGTCCGTATTCAGTTGCAATGCGGCGCGTGTCAGTTTTTTCTAGTTCCCCTAGAGGAAATACCGTTGCTCTTAGTAAATCTTGAGACAAATCATAGAGGAAGTATGACTGATCTTTATTGCGGTCAACAGCCCTTAATAACTGGTAACGTCCAGTTGCTTCGTCATAGCTAATTCGGGCATAATGACCGGTGGCAATGCGATCGCACCCCAATTCTTCACGAGCATATTGCACCATTGGCCCAAACTTCACCGTTTTATTGCACTGGGAGCAAGGCAAAGGTGTAATACCCGCACTGTAACCAGTCACCAGGTAATCGACAATATGCGTCTGAAAGACATCTCGAATATCCACAACTTGATGGGGAACACCCAATTGTTCGCAGAGTTCGGCCGCGTCGATCATACCTTCAGAGCAACATTGACCTTTGCCTTTCATTAGCCAAAGAGTCAAACCAATCACTTCATAGCCCTGATGGTGCAGGATAGCTGCGGCGGTAGAACTGTCAACGCCACCAGAAAGACCAACGACGACTTTTTTCATACAAAGCACGACACGATATGCGTGGTTGTCCAATTGTAGCATATACTCTTCAAAGCCTTGCTACTAAAGCGCTTCAGTTTTAAAGGCAGGAGGTAGGAGGCAGGAGGGAAGAGAATTTGATTTGTTTCTTCCATCCATAACGGAAGCGATCGCGTCCGTAAACAGCTTTCATCTAAGATTAATTACAGATGTATTTTTTGCCACGTAGATGAGGTAACTTTACGTTAACGCTATATAGTTGCTACAACGGTGAACTAATTAGTTCTTGATGGAAATTACCTAAAAATACTTTGACTGCTTTCTAACTATTATGTCGAGAGGAATATCAAGTAAATTTATCCCATTTCAGATGCTGTGCCGAAGCTCTGAGGGTTGGAAGCCCACTATTAGACTTCTCTTTTTGTTAGTGGGAGGGTGGTTAGTACTGATTCCCGACTCTACCCCAGCACAGGCACAAATCTCCAACCGCAACGTGCTACTGGCTCAAGAAACTGGTGAGATTTTACCGCCACCGCCAATTCCCTTTGGTCAACAACCATCACCGCAGTTACAACCAAGTCAAGCAGAGAACTTCAATCAACCGGAAGTCAACTTTCAGCCTACCCAACCAGTACAAAACAATCAATTTGAGCAGAATTTTCAACCCTCTCAACCATTACCAAACAATCAATTTGAGCAGAACTTTCAGCCTACCCAACCAGTACAAAACAATCAATTTGAGCAGAATTTTCAGCCCTCTCAACCTTCACAGTTTAGTCAATATAACCAGAACTTTGAGCGCTATTTAGTTTACGTTGATGGTAGTGATTTCCAGACACTACAAGCCATACGTCAGATTGAACCCAGTGCTTACATTCGCCAGTTCCAAGGCCGGACTGTAATTCAGTCAGGTGTTTTTAACAGAGTCGCCAACGCCCAACAACGGGTGAATGAGCTACAGTCACGAGGCATATATAACGCCCGAATTATCAGCTTTGGTAATGGACAGGAAATAAATGCAGACAATGGCAACTATAACTATAGAGACGATCGTAATAATATAAATTCTAATAGGCGAGTCTCTAGATATTATGTCGCCATTCCCACCACTTCCGAACAATTACCTGCGATCGCAGCACAACTTAGGCAGAATTTAGGCCAATTTACGCAAGATTTAGGACGATCTGGCGGAGTCCTCGAAAGGACGCAACCACGAGGCCCGCACGTAGCAGTCGGGCCTTTCCAAAATCGATTTCAAGCTGAGGAATGGAACAAATATATCCGAAATATCGGATACGGTAATGCCAGAGTTTACTACGGAAAGTAAATAAGTGAGGAGTTAGGAGTGAGGGAAGTACACCAACGGCAAGCGCTCCAATGTAAGTATTATAGAATTTTAGGCAAATCAGTTGTAAATCATACTACAGCTATCAGCCAAGATTTTTATAAAGACTCATACAAGTACAGTCAAAATGGATATAAAGAATGGCTTCGTTGGCGCTGTTGGCAACACCCCTTTAATTCGCTTAAACAGTTTTAGCGAAGAAACAGGGTGTGAAATCCTTGCGAAAGCAGAATTTCTCAATCCTGGAGGTTCCGTCAAAGACCGCGCCGCACTTTACATCATCGAAGATGCCCAAAAGAAAGGTTTACTTAAACCTGGTGGCACGGTTGTAGAAGGAACCGCTGGTAATACTGGCATTGGATTAGCACATATTTGCAACGCCAAAGGTTACAAATGCCTAATTATTATTCCCGATACCCAGTCACAAGAAAAGATAGACGCGCTGACAGCATTAGGAGCAGAAGTTCGTCCCGTCCCCGCCGTACCTTACAAAGACCCGAACAACTACGTCAAGCTATCGGGCAGAGTAGCTGCTGAGTTGGAAAATGCCATTTGGGCAAATCAGTTTGATAATTTAGCTAACCGCCTCGCCCACTACGAAACCACAGGGCCAGAAATTTGGACGCAGACAGATGGTAAAATAGATGCATGGACAACTGCAACCGGTACTGGTGGTACTTATGCTGGTGTAGCATTGTACTTAAAAGAACAAAATCCAGCAATTAAATGTGTTGTAGCCGATCCGCTAGGTAGTGGACTTTATAGCTATGTCAAAACTGGCGAAATCAAGATAGAAGGAAATTCCATCACTGAAGGCATCGGTAACGGTCGTGTCACAGCCAATATGGAAGGCGCACCTGCTGATGATGCCATTCAAATCGATGACCAAGAAGCTTTGCGAGTAGTTTACCAACTGCTGAGGAAAGATGGGTTGCTAATGGGCGGCTCAACAGGTATTAATGTTGCGGCAGCTGTTGCCTTAGCGAAGCAATTGGGGCCAGGACATACCATTGTCACCATCTTGTGTGATAGTGGTTCTCGGTATCAGTCGCGGATATTCAACCCGGAATGGCTAGCCTCAAAAGGACTTTCAATAAATTAGTTATTAGTCATTAGTCATTAGTCATTTGTCATTAGTTATTAGGCATTAGTCACTTGTACTGAGCCTAGTCGTTGGCGCAGCCTCTCCAAGAGTTTATTGGTCATTAGCTTCCAACTTTTGACAAAGGACAAATGACAAATGACAAATGACAAAGGACAAATGACAACTCAACCATCAAACTTCCCCACAATAGACCAACCCTCTTCTCCTAAATGTGTGCGGGTTTGTCAAAATCGTACTTGCAAAAAGCAAGGTGCAGCCAAGGTTTTAGCCGCTTTTACAGCTTTGCCAATCCCTGGTGTAACTGTAACGGCTAGCAGCTGTTTAGGACAATGTGGCAATGGCCCAATGGTGCTGATATTACCTGATATGGTCTGGTATAGCGGCGTTCACTCTGATGAAGTATCTCTACTGATAGAAAATCATTTGCTAGGTGGTCAAAGAGTCAAACAGATGCTCTATTATCGGTTTCATCCCCAGAAAGAAAGCTAAATTTTTAATATTAAGCTCTGCAATCTTTTTGACTGAAGTGAGGCATCCAATGAATATCCAGCAGCTGCGTCAATCCTTAAAACAAAAGTGGCTTATTTACTACAAGCAAAATATTTCCTGGCTGGTCAAAATGCGAATTTGGGCCACTTACGATGGTCTGCGCCGCCCTTTATCCGGTTTTATTTTGGCAACACTGTCTGTTTTAGAACCCCAGTTTGATGAAATACTTTCTTTTATGGTGGATCTGAATAACGATCCAGATAAAATAGTCGCTGCTTTAGGTCTTAACTTCAATCCCGATGAAGAGTTACGTTTAATCAAATCAGAGCATTCTATGGCTATAAGCCAAGTTGAAAGCGAGCCGCCAGATGAGAAGTATTCTGAGGATAAACATCTATCATCTGCTGTAACTGCCAGCAAGATTGCGCTTCATTCTCTTGCTAAGACTCTAGATTCCAACTTGTCACGCGCCGATGAACTTGTGCCATCAATTACAGCTACCACTGAAGTAGTTCGCACACGCAAACTTGAGTTGATAGTAGCAAATGGAACTAAAATTGCTCCAGATACTCCGGCAAAAACGCCATCCTCCAGTTTACTAAGGAAATATCAACCAGTACGCTGGCACTCTGGTCAGTTACCTTCACGAGAATCGGCGACAATGACTAGTGAGGTGAACAGCAAAGCCAAAACTATGCCATCTGTGGCGTTAGCTACTGAGGTTAAAAGCAACGCGCCACCTGTCCGAATCCCTGTGGGTGCATCGTTGGCAATTACCACTGGGATTTCTAGTAACAGCAAACCAGTGCGATCGCTAGCAATTACTACTGAGGTTAAAAGTAACGGCAAACAACCGAATATTCAACCACAAGAGGTTAAGAGCAAAATAAATTTACCAACTACAAATGCCCGTAGTATAGCTTCTTGGGTAGATGAATTTTGTTACGGTGCTGGGGAGAAAGAGAAAGATATCTTGATTTGAATTACTTACGGATATTCGTGAGAAACAAACGGGATTTCTATGACTTCACCCTCAGTTTCTCCCACTTTGACTTTTAAACCTACACCACCAGCTTTGGTGCGAATGTAACCTAGTCCAAAGTAACCATCAGCGGTTTGGGTGTAACTAGTAAGTTTGCCAACCTTTTCATCTGCAACTGCGATCGCACTTCCAACTTCCACAGGGGCATTGAGGCGGATACCTAAAAGGTGTTGTTTTACACCTTTATATGTATTTAACCGAGCAATAGTTTCTTGCCCAATATAGCAACCTTTAGTAAAAGAAATTGTTTGCCACAAACCCACTTCTAGAGGATTGTAATCATCTGTGAGTTCTGCATCTGGGGCGGGGCGGCCTTGTAAAATTCGCAAAGCATCCCAAGCGCGATCGCTCATTTCTACTGCTCCTGCTTCTAACAGTTTGTTCCACACTGTTTCTTTGTCAGTATAAGGGAAAGTTAAGGTGTATCCGGGCGCAGCTAACCCGCTACCTACAGCAATCCGCACTCCCTCGGCGGGAGCAATGGTGTATACTTGGTGATTACCGTAAGGTTGCCCGATGAGTTCGCTAATACCCAACTTTTCTAAAACAGCATCGCTTCCTGGCCCAATCAGGCTGAAGGTGTTGGTGTATTGTGTAATATCAGATAATTCCACCTTATCGGCATAGAAAATATATTTATCTAGCCATTCCATCAAAAACTGGCGGCGGTTAGGTGAAACCAGCAGGATTACCGCATCTTCTCTAACGTATGCGGTTACTAAATCAATTGTCCTGGCTGTGGAAGTAACAAAAACCGTATCACAACCTTGTCCTGGCTTGAGTATTTGGAAATTGTTAGTACTTTGGTTGTGTAAGAAATTGAGGCGATCGTCGCCAGCTACTTTAATCCGTCCCCAAGCGGTGCGATCGCATATTGCAATCCCAACTTTGGCGGCTTGGATAGCTGCTGCGTCTTTATCGTCAAGTGTAGATGTTGGCATAGCGATCAGAAATTGCCCTGTTTGAATGTTGTCGCACTGGAAATCTTAGCAAATAAGCGTTTGCGGCTTCAATCTACCTCTGGTTTTCTTCTAACGTTAATCAAAATCTTATCAACATCGCGATTTTGTGAAAAACATTAAAGCTGTCGTTAGCAAAATCATTCTTTTGTTGATGAAAATCGTGATTTTGTGAAGAACGTTAAAGCTGTCGTTAGTAAAATCATTATTTTGTTAAGAACATTAAACCTGTCGTTATAAGAGTGATAACGGCGATTCATGGCGATCGCTCTTTTTTAAGATTAGATTATTTAATGATGAAATTAGCGATCGCTATAATGGTATCGTGCCTGAATAAACTCGATTCGGTCATCACTTACTACGTAAACAATCCGGTCAGTTTGAGTGATTCGGCGCGACCATACATTTGCATCATAGTATCTCAATCTTTCAGGATTGCCTGTACCTTCAAAGGGATTCCGCCTAATCTCTTCAACTAAAGATAAGACGCGGAGTGCAGTTTTTCTATTTGTTTCTACCCAGTAGGTAAGGTCTTCCAGAAACTTCCGGTCAAAAACGAGGTTGCGTTCTAAATTATCCGCTTGAGAAACTTCAGATTGGGGAAGTGCATCTGGTTCTAAATTATCCGACATTAAATTTATTTACTCTTCTTCGTAAAGCGAGAACTCTTTACGCAACTCGTCTATAGTTTGAGGCATATTAGTCTTAGCCTTAACACGTTGTAAAGCATCTAAAAGACGTGCTGCATTCTCAGGTGATTGGAACAAATATGCTGTCTCTATAATGCTATTAAGTTCCGCAGTAGGTATGACGGATACACTTTCTGCACCTTCACGATTAACAACTACAGGTTCACGAGTGCTAATTGCTTCTTCGTAAATTTTTTCAAAATTATTGCAAGCTTCGGTGTAGTTTGTTTTATTAGACATTTTTTGTTCCTTAATTTATCTGTTACTCTTTGCTGGCAGGTAACTAAAGAGTTGCTTCAGCTTGAATTTCTTGAATGATGCTTAAAATTTCCTCTTTGGATTCGATGTGCTTTGCTAGAACTTCAGCGGTTGATTCCAGTAGCCGCTCAGAAAAGAATTTAGCTAAATCTTGCCGCAAATTCTGCCCAATGTAAAACTTGAGTAACGCTTCAAGTGTCATATCTCGATTAGCTGCAACTTTTTTGAGCGATTCTAACGCATCTGTTGGTATTTTTATTGATACTGTTTCTGTACTACGGGGCTTTAAGTATAGTTCGAGTTCTTCATCATCCTTGTTCATATAACTTTCTTTCTATGTTGGTAGCTGGACGGGCAGAAATAATACGTGTTCGCCTACTGCGTTCTAGATAAACTACGAGCAATAAACCTACTGTTTTTCTTTCAATTTCTAAGGGATTCCAGTATTTAGGATTAAGTGAATCCAAAAATAAATCCTCTTTACCGAGTAATATTAAGAATCTTCCTGCTATCCTATCGAAGAAAAATTCTTCTTCAATGATATAGGCATCGCCTTATCTTATAAGCCCACTTGTGTGGGCTTTGTTCGTGTATTCTATTGTCAGGGCTTCAACCCTCTGGCAATTTAGCAAACGCCTGCTCAACTAACTTCTTTGACTTAGCATCCAAACGCAGCCAATCGACTTCACCGAATTCATCGATTAAACTAGTATCAATATCAGCAACTTCCTTCTGTGGGGTGTATTCAATAAAACACACCTGATAACACAGTTCCCACAAATCGATACTCGCTTCTTGCTGTTGACGCTGCAAACGTAGATGATATCCTGGATGGGGCATCGGCAGACGAGCCAGAGTTCCTCTGATTTCATCTGCTTCTTGGGGTGTTGCAGTTTCGATTGCTTGCAACAGTTCAGTCACCAATGCTTTGATTTCATCAGTGGTGCTAGGCGGCCAAATCAGGACATCATGGTAAGTTCCCGTCCAAGAAGATTGATCGAGCTGCTTGCGGATATTGTCGATAACGCGAATGAAAGCAGGTTGCATGAGGATTTCAGCCTGCTGCCATGCAACTGGATTTGTTATTTTAGGTGGCATTGGTAATACACAGGGGCACTAAAAGAAAAATAAACAGTCTGCGTTTATTAAAAAGCTGCGTTTTTAATCTAAATCTTTTCTCAAGATAGCGGATTTCAATGAAGAAAATTTGGAGATATTTATTACCAGCTGGAAAATTAGGTAATAACTCTGGGGAGAGAATATGATCGGCAAGCTACTAGACCATCGTTACCAAGTAATTAGAGTCCTCGCGATGGGAGGATTTGGTCAAACATACATTGCCCAAGATACTAGGCGACCAGGCAATCCTATCTGCGTTGTCAAGCATCTCAAACCCGGAACTGACCCCAGAGTTTTTGATACTGCTAAACGCTTGTTCAGCAGTGAAGCCGAAACTTTAGAAAAACTGGGCAACCATGACCAAATACCCAGGTTGCTGGCGTACTTTGACGAAAACCAAGAATTCTATCTAGTACAAGAATATATTGAAGGACATACCCTAGCTGAGGAACTTATACCTGGTAAGCGCTGGAGTGAAAGCCAAGTAATTCAACTGTTGCAAGAAGTTCTAGAAATTCTGGAATTTGTCCATCGCCAAGGCGTGATTCACCGCGACATCAAACCGGATAATATCATTCGCCGTGCCTCAGATAATAAGTTAGTTTTAGTTGATTTTGGAGCAGTGAAACAACTGCGTACACAACTGGTAACAGTGGGCGGACAAGCATCTGCGACAGTGGTTATCGGTACTCCTGGCTATATGCCTACAGAACAAGGGCAAGGTAAACCCCGTCCTAACAGCGATATCTATTCCCTTGGCATCATCGCCATTCAAGCATTAACAGGATTACAGCCAACAGAATTGCAAGAAGACCCGGAAACAGGGGAAGTTATCTGGCAGCATTCAGTAACTGTGAACCATCAACTGGCGGCAGTATTGTCCAAGATGGTGCGTTATCACTTCAAAGACCGCTATCAAAATGCTACGGAAGCACTGCAAGCGTGTAAAGACGCGATTAATCCAGTACCTGCACTTTCCACACCTCAAGAAGCCGCCAACAATTTTAGTTACCAAGCAGCCAAATCTCAGCCTCAAGTATCTCGGCTGCAAACTATTGCAGTTGCACCAGCAAATCCTATCCCTGCCAAACCTGAGCGTAAAGACTCTAGTAAATCCGACCCCTGGCCGATATTAATTGGCATATTACTAGCGGGTGGTGCAGCTGCCTTGGTAGCAAATGTATATCCAAATGTGAAAAATTTTGCTTTAAATCTTACAGGTAAGGATACGGCTTTAGCAAACAAATGCTCGGCTGTTGTTGTCGGAAATTCTAATATCCGTTCTGAACCTAGTTCGATAAATTCTAATAATATTGTGCAAACTGTTGCTAATAACACCAATTTCGAGGTGACTGGCAAGCGAACAAAAGCAGGTTGGATAGAAGTTAAGCTTAAATCTGGTCGTTTGGCTTGGGCACACCCGACCGTGATAACTAATAATCAGGAATGGGGTTCTTGCCTACGCGAAAAGGGCATTGCAACTAGGATTGTAGATGATAGTAGCTTGATTGCGACTCGAACTATTCCGCAGCCAAAACCAAAATCTAAGGATGTGGTAACTCCAATACCAGAAAAGCCGAAGAAGTCAACTGACGATGCTGAGAAATCACAACGATCGCAGCCTAATGATAACAGTGCCAATATTGTAGAACAAGCAAAAAAGAAGTATGATTCCGGGGATATAATTGGAGCGATCGCACTTTTAAGATCGGTTCCGGCAAATGCTGCTTCTGGTATCCAAGAGACGAGCAAAATGATTGCCCAGTGGCAGTCAGATTGGGCAAAGGCAGAGGCAGTATCTAATGAAATTAATAAAGCAATAGATGATGGTAAATGGGATAAAGTTTTAGATTATAGAAACCATCCAGAAAAGTTACCTAATACTAAATACTGGCGAAATAGAATAGAACCATTATTTAAACAAGCAGCCGAAAATCTGGCAAAACAAGCACTAACTCAGCTAGAAAATCAAGGTAATCAGAAAAATACCCAACAGAAACTTCCCGATACTAAGCAACCTTAAACCACAGAGAGTCCCAATAGCACACAAACTCCTAAAAGCAGCTTTTAAAAGTTATCAGTAAACACAGTTTATATCGTTCCCAGCCAGAAACTGGGAACAACTAAATTCGGGCGATGGCAGCCCGAATTCGCAGCAGCAGCCCAATAAATATCGTTTCCAGATATAATCTGGAAACGATATTTATCTGTGGTTTTATTTTCCCTATCCGTGCATCTCGTCGTATTCTTGGGCTTCAACTCGTCTTGCTTCCATCCGCGAAGCAGGCAGAAACTCAGCACGACGGACTGGAACCAAGGGCGGTGTATTTCCTGGGTAAGGGTGAATCACTTGTACAGTACGGGCTGGACGCTGCCGTGGCGAGAACAAAGCCAATACACCAGCGACGACAACACCACCACCAATAGTTAGAGTTGCACCTCCCACAGCCCAAAGCACAGGTGAAGACCACCAAGAACTTTGAGGCTGGAATGCTGTTACTTTTTGTTGGTTATACTGCTGGGCTTGTTGCCACTGCTGCTGAGTATTGAAATTTTGAACTTGACCTTGGAGTTGTTGATTTTGCACCTTCAGCTGTTCATTGTCGTTTTTTAAACGCTCCAACTGCATCTGCGTGTTCAGTTTCTCCATCTCCAGACGCTGGTCAGTATTGGGAGTAGTCGGTGGCTGAACTTGACCGGGATACATTGGTTGCCCATAAGGCCCATAAGGATACATTTGTGGCTGCATTCCCGGCGCTACTACAGTCCCTGGCATTTGCGGAGCAACAGCAAAGTTAGGCTGTAGAGGGGTATTTGTTCCTTTGAGCAATACCAGAGCCGCCAGCCCAGCTACAGCAACCCCACCGATAAACGCCATACTCTCACTCATCGCCTTTGCTCCTCAATTGCGACCTAATTATAACTATTTGTGACTGACTCACTCTCACACTCATAAATTATGCCTACTTAATTTCACATAATACTCAAACTATAAGCGACCGGATCGGCTAGTTTTTTTACATCATGATATCTAATGTTAATATTCAAGACCATAACGGTCAAATTGTCTACCAAACAAGCATACAAAAACTGCACTGTTATACTTTTTTAATCTACTTTCTCCGTCTAATCAAGAGAAGTATTTGTGCTGGTGCTGGTGGTCTGGATGGCTGCCTTGAGACTTTGGCAAAATTGGGCGATCGCCGAAAGTCCTTGCTCTGGTGTGCCTTGGGCTAACCGTTTAACAACAGCGCTACCCACGATCGCGCCATCTGCGCCCCATTCCCTTACCTGTCGGGCTTGTTCGGCTTCAGATATGCCAAAGCCGACTGCGATCGGTTTATCAGTAACACTACGAATTTGTTTGAGTAAATCGGACACGCGGTTTTCCAGTTGCGATCGCACCCCTGTAACCCCAGTCACACTGACTAAATAAATAAATCCTTGAGAAGAACGAGCGATCGCTTCGATCCGTTGGGCAGAACTAGTGGGAGCTACCAACAAGATTACGTCAATTCCCATCTCACTAGCTGCTTGGAGCAATCCTGCTGCTTCTTCTAAAGGCAAGTCAGGTATTACCAATCCTGCGACTCCAGCAGCAGCAATTTGCCCAAGAAATTTTTCAATTCCCCGGTGCAAAATTGAGTTGTAATAGATTAACAGAATAATCGGCGATCGCAATTTGGGAGTAATCCCTTGCAGCATTTCTAGCACTTGCTCTAACTTCGTACCTCTTTGCAAAGCACGGGTAGCAGCAGCTTGAATGACTGGCCCATCAGCCAGAGGATCGGAGTAGGGTATACCCACTTCTATAATGTCGGCTCCACTACGATCTAAAACCTGCAAGGCTTTTGCTGTTGTTTCTAAATCTGGATCGCCAGCAGTGATAAACGGAATCAGAGCGCACTCACGATTGTGCCCAAGAGTTTTAAAGCAATCAGAAATCGCAGTCATTTAGTCAAGTGTCAATAGTCAGTGGTCAGTGGTCATTGGTCATTGGTCATTGGTCATTGGTCATTAGTAAAGGACAAATGACTAATGACAAAGGACAAATAACAACTGACCAATGATAACTTTACACCTGAGATTGCTCTTCTTGTTCTATTTCGGCTTGAATTCGTGCTAGTTCTTCGGGAGTAAGCTCGTCTAGCCGCTTTTGCAGAAAGTCTTGCTCATACTGTTCCCGCTGTTGGTGGTAGGTCATTTTTTGTCCCACCGCACGGAAAAAATAGGTGGCTAACCAGCCAACTAAGGCACTGACTAGCAAAACTTGGCTCCATATACCAGCTTTTTGATTATCCAAACCGACTAGCTGCAATCCTAAGTATGCCAAACCGCCGGCAATAAAAACACCCAAGCCAATTCCAATCGCGTCAATCCGTCGCATGAGAGTTATGACCTACCAATCTCGTTAAACTTGAACTTGTCGCCGTTGGGGTCGAAAATTTGCAAACGGCGATAGAACCAACAGACCCGGAAAGAAGAAAAACACCAAAAAGTACATAAAGACACGCTCAATAGAGCTAGCTACATACCAACGCTGCTTCAGGTACAGCAAAACAGCAATGGGGATTACCAGAAGGTAAGCTCCAGCCAAAATCAGATATAGCAGGGCGACAATCATAACTTTCAAGTCTTAAGCATCTGTTTTCCATCATAGGCTGAAGAGACAGACAAGAGAGAAGTATAGTCATAATGCTTTCAACATAACTGCGCCAGAATTCCTCGAAACCGCTAACGAAGAGGCGAAAGCGCAGCTTTGGCGGGCTGGAGTACTTTTACTGAGGACGATTCAACGGATTTCATGACAAAAGCTAATATCATGCTATTATGTGAATCCACTAACAAAAAATGCTCTAGTTAGACAAAATCGAAAACTCATCCAGATGATTACGAGAAAACTAAGAAGACTTTCAACTCTCTGAAGCGATCGCCTAATCTGGAAAAAATATTTTCAATCTAGTTGGACAAAAGACACAATTGATGGTGGAATAGATAAGGAGGTATTTGCTACCTCTAAAAAATAACTAGTTACACTAGTTGCCAAATACCTTTGGGGGTGTGGCGGAATGGTAGACGCTACGGACTTAAATAATTGAGCCTTGAAAGAGAAATCCTTCAAGTGGAAGCTCTCAAACTCAGGGAAACCTAAATCTGGTGACAGACATGGCAATCCTGAGCCAAGCCGAAAAAAGTCCTGAGTCATGTTAGCGGTAGCGAGGCGTTTAGCCCGTGTCAAGTGGTGAGTAAATTTAAACTCATAACTGCTAACTCCTAACTCATGAACTGTTCGGAAGGTGCAGAGACCCGACGGGAGCTACCCTAACGTTAAGTCGAGGGTAAAGGGAGAGTCCAATTCTCAAAATCTGAGCAGGCTACTGTCATCAGGTGCAGTGAAAACTGCGGGAGAATGAAAATCCGTTGACCGTAAAAGGTCGTGTGGGTTCAAGTCCCTCCACCCCCACTAAAAATTTAAAATACCTAAAGGCTTCAATTGTGACTTTACCTGTACAGTGACTAATTATTTGTCGTCAGTGACAGATTAATGTCGTTGAGTCAGATTATCTGTCATCGTGACAAATTAGATGTCGCTAGTTTAGCGGTGAAAAATTCATGTCGCTAATAATACACTTTGTAATTATTATACAAAGCAACTAAAACGAGCTTACGGTTTAATTGACGAAACTCAAGAGATTTACCAAAGCGCACCCACCTTCTTTGAGGGAACTTTAATAAATATCACTATTAAATGCGACGTAAATTACCATAACTTTACAGAAAATGAAGTATTATTTTAGTACAAAGGTTCTAATAGAGGTTTTAGAGCCATGAAATACAAAGTCTATGAGCTAATTGGCGAAAACTGCATGAGCCAGCAGTCCGGGCAACAAATCTATGATTTAATTTATCCTCAACTGCAAGCAGGAAAGTTAGTAGAGCTAGACTTTGCTGACGTTAGAAGATTTTTGTCCGTGTTTTTCAACATTGCCATTGGTCAGTTATTGCGCGATATCAAAGCTGAAGACCTAGATCGACTTCTAGTTGTATCTAACCTCAGTCCTCTTGGTCAACAGACCTACGATAATGTGATTGAGAATGCAAAGCGTTATTACTCAGATGAGCAATATCGTGAAGCCGTAGATGAGATGGTTCTTGAACAATCTGCCTGTTAGTCATGTCAGTTAACTACACCGTAAAGGCAGATGTCATTGACATTACGACTGATTCCCCCCAAAAGGGGGATATTTTTTTGGTTGATACGAATGTCTGGTACTGGCTGACGTATCCTCCAGCAAGTTTATCTTTGACTGCATCTCAAAGCATCTATTCAAACTACATCACAGATACCTTTACAGCAGGTGCTACTCTTTGCTGCTCTGGTTTATCGCTGGCTGAATTAGCTCATATTATTGAAAGAGAAGAAAAAAAGCTATCATCTTACAGTTCTAGCAGAATTAACAATAAAGAATACCGCCATAACTACCCTTCAGAAAGAGCTAAAGTTGTTTCTCAAGTAAAAGCTGCTTGGAATCAAGTCAAGAACACCTTTGCTCTTCAAATTAGTGTTCAACTTGATGAACACACTATAGATAATGCTCTAACTCAGTTCAGTACTCAGTGTTTGGATGGCTATGACCTGTTCATTTTGCAATCTATGAAACAGGAGTCAGTCAACAAGATTATTACTGATGATGGCGATTATGTAACAGTGCCAGTAATTCAGGTATTTACAGCTAATCCAGGAGCGATCGCCGCAGCTACAAATCAAGGCAAACTTATAACTAGGTAAGCATTGCCCTAACAAACTGCCAGAATTCATACAGCAGTTACTCGCATCTTCAAAATCCATCAAAATGCGATCGCTTCGTTAACAAATTACGATTTTGGTGGAATTTTTCCGTCATTCTGAGCTTGTTTAATCGCTCGTTTCACAATTAACACCGCCATTTGAGACAAAGAACGCTCCTCTGCATCAGCCAAAAATTGCAGGGCTTCTTTGTCTTCTTCTTCCATATAAAGAGTTACAGTTACTTTTCCCATATCAGCATCATAAGCAATTTAGTGCGTTTTTAATTTAAACACATTAAAGCACACTGTTTAACATAAAAACACTTTATTTTAGCGTATAATTACTGATAAGTCAAAAGCCAGCCATCAACTTTCTCAGGGCGGATGCTGGCTTTTGGCCCCCATATCACAGGAGACATTTTCCATGTTAAAGCCTGTTAGCTACAAAACAGATCAACACAGAGCTTATCAACAAGCTTTAGATGATTTCGGCATCACAGAATTACTGGCAAAGCTCAACAACTACTCTGATGCTGACTTTGATAGTGCCTGGATGCAACTCCAGCAGCAAGAAATAGAAAGTCTAGCTGCGATTCTGATTTCTCAATTAACTTACAACCTCAATGGTAAGTTGATTGCCGCTTATCTGAATCTCATCCGGCACAGTAACCAAGATATAGTCCCAAGCTTGATTAACCCTTCGGCTTCTCCTAACAAAGACGCTGCGCGAACGCTCAGGGTTAACCTCAAATGCCCAGACGCATCTATTGAGCTTCCCGCTAACTTTCCCGATGTAGCAAAGACACCCAGATTTTTATATGGCGATCGCTTGAGCTTCTGTCATTGTTTACAACCCATATTCTTCTAAACCGCTAGAACCTATACTGAGTAAGGATTTAATGGATGACATTAATTTGTCACGACGACAAATAATTAGTCACTGTACAGTATGGGCGGGTTATATCTAAATTTATAGATAAACTCGCCCATATACATATATTTATGTGTGGTTTTTTCTAGCGATAAATAAGTAATTTTACTGAACCATTTGATGAAGAATTAAACAATTTATCTTTAATACTTTATTTATAGCCCTAGTTAATCAAATTTATGTAAAAAGATGACTGAATTTCTGAAGAATAGATTGATGCTCCTGTTCGCCAAGGTTAAGCTGGTAATAATATGAACAGGAAGTCTTTTTGTCCTGATAACTGAAATGACCGCTAATCGTTTATCAATTAGTCAGGAAAATTCTCATTGTGTTACGTCTAACTCTAGACAATTAGATGTACAAACTGCCCAAGAAGAGGTTTATAGCTTCTTTATGGGAATTGTCAATAAATTGCCACCGGAAGATGTTTTACGAGAATTCAAAAATTTATTTATAGACGGTCTTGATTGCGAAGATTCCGATTATATACCTGGAATATATAGTGTTTTTTTAGATGATAACGAGGAAGAATTATACAATACACTTAAGCGGTGTTGCTACATCATAGTTAATAATTGGAAAACTAACCGAAAAGACAAATATATCCAAGACTTAATTAATTTATTTGTTCATGAAAATCTGAAAATTCAAGACAATAATCCTCCAGTAGTAAAAACTTGTAAAATCTGGTTAGAGAAGTTTGCTAACAGCAAAGATTACAAGGATCTGAAATTATTTGCTACTAAATATGAAGAATCATCTAAAGGTCATTGGGCTAATCGCTACACTTCCTATTTATTGATCGATCAATCTGTTAATAATAAGAACCCTAAAGAGCAACAAGAAGCTGCTAGAAGGCTTTCTAAACAGATTAAAGACAAATTTAAGTTTGAACTAGCAATGTATATTGCTCGTTCTCAATCTGCTGTCTCAAGCACAACACGCTATAAAAATCCCAGTATTTTGGGAGATCAAGCTTTGCGCTTAATAAAAGCAATTGTCTTAAAAAAAGGCGTATTTAGCCATGATAATATTGCCCATATATTTATCAAGCAAACGGAAAATCAAACTCTGAAAGAATTTAAAACAAGCCTAGAAAAATACCTATTTTTTCCTGTAGAAAATCAAGAATCAGTCGAAACTTGGCGGCGGCAGTTTGCACATAGTTTATCGTTATGGAAGACAGATTATAATCAAGAAATTATCACTAAAGAATTGTTCTTGAGAACCTGTAATCGAGTGATTGATTACTTTACAACCGAAAACTCTAAAGAACCTTCGCAATTATTTATTTTATTAATTGGTCAAGGTCATGCTCTCACCCTAGTAATTATATTATTAAAGATTATTTTGATTTGTAAAAATTCTCGGAGACATTTAGAAACCCGGATTGCTCATTTGATTCGTTTTTACGAAAACTATTCCGAAGAGGAATGCAAAGGGGTAATAAATTTTATCGAGATTTTTAATATCACTTTCGCAATTTATGCAGAAAATGTAGAATATAACTTGATTAAGATGAAAGAAGAACAAAGTAGTAATCAGCAATTAAATCTGGATAGTTATCGTGTTTTTTCACAGATGAAAGTAGATAGATAAAAATGAGTTTTGCCTGATTCAGGATTTCCCAAGGCGTTCATCTAACCAAGCTAAGGCAGCACCCGCAGTTTCAGCTAAAATACTGATGAGGCGATATAGAGCGATCGCACTAAATACTAAAGCAGATGGAAAGTGGTGTCGTAAAAGTTCATACGCAGTCGCTTCAAACACACCTAACCCACCAGGCGCACCAGGTATAACAAACCCCAACAACCAAGCGCAACTAAAAGCCCCGAATAACAAAGGAATTTGATTCGCATTCAACGAACCCAAGGCGAACATAGTTAGTATAAACCCAGTGGCGCGTAGTCCCATAAAGCCCACTTCTCCTAACAAAGGGCGCAAAGGGTAGTTTTTAAGACTGAAGGGAACAGTTGATTGAGTTGTAGCAGCAGACTTTTTTGCTTTTAATTTATACAAAAAACGAATAACGGGGTTCAAAAACCACGGATGAATCGCACTAAGGACTACAGCTAAACTCAGAAATTGTAGTATTTGGATAACAAGGGTAGTATTAGCTGCTGCAAATTGGCTACTACATAAGACAATGATGATTAAAGCAGCCGCTAGCATGAGTAGCGGTTCTAGCAAAACGCTTAAGGTGGCTGCACCTGTAGGAATATTGGCATTTTTGGCGGCGACAATTCGTCCGTAGTGATGCCAGATATTGCCTGGTAAATACTTTGCGATGTTCGTTTTTAAGTAAACTTGGATGAATTGAGGAGATGATACAGGTTGATTTAACTCTTGCAGAATCCAAGTCCAGATCCAGCCTGCCCAAGTATGAGCTAGTAAAGTTACCCCTGTTGCGATCGCCATAATTGCCCATCCTACATCATCAATGCGGATAGCAGTTACCTCAATCCAATTGTCCTTCAGAGCTTTCCCTAAAAAAAACAGCGTTCCTCCCAAAATTATCCAGCGTAAAAATTGCTTCATGAATTTAGTCATTTAACGTTGAGAGCAACAAGGGCTGAATACTTAAGTTTTATGGTGTATCAGCTATATATCCAAATATTTTGAAGTATCAGACAGCTTCATGTAGTTCTTTTTACGAAAAGTATATTACTTTATTTTATATCTCTCTAGAGTTAGATAAAAATATTATTTTTGTACTCCTTAAAATGTAGCCTGCGCTAGAGGTAAAGAGCATTTTATTATTCATATGCTGAATACAGGTTATCAAAAGTGAGCGAACCAAAACAAGCACAATAACTTGCTGACCAATCCAATGATTCAGCAAATTCTTAGTTTATTAATATTTTGGTAAGGAGGACTAAGTGAACGCAGTGAGAGTATTCTTGAAAAAAATAAGATTGCGCCAGATATTAACTATCTTTTTAGCTGGACTATTGTTGATAGTTAGCACTGCTTGTAGTGGGGCAAATGCTCAAGGTGCAAATCCACAAAATCCTGCTGTACAAGCCGGTGGAGCAAACAACCCTTATAAGAATGGTGGAGACAAGTATAGCAACTATAGAATGTCTACCGATCCGAAAATAGCAAACCCAAAAGCCAATCAGGGACGTGACCAAGCTAGCTTACAACCAAGTTCGCAATTGTTGATTGCTACAAATACAGAATCTGAGATCCTTTATCCTGGTGGCGAGACACCAGCAGGTCGAATCCAGAAAGAAGCAGAACTGCCATTGATCACAGATAAAGACTTCCGCCAGCCTGAACCCGGTGGTTTGATTCAGAATGAATCAAATGTAGGAGAGCGGGTTAAAGATCGGCTTGAGACTGTAAAAGAAGCTGTTGAAGAAGCTTCCGGCTTTTTGAATAACAAGGCAGATGAAGCTAAAGCAAGACCTGAATTACAGCGAAATCCAGCAGTAAACAGATAAAAATCTTGTTTTTTCTGAATGCTTTGGATGTAAAATTAATTCCAAATGCCATCTTGGTTGAAGTTTAACTTAGTCACAAAAATGCAAGGACTTAGAAGTATGAGAAAAGCAATGAATTGGCTGAAAAATATTCGTCCCTTGAAAGTTGCAACTGTTTTTTTAGCAGGAATCTTTCTATTTATGACACAGGCTTGTGGTGCTCCAGGAATAGCAACACAGCCACCACAACCTGGTGCTCAAGCACCTAATATTGAACGATACGATGCCACAAAAGATTATCCTCTGAATTCTCCTACTGGTGGAATAAATAACTTTAGTGATGTAGATCCCAGAGCGCAAGATGAAAAGGCAGCTAATGATAGAGCTAAGGCCCTAGTAAAAAATGCTCAAAAGAATATCGATCGGAAGGGAATTGACAGCCCAGAGCAATATGGCGAAAATTACAAACAAGGGACATCTCTTGGTGGAAGAGTCAAGAACCTGGGTGAAGATATAGGTAGTTCAGCTGAAGAACTTGGCAAAGGTCTTGTTAAAGGAACTCAGCGAGGAATTGAAAATATCAAGGGTAATACCCAGAATGCTGCTGAAGACGTGACGACAAATGTTCAGCGTGGAGCTGAGGATGCTGGTAAAAATGTTAAGCGCACAGCTGAGGATGCAGGCAAAGCAGTTAAGAACACAGTCGATTGAAATTAAGCTGATGCGCTTCTAAATTGTACATTTTGACGTTAAGACTGTCCTAAGTCAATTGGTCATCTGTCATTTGAAAACAAATAACTAATGACCAGGATCGCTCCTTTAATATACAACTTAAATGCGTAACAGCTTAGTCATTTAATCTCTTGTAAAAATATAAAAGCGCCCACAGATTAAAGTCTGGGGTTACTAAAATAAAGCCTGCTTATGCAGGCTTTATTTTAGTTTTATGTGGACAGGATTTAAGATCGCGTGAGTTCGATGAACCTCTTCCTGCCTTGAACTTTAGTTCAAGTCTGTCCCTCTCCGACTCGGAGAGGGACGGTTTTGCGTAGTAAAACCAGGGAGAGGTCTTTTGATTAGATTTTAGTAATGAACGATCGCCTCTATAATTTCATGATGATGTTACCTCACCGAATAGCTCTTCGTAGCGATCGCTCTTGTTTTAATCTAAATACAGCATTTCATTAATTCCTAGCGAATTAATGAAAGGCAATACCCTGCCTTGTTAATGCGGTGGCCGCCTTGTTAATGCGTCGGCTTGCATTGTCAATGCGTTCCCTTGCATTAAAAACGCTACGCTTTTACGCAAAACTGTATTAAGAAACTGCGTAAGCGTAGCCCGTCATAAACATCGCTCATTCATCAGCAATACTACAAATACTTCTGCAACAATAACCCTAACTTTTCCTTTGTCGCTGGTGGTGCTTTATCCAATTGAGTCAAAATTGCATATTGCAACGCCGAATGCGCTTCACTCGGTGGTGGATTTTCACTCAAGCGCCGCACAGTTTCTTGAATCACCTTTTGAGCATTCACAGCATTCCGCAGCAAATTGCCAATCACCATCTCCACTGTCACATTGTCATGGTCTGGATGCCAACAATCGTAATCTGTCACCAGCGCTAAGGTTGCATAAGCAATTTCCGCTTCCCTTGCCAACTTCGCCTCTGGTAAATTCGTCATCCCAATGATTGTTGCACCCCAGCTGCGGTAAAGATTCGATTCTGCCTTAGTAGAAAAAGCTGGCCCTTCCATGCATACATAAGTGCCGCCGCGATGGAGAGTAACTTCTGGTAAATTGAGAGATGCGATCGCATCTGCCAACACAGTCGCCAAATTCTGACAAATCGGATCGCCAAAGGCAATGTGAGCTACAATTCCCTCACCAAAAAACGTTGAAATCCGATTTTTTGTCCTGTCGATAAACTGATCTGGCACCACCATATCCAGTGGTTTCGCCTCTGACTTCAAGGAACCCACAGCACTAGCTGAAATTAAATATTTCACACCCAATTGCTTCATTGCATAGATATTAGCGCGAAACGGTAATTCAGAGGGTAAAAGCGTGTGATTGCGGCCATGACGCGCTAAAAAGGCTACCCGTGTACCATCCAAAGTCCCTAGAATCAAAGCATCAGATGGTGAACCAAAAGGAGTCTCGACTCGCACTTCTTCGATATCTTTGAGCGCATCCATTTTGTAAAGACCGCTACCACCTATAATCCCAATACTAGCTTGAGCCATGATTCTGAACCTGTTCTTTACCGATCTGCTCAGTTATTTTATCGAAAAGGGGAGTAGCAGAAAACAAAGCGATGTCTACAATGAGCTATGCGATCGCATTTCGTGCCGCTAACACTATTGAATTATTACCCATTAATTGTTTGTTTAGGTGCAGATAGAAATCATCACCCAGTTATTCGAGGGTTAATTAATAATTTTGAGCAATCAAATTTCTGATAATTTTTGGAGATTAATGGTTATCATTAGCCCTTAAGTTAATCGTCACCATAGTGTGTAATCAATATTTAATGTATATAAATATTAAATATACGCACTTCTACGCAGGGAAACAAAGCAAGCGTTATACTTTTGGGAAAAGGCTTATTTTAACCCCTGCTTTTAACATTTTCATAAATCAATGAGTCTCAATTTTCGCTTTGCGGTAGTCAGCGACTTACACCTGGCACTTCCTCACACAATCTGGGATCATCCCAGCCGATTTCATCTGGTGGAAGTAAGTATCTCAGCATTTAAAAGTGTACTAGAACATTTAACACAACTCGATTTAGATTTCTTGTTGTTGCCAGGAGATTTAACCCAGCACGGCGAACCAGAAAACCACGCCTGGTTACAACAATGTTTAGCCCAGCTACCTTTTCCCGTCTATGTTGTTCCTGGTAATCATGACGTTCCTGTGCTGTTGGCCGATCGGCAATCGATTGCTTTTGCCGATTTTCCCTACTATTACACAAAGTTTGGCTACGAAGATCCGCAGCAGATTTACTACATTCGTCAGTTATTGCCTGGAGTTAAGCTGATTGGACTAAATTCTAACTCCTTTAACGACCGGGGAGAGCAAGTGGGGTGTTTGGATGCCAAACAGCTACGGTGGTTAGAAGAGGTGCTAGCGGCATCTGGTGATGACTTAGTTTTGGTGATGGTGCATCATAATGTAGTGGAACATCTGCCCAATCAATCGAACCATCCACTGGCAAATCGCTATATGTTGTCCAATTCAACAGAACTATTGCAGCTGTTGAGGCGCTACGGAGTCAAGTTAGTATTTACAGGGCATTTGCACGTTCAGGACATTGCTTACTCAGATGGGGTATATGATATTACCACTGGTTCTTTAGTTAGCTATCCTCACCCTTATCGAGTGTTAGAGTTTCATCGGGATAACCAAGGTAAAGAATCGTTGCAGATTTTATCCCATCGCGTAGAGTCAGTGCCTGAGTTCCCTAACTTGCAACAGTTATCAAGGCAGTGGATGGGCGATCGCTCTTTCCCTTTTCTAATTAAGCTACTAACTCACTCTCCATTAAACTTACCATTATCACAAGCAAAAGAATTAGCTCCTGGTTTGCGCGACTTCTGGGCAACTATTGCCGATGGGGATGCGGTGTTAGATTACCCTCATTTTCCTCCAGAAGTGCGGCGCTACATTCAGACATATAGTGCATTACAACCCCATCCAGGCATAGCCACTGCTGGAAATTTGACGATGATTGATAATAACAGCACACTTGTACTGAATAAGAGTTAGAAGTCATTCAATTTTGGATTTTAGATTTTAGATTTTTACAAAGAAAGGCAATCTAAAATCCGGCATTGCACTGTCAGCATACCAAAGGTGCGGCCAAAATCTCAAATTGCCGAATTAGGAGTGAGGAGTTATATCAAGTCCGGTTGAACACGTAATTATTAGGGCTGACGCAAGGCAGAAGGGAATAATTAATAACCAACGCCCAATGACAAATGACAAACTCATTACTGATTTTGGCGACAAATTCCAAATGCTGAGGTGTAGGCGTGTAAAAAGGTTCTGCCACCAACAGGGCCGATTTCACCGCCACAGAAAAAGCCACCTATAGGAATATCGTTAAGGTAGCGCTGAAATAATTCAGAATCGAAGTTAGGTTTACCATAGAGTCCTTCACCTCGTCCCAGACAAGAAAACATCAAAGCAGCTACAGCCGAGGGTTCAGATTCTCGTTGGTGTTGATAACTTTGGAGGAGTAATTCGAGGTCTTCAGCAGAGGCTTGGGCATCGCGTAGATGGAATTGCAGCCTTTGACCAGGACGAACGCGATCGCCAATTGCGATCGCCCCAGCATTTGGATCGACTCCAAGAATACCACGTATTAAAAAGTCTCCTTGCTGCAAAGCCAGCTTAAATTCATCCATTGCCACACCAACAAACAGAGAATGCTGTGCTAAAATCCGTTCTTGTTCGCTGAGACTAGCAATCAAATCTCGCAACACCACTAGAGGCACTTGCTCATCTAACTCTAGAATGATATTGCGATCGGCTTTTGTAACTTGCAATGGCTTGCCAATCGGTCGGCATCCTTGGGCGACAATCGTTTCCAAAACAATATTGCCAGTCAAAGCTATACCAACAGTGCCCTCACGATACAAGTTTTGCTGTTCCTCACCGTTAGTATCGTTACAAAAAAGGGCAACACGACCACCCATACCTCCACCACTAGCCTGTCCCCCGACGATCGTCGATCCTGGATAAGCAAAATCCAGCCCCTGCAACAAATCGTTGATTCCAGAGGCGAAAGAACTAGACAGCAAAATAAACTGCGGTGTCGGTGATGCTGGCACACCGATCAAATCAACCCAAGCATCTGGCGAACTATCTAAATCAGGTAATTCTTCAGCAACAACATGAAAAACTTGAATCTTCACCCCTGGAAGGTGTGCTAAAGTCAAGCTAATAGCTGGTTCAGCTTCTAATTCTTGGGTTTCTCCGCTAACTGTCGTCCCAATTACACCACCACCACTACAGCCAATTAGCACAGGCACAGAAAGTTTCTCAGCTAACAAGGGTAACAGTCGGGAATACTCGCTCGTAAAAGCAGACGAAATGAATACCAGTCCTAAATCCGCAGGTGCTGTTAACGATGAAACAGCTCGTTCTACCACATCTGTAACAGCGGCTTCCAGAGAATGACGGGTTGATAGGGCATTTGCCCACTGCATTTGGTCTGCCATGAATTTTGAGCTTCTTTCTCTTTTTGGGCTAGTAGATTTTGACTTTTTATTTTGGGAAGAATTGCATCTTACAATAATTGATGCCAGCCCTTAGTCTCCTCCATCCCAAGAAGCTGGAGTTGTCATTCCCTAATATAGGCATCTAAATATATTGTATGATTATTTATCTATGCTACTAATTCCACAAAATCTTAAAAAATAAAGATAAATGCATTATAGATAGAGTAGCTTGCTGTATTGGTTATAAATCAATGGCTAAAAAACTAACTTACCATCGGCTAAATGGTTAGAATGGTTATTAATCAAGCGAAAAACTGCCATTTTCTATACTAGTATTAACAACACATAACGAGACTAAAGCAATGACCAACATCCAAGAAACAGCAAAAAGCGACATCCAAGAGCAAATCCAACAAGAAGTGGAACAAGCGCGTACTGTCTGTGATATTAACGGTAGCAACTCACCAGAGTGTGCTGCTGCTTGGGATGCAGTAGAAGAATTACAAGCCGAAGCTTCCCACAAGCGCCAAAGCAAGCCAAAAAATTCTCTAGAACAGTATTGTGATGACAACCCAGATGCCATTGAATGCCGCGTTTACGACGACTAGAAATTGAGGTAACTGGATTTTATGTTGCTTGGTTAGCAAACAACCAGCATTGACTAAAGAAGACGCCCAGAGTAGAGGACGTGGAAACTCACCAATGTCCTCCACTCGCAAGCGTTTTATTTGGAGCTACGGATTTTAGTCGTGGAAACAAAAAATAAATTCCTTATTTGAATCAATAGGCTTCTTCCAAAGGGATAAGTTGCGATTTTCATAAATTAAACAACCAATTAATTGGCACTAGGGGCGTACAGATGTACGCCCCTATAAATTTTTTGTAATACTCGTGACTTCTAGTCATACGAGATTCAATAAACTATTATCAAGAAGAATTCAGGATGAATTGGAGTCCGACTGACTCCTGAATAAAAGGGTTTAATACCCCTGCCTTATTTAGCAGTCTACATTCAGGTAGTGGTATAAAATCGCACTTAATTTATTCATACTCCTGACTTCTTTTTATCTATTGTTTGAGAAAAAATATGGACTATGATATTTGGTTTCGACCTTTCGTCTGGATTGATTACCGACTGGCAGTATTATTCTTGGTAATTATTCCGCTAATTCTGCTGATTTGGGCATTTGTACAAAAAGCAGAAGGCATACAACGCTTATTGGCTATATACTGGCGAGTATCAAGCTTGGTGGCAATCACGGTTTACTTAATGATTGCCCAGTATCCAGTTAGCTTTATCTCTGGGTTAATAGCTCAGATTTTGATCCCGATATCGCTGTGGTTTTGGGTGGATATCAACGATGAAATTGAGTATCAAACCAGTGGTTCTTTGAAATTGATTTTTACTTCTTGGCGCTGGGCGACAACTGTTTATTGCTTTTTGGGCGCATTAGCATTTATACCTTTTTTGGGTTGTGCTTTTTCTGGCAATATGCTGAAGACTCCCTATTGTCGTGTCTGGTTTGAGGCTCCGTTACTATTCAAAGAATATTTTCATGCTAACAGCAAGGCTGAGTTTTTAGGTTTTCTTGGCATAACTAGTTTAGTAATTTATGTGCTTTACTTGAGCTATTTTGTTCTGATTAAGCTGGGCAAACAGGGACGTTCAGCCACACCACAGTAACTATCGCTGTGCCACTTAACCTACTCTTAAAAACATGAATTCCATTGGTAAGCGACTGGAACAATACACCGCTAAACGCCCTCAAGAAGTCCTAATTGTAACGGTGGAAATTGCCGATGAGCAAGATACAATTGCTATTTTCAAAGGCTTTTCCAGTTCTTTGATGCGCCCTACAGCATTTGATGCAGATGTACCAGTCCTACCAGATGGGGCAAACATCCTCAATATTGACCGAGTAGCCAGTCCTTATAATCCTGAAGCACCCCGTTATATTCAACAAGGAATTTCTTGGGAAGCGATGGAAGCTCTATTATCAGAAGTAGATGTTTGACTAATTACTAATTCGTAATTCTTAATTTTGCCGAAAGACTTACTCAATTCTGTCATTATTTTAGTTCAGTGACCATCGCCAGTTGCAAAAAATGCTTCCGCTATCACCTATTGCTGAATTGAATTCCGTTGTAACCGACGGAAACATTGTTGCATTCAATGTTGGTTTCGATGAAATGGTCTATGTCGTGCTTGCTGTTAAACCACTCGATTACCGGACTGAACAGCCAGGATGGGCAAGCTTTGCAAAAACGACTCCAGATACTCCGCAGCGTTACCGCATAATTGCCTTTCAAGAAGATAGGCTAACACTCGACATCGATATTGCAGAAGAACAATTTAACATTCACGATATTCAACCTCTTCCTGCAAAAGAGATACTGCTTGTATGTGCCCGTTCTCATTACAAAAGTCCGAATGATTTTGAAAGAAACGGTCGTATTTATAGCCTTGGTGGAAAATTTAGTCGAGAAATCCTGCTTGGCGATGGCATCCAATCTGTTCAAGCAACTTCAAACGGAACCATTTGGACTAGTTTTTTTGATGAAGGAGTTTTCGGGAATTTTGGTTGGGATGAGCCAATTGGATCGTCTGGGCTTGTTGCATGGGATTCAACGGGAAATAAAATATACGATTTTCAGCCAACGGATGGCTTAGATTCCATTTGTGATTGTTATGCATTAAATGTGGAATCTGATACAGATGTCTGGTTGTACTATTACACAGAATTTCCACTCGTTCATTTACATCATAATAAAATTCAGTCAGTGTGGAATATGCCTATTTCGGGCAGTGATGGTTTTGCTGTTTCTGGTAATCGAGCCTTATTTCGTGGAGGATATAGCGATCGAGATACGTATGACTTGTTTTCTCTGAACAACAATGGCAAGGTCAAACTACTCAAACAACTCAAGTTTACAGATGAGGCAGGACAAACAATTATTGCAGAAAGTGTTGTAGGCAGAGGAGGTTCGCTATATATTCTCAGTAATGGATTAGTGTATCGGGTATTTGTATGGGCAGTTTAACGATGTTCTTTCAGCAGACTAATACTGCGTTGGAGCCGACGGACCAAGAGTGATCTGTGAAAGCCAAAGAAAGGTTATGTACTTTTTTATGAATTATCACGACATTATTACGATCGAACCTGGAAAACGCAGTGGTAAACCCTGTATCCGGGGAATGCGAATCACTGTTTATGATATTTTGGAATATCTTGCTGGTGGAATGACTGAAGCAGAAATCCTAGAGGATTTTTCGGAATTAACTTCCGAAGACATTAAAGCGTGTCTAGCTTTTGCTGCTGATCGTGAGAAGAAGTTATTTGTGGTATCCCTGTGAAACTGCTTCTAGACGAAAATTTGTCTGATCGAATTATTTCACGGATTGTAGATTTGTATCCTGATTCAGTACACGTTAAAACTTTAGGGTTAATCAACACAGACGATGTGGTTATCTGGGAGTACGCTAAAGTACACGATTTTGTAATTGCTTCCAAAGATTCTGATTTTCATCAGCGCAGTCTTCTATATGGTCATCCACCTAAATTTATTTATCTCCGTATTGGCAACAGCCCAACTTCTAAAGTTGTCCAAATCCTGCGAGATAACTTTGGTATAATCAGCCAGTTTGGAGATAGCGAAGTAGAAAGCATTTTGGTGTTAGCGTAGGTTGAAAATATGAGCGAAGCCGTCTACATCGAAATCAGCTATTTTGATTAATTTATGGAATTGCAAGACGTTCATGACACTATCAATTATGCCTGAAGTTGCTCCTCTAAAATCGAATGAGGATGGGGTAGTTCTCGTCAGTAAAACCCGCGTTACATTGGACACTGTGGTTGCTGTCTTTAAGCAAGGCGCGACAGCAGAGGAAATTGTTTATCGCTATCCGTCGCTGAATTTGGCTGACGTTTACGCTACGATCGCCTTCTACCTCAATCATCAACCGGAAGTAGAAGCCTACTTGCAACAGCGACAGCAGCAATCACAAGAGATTCGGGCAATAAATCAAGCGAATTTTGACCCACAAGGCTTACGCGATCGCTTGCTTGCCCGCAAAGCAGCACAGGAAGCATGTTAAAATTCCTTGCTGATGAAAATTTCGATAATACAGTTGTTAGAGGATTATTCCGCCGTAGCCCGAAAATCGACATCGTTCGTGTACAAGACGTTGGGTTATCAGGCAAAGATGATCCAACTATCCTAGATTGGGCAGCCCAAGAAAGACGTATTCTGCTTACCCATGACGTTTCTACAATTACTCGCTATGCATACGATCGAGTTAGGCAAAGTCAGACGATGCCGGGAGTTATCGAAGTCAGCCTAGATGCACCGATCGGGCGAGTCATTGAAGATATTCTTGTACTTGTAGAGTGTAGCCAAGAGGGAGAACTAGAAGGTCAAGTTCAGTATCTACCCTGGTAAAGCAGCCAAAAGCCGTTGGTGTGGATGCAAAGAATATCTGCTGCCGATCATCTTAGCCGTTATCTTGAACAAAGCAAGCTATTTGAAACTGTCTTTAATTTTGAAGAACCGATCGCACTGGGAGCATTATTATTCTTTCTGGATATCATGCCGAATTGGTCAGTTATAGTTATTCTTCGATTAGGCGATTAAATTTAAGTAAAATCAAGCTTTAGCACGGAAAACTCAACTGTGGTCATTTTTGTTGATGTCGATGACACTCTTGTTCGCTCCGTTGGAACGAAACGAATTCCAATACCCAGTGTCATTGAAGTAGTTCGACAGTTAAAGGCGCAAGGATCAGTACTGTACTGCTGGAGCAGTGGAGGCAGTGATTATGCTCGTGCTTCAGCAAAGGAGTTTGGACTAGAGGATTGCTTCGCTGGTTATCTCCCAAAGCCAGAAGCAATGATTGACGATCAACCATTTCCGGCTTGGCGAAGCTTACGCCATGTGTATCCATTGCAGGCTAACAGTTTGCTCAGTGAGTAGGACTGTGGACGACTGTGATAGAGCGATCGCCCAGTTTGATAAGATGGTTGACAGCCTAAAATAGAAAAATTAGAGGCGTGAACACGAGGCTATTTCTATGACAGTTCGCCAACCCTGCTACGGCAAAGAAGAATTCGCTCGACGTGGCGATGAGATTTATGAATCTCAGGTGCGCTCACAGGTTGAAGCAGATAATCATGGCAAGATTGTGGCGATTGACATCGAAACCGGAGCTTTTGAAGTAGATGCTAGTGAAATAGCTGCTTGCGATCGCCTCGAAGCCCGTCACCCAGACGCTCAAATCTGGATTGTCCGCATTGGTTCTCGCCATGTTCGTCGATTCGGCGGACGCGTGAAAAAAGCCGTATGATCGCCGGAATCGTTAACGCGGATTTTGAACCGATTATTTCACTTTCAGTTTGTGGTTCCGATGGCAAAATTTACACACAAGATGCGATTGTGGACACAGGCTTTAACGGTTGGCTTTCACTGCCTCCAGATTTGATTGCTCAGTTGAATCTGAGATGGAAGAGGCGAGGACGAGCCATTCTTGGAGATGGGAGTGAATGCGTTTTCAATGTCTATGAAGCAGTTTTAGTTTGGGATGAAGATATTCTGACAATCCCGGTTGATGAGGCTGATTCAGAACCACTCGTCGGGATGTCCCTGATGGAGGGTTATCAGCTAATGGTGCAAGTATTTGAAGGCGGTCGCGTTGAACTCAGCAAAGTAAACACGGTCTAAATTGCCCATTGCACGCCGACCGTATTGAGGGAGGTAAAGAGGGAACTTTACCCTAAAGGAAGTAAGCTACAACTGATGTCTCAATTGCCATCTGAAACTGTCTTTATTTTTGAAGAATTATTTTTATTTTTAAATTTAAAAAATGTCCCGTTCTGGATACACACTTCCCGTCTTTGCCTGCGCTGCTGCTATTGCAGCTTTACACTGGTTACGCGATCGCAAAACCCTAACTTTAGCATCTATAGATTTGATTGAACCCGCTCAAATCGCAGAAATCCCCATTGAACAGGTAGCAGGACTGTCTGAGAATACAGCTTTAGCGATCGCTCGCAGCGATCCTGGTGATAATCTCGATTTGACTAAAGATACACCGATTTGGGCGCTGGTGGAATGGCGCGAACAGGGTGATGATGCAGTAATTATTAAAGGTGGAGAAGGTATTGGTAGGCAATTAAATGCTGATGACAAGCCGGCTATTTATGCTTATGCTCAAAAGCTGTTGCAAGAGAATTTGCAACGGATACTAGCACCTGGGGAAAAAATCACGGTGACGATTATTTTACCCGAAGGGCGATCGCTTGCTGTTCGCACTTCAAATTCTGCCTTTGGTGTGGTTGAAGGACTTTCGCTTTTAGGCACAACCGGCATTTCTCAACCCTTGAGTACACCAGATCAGCTTGCAGTTTTTCGGGCGGAATTACAAAATAAAGCCAGTCGTTTTGAGAGTTTAGTATTTTGTATCGGAGAGAATGGTCTAGATTTGGCGCGTAAACTAGGGATTAATCCCGAACAATTAGTCAAAACTGCTAACTGGCTCGGCCCAATGTTAGTAGAAGCTGATGTGCTGGGTGTAAAAGAAATCTTATTATTTGGCTATCACGGTAAGCTGATAAAGCTGGCTGGCGGGATTTTTCATACCCATCATTACTTGGCTGATGGACGGCGAGAAATTTTGTCAGCGCACTGTGCGATCGCAGGTTTAAAATCACCAGATATCCAAGCTGTGTTTAACAGTGCAACCGCCGAAGCAGCACTAACATACCTAAAATCCCTAGATGCTGCAACTGGTAGTGATTGGGTAAATAAAGTTTACAGTGCGATCGCCGAAACTATCGATGTTCGTTCTCAAGAATACATTCAAAGCCATAGCGAAAGCGGCAAAAAAGTAACAGTCTGTGGCTCTATTCTCTTCGATCGCGATCGCAAAATTATCGTGAAGAGTAAAACTGCTGGTCTGTTGATCGGAAAATTATGTTAATTTATTATGAATAATCGTAAACAATCCAAAAAAATAATCCTTTAAGTAACCACTCTAGGGTAGATTTATCGTTTTAATACCATCTCCAACTCCGGGGTTTGACAAATGCACGTAAACTAGCGTTTGTCAAGGCTTTCTATACCATTATCAGCCTATCCAGGCTGGATAATAGCATCACCATAAACCACAAAGCATCTATTTATCCTTAACAGATATAACACTCCCGTCATGAATACAGCGGTGACTCTACCAACAGAACAAGCGCCCCAAACATTGGAAACTTTTGGGCGGCTCGATCGCCAATTGA
Organism: Nostoc sp. DedQUE07; assembly: GCF_034530975.2. Classification (NCBI taxonomy): domain Bacteria; kingdom Bacillati; phylum Cyanobacteriota; class Cyanophyceae; order Nostocales; family Nostocaceae; genus Nostoc; species Nostoc sp. DedQUE07. The sequence goes on along the minus strand of NZ_JAVRCC020000027.1, from coordinate 55,158 downwards.
TTGTAATTTTGGATTTTGGCTCTCAATATTCTGAGTTGATTGCCCGTCGCATCCGCGAAACTCAAGTATACTCGGAAGTCTTATCCTATCGCACTACTTCTGAACATTTGCGCCAACTTAATCCCAAGGGAATAATTCTCTCAGGTGGGCCAAGTTCAGTTTATGGTGATAACGCTCCCCATTGTGACCCAGAAATTTGGAATTTGGGAATACCCATTTTGGGTGTTTGCTATGGGATGCAGTTGATGGTAAACCAACTTGGTGGGGAAGTGGCAAAGGCCGATCGAGGTGAATACGGCAAAGCCTCATTATATATTGACGACCCTACAGATTTGCTTACTAATGTTGAAGATGGCACTACTATGTGGATGAGTCATGGAGACTCAGTTATCCAAATGCCATCAGGGTTTGAATTGCTAGCACATACAGAAAATACTCCCTGTGCTGCGATCGCTGACCACGAAAAGAAACTTTACGGCGTTCAGTTCCATCCAGAGGTGGTGCATTCTGTTGGTGGTCTAGCATTAATCCGTAATTTTGTCTACCATATCTGCGATTGTGAACCCACTTGGACAACAGCGGCTTTTGTCGAAGAAGCAATTCGAGAAATTCGCGCCAGAGTTGGTGAAAAACGGGTACTATTGGCGCTGTCTGGTGGAGTGGATTCTTCTACCCTAGCTTTCTTGCTATACAAAGCGATTGGCGAGCAACTGACTTGCGTGTTTATCGATCAAGGCTTTATGCGAAAATATGAGCCAGAGCGATTGGTAAAGCTGTTTCAAGAACAGTTTCACATTCCTGTTGAATATGTTAATGCCCGCGATCGCTTTTTGGCTAAAGTTGCTGGAATCACAGATCCAGAAGAAAAACGCCGCCGCATCGGACACGAATTTATCAGTGTATTTGAGGAAACATCCAAGCGCCTCGGTCACTTTGACTATCTAGCTCAAGGAACTCTTTATCCAGATGTGATTGAATCTGCGGACACCAATGTAGATCCGCAAACTGGTGAGCGGGTAGCGGTGAAAATTAAGAGTCATCACAATGTTGGCGGTTTGCCCAAAGACCTAAGATTTAAATTGGTGGAACCACTGCGGAAACTATTTAAAGATGAAGTCCGCAAACTTGGGCGTTCCATTGGTTTACCAGAAGAAATTGTTCAACGGCAACCTTTTCCTGGGCCTGGTTTAGCAATTCGGATTCTGGGGGAAGTTACATCTGAACGGTTAAATATTTTGCGCGATGCTGATTTGATTGTGCGGCAAGAAATTAACCAACGCGGTATGTATCATGATTTCTGGCAAGCATTTGCTGTATTGCTACCGATTCGTAGTGTTGGCGTTATGGGAGATCAACGTACTTACGCTTATCCCATTGTTTTGCGGATTGTTACTAGTGAAGATGGCATGACTGCTGATTGGGCAAGAGTGCCTTATGATGTCTTGGAAGTGATTTCTACTCGAATTGTGAATGAGGTAAAAGGGGTGAATCGCGTGGTTTATGACATCACCTCTAAGCCACCTGGAACTATTGAATGGGAGTAATCAAGCTTTGAGTTGGTCTTTAAAGATGCGAGAAATTGCGTCTCTACATCTAGGTTTTGAGCTGATTTGAACTGTATTGATTTAAAAATGATAATGCCGACCTGACTAGTTTTAAGATTCGGCATTGTCTATTTTTTTGACTTTTTTCAAGCTCCATCAAAATCCAAACCTAATACTTTTCGGGTAAGGGTAAAAGGAGAAAAAGAAAGGGTTTGAATTTACCTTTCCCCCTTTGCCCTTTAACCTTTCCCCAGACCAAAAAAGAGATTATTGGGTTTATCCGAAGAGTATTGAATCCAAACCTGTTAGTAATAAAGTAGTCAGTAGTTAGCAAGATTATTTTTAAACTTTAACTATTCGTTAAAGTTAATTTTTTAATGTAAAGGAATTTAAACAATAACATAATTTTATCCGGTCAATAATTATAAATACCAGTGAATAATTAAGTATCAATTAAATGGTGACTAGACAAATTGAGTTATATTCTAGGAAAATAGGCGCGATCGCAGTAAAATTACCAATGGTATGGTGATAGAGAAAAAATAAGCAGCTCATTGGAAATACATTTCATTCGATCAACATTAATGGAGATGTTATGGAACCTGCTCTTCCCCTTGCTGGCTTAAACATCCTCGTAGTTGATGATGATGATGATAGCCGCTTTTACATTACTACTGTGTTGGAAGCTGATGGAGCCACCATTATGGCAGTTGCATCGGCAGCGGTAGCATTGAAAGTATTACCTGAGTTGCAACCAGATGTCTTGATTTGTGATATTGCAATGCCTGATGAAGATGGCTATACCCTGATCCGCAAGATCCGAGCACTAAAGCCTGATATTTATGGAAAAATTCCCGCGATCGCTTTAACTGCTTATGGTGATAGCGAGTATCGTAGCCGTGCTTTGGAAGCGGGTTTTCAAACTCATGTGCCTAAACCAGTCGATCCCGGAGAACTAGTTGCGATCGTCGCAGATTTGGTTGCTTCTTATAAGAATTAACACAAAAATGCAGTCATTTGTCGGTTTTTATTTATTATTTGCCTTATCTGCCTCATGTTCCTCATCTAAAAGTGAATTGGTTATTTGAGAGTTATAAGTTTGTTTGAGTGTAAACCCGATCGTACTTAGATGGAAATTTTCTCATTTAGACATTAACTAAAATTTACCTTTGATTAAAAATAAATAAACAATTATCTATTTAAGTCTGTTAGTTTATTTATCTGTATACTCTCTCATTTTTCTATCTGCTCGATTTGAAACGATGTTATGTTTGACAAAGATTCTAGACTAAAAATGAGTTTTCTTTTTCTTTGTTTATGAGCGTTCGCTACTTATAAGATTTGCGAGCATTATAAAAACCATCAGTAGTCTGTATTTCCTCTAAATAACCGATCGGCTTAATGAGTGTTATTTACTATTTGATAAAGATAAGGAAGCTCATAGTTTTTTCAGAAAATTGTCAAAATTTGAGGAGCGAAATCTGACAGTTTCCCCATGTGATACCAAATAGGCACTATCTTTACTGCGGCCACGCTTGCAACGCTGTCTCCACAACCCGCAGGAGTTCCGTTCGGGTAGCTCCGGTTGCCGCCAGAACTGATATTCCACAATTGACCGTCACGACAAAGCGGGCGAGAGCCGCTGGATCGGAATCAGCCGACAAGTCGCCCTCCGAAATCGCCTGCTCGAACCGCTTACGCACAGAAGCTTCACTCGATTTTCGGCGTGCAGACAATTCCTGTCGGATCGGATCGGCTGGATCTCCGCATGAAAGCGTGCCATGAACCCAGAGACATCCGGGTGGATTGTGCGGATCGGTTCCTAAGTCAACGACCCCGTGCATCATCTTCTCGGCGACCTGGCGCGCAGTTGGCTCTTTGAGAGCTTCACGAAGATAAGCTGATGGCCCGTCGGCATAGCGAGCCAGCACTTTGCGAAATAGAGATTCTTTGTTCCCAAAGGCGGCGTAAAGGCTAGGACGATTAATGCCCATAGCCTCGGTCAGATCCGAGAGGGATGTGCCTAGATAACCCTTGCGCCAGAACACATACATTGCACGATTGAGCGCTTCATCGGTATCAAACTCGCGGGGTCGGCCTATGGCGGCAGTGGTTTTTTCCTGTTTCATACTCATCAGTATAATAATTTCTTGACAGGCTTACCCCCATGCTTTATATCTATACCAGACGATACAAAAGTTTAACGACAAAAAAATACTATGAGCAACAAAAAACTTACTGGAAAGGTGGCATTGGTAACAGGTGGCTCACGCGGTTTGGGGGCAGCGATCGCTAAACGTCTTGCACAGGATGGCGCAGCTGTTGCCCTCACCTACACTAGCTCGCCGCAAAAAGCCGATGAGGTGGTGCAAGCGATCGAAACAGCAGGTGGGCAAGCTTTGGCTATTCGCGCCGACAGTGCCAATGCTGAAGCGGTGAAAAATGCTGTCACCGAGACTGTAAAAGCTTTTGGTCGTCTCGATATCCTCGTGAACAATGCGGGGATCGCCACTTTGGCTACTATCGACGAGTTCTCATTAGATGATTTTGACCGAATCATCGCGGTTAATATTAAGGGCGTGTTTGTGGCAACTCAAGAGGCTGTCCGCCATATTGGCGAGGGCGGACGGATTATTATGATTGGCAGCGTCAACAGTGACATCATGCCATTTGCTGGTGGTTCCGTCTATGCTTTGACCAAGGGTGCGATCGCAAGTTTTACGCGCGGTCTGGCCCGCGATCTCGGCCCTCGTGGCATCACAGTAAACAATATCCAACCCGGCCCGGTGGATACCGACATGAACCCAGCGGAGGGTTCCTTTGCCGACACTATGAGAAGTATGACTGCCCTCCAGCGCTATGGTCGGAGTGAAGAAGTAGCCGACATGGTTTCCTATCTTGCCAGTGCAGAAGCCGGTTTCGTTACTGGTGCGAGTCTGAACATTGATGGTGGCTTCGCAGCCTAATTCGGCGGTAACAAAACGACCAGGTAATACTGTGATTGCAAGCCAATGAAAGCTGTTACGTAGTAAGCACTTCATCCTAACAAAGACGATGCGCGAACGGGTTCGTTAGTCGCTCATGGGGGAAACCCCCTTGACGCTAGCCTCTCCCTTTGGGAGAAGACCGCGCTAACTTACTACAAACTTATTTACCCAGGACAGAATACTTGTCTTGACAGACTAACGAATTACCCGCAACGGTAATAATGGTCTTTGAAGAAGATATCGGGAACTCTCAGAGTGGGATTCAAACCCCTTATTCCGGTAATATAAGTACTTATCAAGAAGTTTTAATCAAAAAAATATGTCTTCAATTCCTCTAACATTGAACTTGATTGAGGGTTCAGTCTCTTTCAGTTTTTCAGCCCAAGCAGCACGAGAATTAAAGGCAGCAACGGATCAACTGATGGAACGCCTAAAAGCGATCGCCGCTAAACCCACTCCTGGCGGTGGTAGAGTCACTCCCCAGCCTCCCCTGGAATATCGTTATACGGGTGAAGTATTTTTAGAAGTTTTTTGTAATCCTAATATCTGGCCAACACCTTTCGCAGCCAAGGTTTTGCTGACTGTCCGCAATGTCAACATTCGCTTGACTACTGAGGCTGAACTTACTCGCATCATTGAAGACATTAATCAATATTTAGAGCAAGTAGGATAATAGTTCATCCAATTTTTCTGTTCTTTTCGAGATTTTTTCAGAAAAAATACTATAAAAATTTTGGATTTTGTGAAAGTTGAGCCAGTTGCTGGCGAAGTTCCCTTTGTTGTCGCAACTGGTGTCGGTTAGCCCGACTTAGCAAACTTTTCTAGACGGATTTTGGTTTTGAACAGCAAGCAGCTTATCACTTACTTGAGGGAAGCGATGCCATAAATTGCGAGTCAAAAGTGAAGTTCCTACACTTCTATCGGATCGATGTAGGAACTTCACAGAATTTACATACTAAACTCAAGCCGTGACACCAAATGTACAGAACAAATGGTTTTGATGCCTTCTTTAACTTGAAAAGTTGTATAAATTCAGACTCAAATGCTTCTGTATTAATCAATAACGCAAGATTCTATATAGAGTAATGCTCATCAAAAAACTAGAGATTATTCCCCTAGATTGAGGGTTGAATCGTTGATGGTGAAATCCACACATCAAAAACAAACTCCCAATCCCAAACCCAACATCAAACATTGATTAGTCGTTGTCCCACTGTTCGCGACCAATTAGGTCGCCAATGCGATCGCGTAACAAAAAGTCACATTTCTCTAATTCACATTCAACGCAAACCCACTCTCTCGCTGGAATGTATTGGCAGAGGCTATATATTGGCTGTTGTCGGCTAACCATTCCCTTTTGCACCAGTCGGCGTGCTTCGTCTTGAATCACATCTAGAGAGTAGTAATTGATAGAAGGCACCGTATTCACACTCATGGTTTTTACTCACAAATTAACACTTACGATAGTGTTCCCGTTAAAAATTAGGAACAAACATTACAGAAATTAGACTTGTGGCTAAGATTTTGTAGTTTGCTATACGGAACTATTTTTATTTTGACGCTACATCTCCTGAAATTATCTCAAGAAATGTTAAGAAAGTCAACGAATCCTGACATTTGTCGAAAATCCGCTTTACAAAAAAAATTCCCAGTAGTTAACTTAACCTGCTTATGTAACTGTATGACTTTGATGCCACAAGTCTGAAAGTCTTGCCATTACTGTATTTAGACAAGATTTGGTGGGTAGGAAGGGTTTATATCGCCATCGCTTACATATCAAATAATCACCTTAAAAGCTGGATCTACAACTGCGGGTTATTCATCTAAGGTAAGCAACACAATAATATTTGTCAGTTATTAGGGTATAAATTGTTGCAAAACATAACGGACAAAGTATAGTACGAAGGCTTGAACTATAGCATCTGTTAACAATTTCTTAAGTAAGCCTGTATTTTCTTAGTTAATTTCAGCACTAACACCATCCAATTTTCTTTTGAAAAACATCTGTAAAAGGGTCGAGTAACAATACTTGTCGGTTAAAGGGAAAAGGGAAAGAAAAAACCTTTAACCCAACCCCAGTAACCTTTTCCCCAAACCAAATTCTGAGTTCAAAATGCACAAAGCGAGTAGTATTGGGTCGAGTAATACTCTAATTCATAATCAGGACATACATAAACAGGAGTCAGAATTTCAGAATTAGTGAATATTCCACCCATCAAGGAATGGAGTTTTAGCAAGGAAGAATAGACATCTTGCAAAAGTAGCTTTTGCTTTCCGGTTGGAGAAAGGTTAAAGGTTACTGGGTTTGGGAAAATTCCATACCTTTACCCTTTAACCCTTCCCCTTTTCCCCACAAATGCCAAAAAGTCTGATGTTTAAACCTTGTTTCGCCTAAAAGAAGAGAAGTGTCTTGCTGAATTAGGTTATGTTCACATTAAAACAGACGCGATCTAGTCACGTCTGTAAACTGTTTGGCGGATTTGCTGAGATTAATTGTTCTGAAGTTACATTGTTGTTTTAGTTACTTATTCGGAGAATTCTTCATCATTTTGAACAGTGCTGTCTTCTACTGCTTGCAGATTTTCTGGCGGGCGATCGTGGTTAAGTTGATTTAGTAGTGCTAATACTTTATTACCGCGTTCTATAGAGCGATCTTCGAGAAATATCACCTCTGGTGTACGACGTAGCCGTACTCGCGCCCCCAGTTCGCTGCGGACATAACCTGTAGCCGACTTTAAGCCTGCCATTGTTTCTACCTTAGCTTCATCTGTACCATAGATGCTGACGTAGATTTTGGCGTGTTGCAGGTCGCCGGAAACATCAACATCAGTCACACTGACCATTCCGGTACCAACACGGTCATCCTTAATTCCGTTAAGCAGCATTTGGCTAACTTCCCGTTTGATCAGTTCAGCAACGCGGGAAACCCGACGATTTGTAGCCATAAAAATTTCGCCTCATCACAGAGGTTGTACGACAAAAATAGATACAGAATAGACAGTACTTAGCGGGAGCAACGCCAAAAGCAACCGTCTGTGGGGCACAGCCCCGATATAACGCTAGTCTAGATTGGACTCAAGCCCAGCATTGCCCGTAGAGTGAAAGTAAGGAAGACTAGGCTGCTCACAAATAAACCCAAGATAGCGATCGAGGTGATAGGGCGTTTCAACAATGGCACTAATGGCGCAAAGGTGTTCAAAAACAAGCCTAAGACGATCGTAATTAAGTACCGGGGGTAGCGAAAAACGTTATCCCAAAATCCGTCAAACATCTGAATTTAAACTGCCTTGTTATATACTTACGTTTGTTTTGATATGCTTTATCTACTCAATTGTAATATATGCGGCTGGAAAATTAGCCAGTTAATCTAAAATTTGGCTTGTCGGTTATATTGGCTTTATTTAGTCATAATTATTTTCAGTTAAATTGTAAGTAAATGGTTATTCAAGCCTCGAAGGAGACTAGTCCGCGTCCATTTTTGAAGTGGGCAGGGGGTAAAAGTCGGTTGATACAGCAATATATTCCTTATTTTCCCAAGAGTTATAAAAATTACTATGAGCCATTTTTAGGTGGTGGTGCTGTTTTTTTCTATCTCCAACCAAGTGCAGCCATTTTAACTGATATTAATGCCGAGTTAATTAACACTTATTGTTGTGTTAGAGACCGTGTAGAAGAATTAATTTCTCTATTAAAACAGCATAAAATCCAACATAATAAAGATTATTATTATAGTGTCAGAAACAACTCTAGTGGTACTGATATAGAAAAAGCGGCTCGTCTAATTTATCTTAATAAGACTTGTTTTAATGGTCTTTATCGAGTCAACTCACAGGGAAAATTCAATGTGCCATTAGGCAGATATGACAATCCCAATATTTGTGCTGAGGTTTTACTAAAAGCTGCTTCTGAAGCACTTTTCCATGCAGAAATTAAACAAGCAGATTTTACAGAAGTTCTAAATCATGCGACTAGCAGTGATGACTTTGTATTTTTTGATCCGCCCTACCATCCTATCAGTGATACTAGCTATTTCACTGCTTATAGTCAAAATTCTTTTAGTCAAAAAGACCAAGAACTTTTAAGAGATACTTGTGCAGAGTTAGCAAGTCGTGGTGTCAAAGTTATGGTATGCAATTCTGATAGTGAATTTATTCAAAAAATTTATACTGATATCAATTTTGAAACTTACCAAATTAAAGCAGCGCGTTCAATTAACTCAAAAATAAAAAAGAGAGGTGTTATTAACGAACTATTAATTACATCTTCTAAAGATTTTTATTTGCCCAAGCAATGAATCTATCTAAGCTATAAACTGCTAATAAATTATGGTTATCATTAACTCTTGCTTTCAGCCATTTGCTTGCGCCTTCTCGCATACCTTCACCGCCTAAAATTACGATAGTTGGTGCTGGGTAATAGTGCTGAATATTCATGTTCAAGTAAGGAAATTTTTCATCAACCGAACCAGGACTTTCTTGCCATTTACACTCGAAAATTAAACCAGACGGCATTGCAGATGAGCCGACAACATAAAAATCAACCTTCAGATAAGTATGATAAATTCCAGTTCCAATATAGACTTCTTTGCCATAACGTTTTGGCAATAAAGTAGCATTTAGTATAAATTCTTTTTGGACATAGTTCCCTACTTGGAAATAATTATGTCCATGCAAGATTGCTTCTACATTTGCTTCTAAAATATTCCCAGACTTATTTGCCCGTCCGCCTTGAGTCAGAGCCATCTTCAATCCCTCTGCCAAAAGTCCTGCTTATTATAGGATTTCACAGAAGCAGTAAAAAAGCTTCAGTTGCTTAATATGAATTTTTGATTTTGGCTAAACGTAGTTGGATTAATAGGTGAAAAATCGAAAAATATTGGTATTTTTGTACTAAATAAATACAAATGTATTAATAATTTGGATGAGGGAGGAGTTAGTAATTTAGATAAATTCAGATAAGAGTTATTTGTGGAAGATTGCGGCGAATTGAGGGGTGAAATTTAAACGCATAGACGCTTCTCTACGAGACGCTACGCGAACGCCTTCCTGAAGGGTAGGGACGCAGAGGGAAGCGCAGAGGCACACAAAGAATTCGCTACGAATTAATTAAATTTTGTATTTAGTGTATAAGCTAAATTCGCGCTCCTCTTCCCAGTCATAAGCTTCGATAATGTTTTTTAGTTATTTCACCTTAGCTTCAACCTGTTTGTGCCTCAGTATGACCGTTGCGGATAGACCATGCTATTTCTAAAAGTTGAGTCCAGCGCTTTTGTAGCTGTTTGGGGGTGCATTTGATGGTCTTGGCGATCGCAACGTCATTTTCTCGTGCAGTTTTTAACTCTAATATTTGCTGTTGCTGTTCTGTGAGTTGATTTACAAAGATTTCCCACTGCTGGGAAGATAAACCCAATTTTTGCTCTAAACCCGCACCTAACCATTGATGTACTAATTGCCAATGGTGTTGTTTGGCAAACTTTTCTACGTGGTATTTAAAGCGTTGTTGGAGATAATCGCGTTGACGGCTAGTTAAACCGAGAATTTGGTCAATTTCTGGGGCTGAGAGGTCTTGAAGTTTCAAACTGAGGTAGTTCATACAATCAGATTGACCTTGAGACTCTAGGTATTTCATCAATTCAGTGATGACGCGATCGCGTTCTGATTCTTCAGATGGATCGAAATTAGTTTGGGCAATCATTTGCGATCGCAGTTGCTGTACCGCCGAGTTACGCTGGTAAGATTCTGCTTCTTCACCTTTAGCAGACTCTACCGCCATTTCAATATCCACGGTCGTTTCTTGGGGCTGACGACGAGCAAAACCTTGGGCCCGCAAGATAATCAATTGCTGGTTTGCACCACCAGGTAAATTGATCCGGCGTTTGGCGTACTGTTCTGTAAAGGCCATGTATTCAGCTAATTGCAGCTGAGTGCGCGGTGTGTGATTCTCTGGTAGTTCGTTTTCTCTGCGGAAAGCTTTGATTGCTTCGATATAAAATGCTTGTAAAAAATCTTCAATCAGGCTGTAACGAGCATCAAAGCCCAACTCAGAGCCGGACATAGTTACATGACGGTAAACCATAGCACCCAAATTGCTATGTAATTCCACCCGCCCTTGTTTGGAACCCAGTTGGTAATAACGTAAGCATTTTTGCATCCGATGCCTTCCCAACGTCATCTGCCAGGACTTGATTTCCCCAGATGTTTGAATGCGGGAGCTTTTATCGCAAATGCGTTCTACTTCTACGGCTATGCGCTTTGCTAAAGCTTCTACGCACTTGGGTGTTGCTTTCACTTGCGCTTGCATTTCTTCAGACAGCAATTGAATCAAGCGATCGCTGCTGCTATGTGAAAATTCTTCAGTTGAAACGTGGTTCTCAAAAATTGGTGTAGAGTTTGGTAGATTGACGACGTTAGCTTTCATGACTTTTCCAGTAGTATTGCACCGTAATTACAACGCAGACACAGCAATCAAGGCTGTCCAAGGCTTGTGAATCTTTAGGCATTCATCCATCAAGACTTGCCGTATATAATGCTCACATCTAAAGCTCATATATCAAAACTATAGGAAATACGAAAGAGTTACAGTTATGGCAATGTGTCGGTTTTCTTCACAAGCCACCATCTCAACGCTGGCACAAGAGTACCCGCCATTTTCTTAAAGTTGTCAAATACCTTACTGTGCCAAGTTTTGCCACCATCCTCTTATATCCACTGTTTCACCGAACAGCCCATCCTAGACATCGCTTTTAAATATGACAATTTTAAAACTGGAGTTATTTTTATCACAATTTCCGAAACGGAAAGGTGCGCCTGTGAAGTGGAATTTTTATACCCATGCTGCTGCTGCTTCCCAACCTAAACCCCTCCGTATAATTGCTGCTTCGTCTCCGGTCATATCCAGGATGGTAGATACTTCATAAGTAGGTTCTTCACCAGTGTCTACAATTATGTCTACCAACTTGTCCAAACGATCGAATAGCTCTACCCGCGACTGAACAATTTCTGGATCTATCCGAACTATGCCATTATCTGCTTCATCTGGTGGCAGATGTGCTGAAGTTGAAATAATCGGATTGCCCAATGCTGCCAGCAACTCCAAACATACAGTATGGTTTGGTACTCTAATTCCAGTAGTTTTCCGCTTGGGGCTTTGCACCAATCGCGGTACTAATTTCGTAGCTGGGAGCAAAAACGTATATGGCCCTGGAATCAGGCGTTTCATAATCCGATAGGCTGTGTCACTTACGAAGGCATAAGTTGCCACATTTGAAAGCGAGGGACATAAAAATGTCAATGGTTTATCGTTTGCTAGCTGTTTAATTTGCCGCACTCGTTCTACCGCCGACTTAGCATTCAAATCACAACCGATGGCATAGACTGTATCAGTAGGGTAAAGCATGACTGCGCCACTAGAGAGCGCCGACTTTATTTCCTCTATTCGGCGAGTTTGAGGATTATCCGGATGAACTGGGAAAATTTTTGCCATAGGACGGGGAGGGGGAGTAGGGGAGCAGGGGAGCAGCACTTCGGCTACGTTCAGTGACCAAGGAGCAGGGGAGCAGGGGAGCAGGGGAAGAAGAACTATTAATTATCGATCAATTCCCAATGCCCAATGCCCAATGCCCCATGACTAATGACTAATGACTAATGACTAATGACAAATTTATTATGAATAAAATTGCTTATCTTCAATGTCCGACAGGAATTTCTGGTGATATGTGCCTGGGTGCTTTGGTAAGTTTGAGTGTTCCTGTGGAGTATTTAATTGAAAAACTTAATGGTTTGGATATTGAACAGGAATATCAGTTAAGGACAGAACTTGTCCAACGGAATGGTCAACAGGCGACTAAAGTCCATGTGGATTTAGTACACGATCGCCATCACCATCACCACGATGGCGAACACAGTCACCATCACACACGCCACTTGCCAGAAATAGAGCAGATGATTCTCAAAGCAGGGTTGCCATCAAGGGCAGAAGCTTGGAGTTTGGCGGTATTCCGGCAGCTAGCGGTGGCAGAAGGGGCGGTGCATGGCATTGCACCTGAAAAAGTTCATTTTCATGAGGTGGGTGCTATAGATGCGATCGTAGATATTGTGGGTACTTGCCTGGGGTTGGATTGGTTGGGGATTGCGAGCAATGATGAAGGATTGCCCCTACTTTACTGCTCGGCGTTTCCGACTGGTGGCGGCACTGTTCGGGCTGCACATGGTCAGATGGCAGTACCAGTACCAGCGGTATTAAAGCTGTGGGAAATGCGGGGTTGTCCAGTTTATAGTAATGGCATTGACAGAGAATTAGTAACACCAACAGGAGCCGCGATCGCCACTACTTTGGCAAGAGATTTTGGTTCACCACCTGCGATCGCTATCAAGCAGATAGGATTGGGAGCAGGAACCATCAATTTACCCATTCCCAATATTTTACGCCTCTGGTTGGGTGAAAGCGCAAGTTTGCAGTCAAATTTCAGTGATTCTGAAGAAACTAGCTCAAATTTGGAAACCATCTCGGTATTAGAAACCCAAATTGATGATTTGAATCCACAAGCGATTGGCTATGCGTTTGAGGCGTTGTTTGCTGCTGGTGCGCTGGATGTTTTTACCCAAGCGATCGGTATGAAAAAGTCGCGTCTGGGAATTTTGCTAACTGTGATTTGTCATCCAGAAAATTTACTCAGTTGTGAAGCTGTCATCTTCCGCGAAACTACAACTTTAGGCATTCGGCGCACAACTCAGCAACGCGCCATTTTACAACGGGAAATTCAACAAGTGGAAACGGAATATGGCAAAGTGCGTGTCAAAGTAGCATGGAAAGGGCAATCGCCAGAAAAAGTTATTGCAAATGTGCAGCCAGAATATGAAGATTGTGCAGACTTAGCCCGAAAACATAATATTCCCTGGCGCGAAATTCACCAGTTGGCGCTACAGCGTTGGTATTTGATGATCGATGCCTGATCCCAATTCCTCGTTCCCAATCGGAGACTGGGAACGAGGAATTTGACTAAGTTAGAGTTTTTAGCAAATATTGTGTCAATGTAAACGCATCTACACCCAATTCGCTACGCTCTTGGGCGGCTATTATACCTGCTTGGGAATGCCACCATGCGGCAGTTGCCACAATATCTTCTACGGGAATCTGCTTCATTGCTGTTTGCGCCAACAATCCACCCAGTAGACCAGTTAACACGTCGCCGCTACCGCCACGCGCTAAGGCAGGTGTGCTTTCAGGAACAATCCAAACGTCACCTTGAGGGTTGGCGATCGCAGTTCTTGCCCCTTTTAACAATACTATCGCCCCACTTTCGGCGGCAGCTTCCTGTACTGCTTTCACTTTGTCATGTTTGGCATCGGCGACATCAGGAAACAATCGTTCAAATTCGCCAGTGTGGGGTGTAAGTACGCTTACTGCTTGGCGTTTTTTTAATGTGGCGATCGCTCCCATTTGTGCCAAGATATTTAAACCATCGGCATCGAGTAGCAAAGGGCGATTGCTATCGATCGCTTCTTGGACAATGGGCGTAGCATCTCGTGTTAAACCGGGGCCACAAGCGATCGCATTAAAGGAACTCAGATCGGTGTTTTGTGGTAATTGTAGGTGGGCGATGGCTCCACTTTCCGTTTCTGGACAACCGACAATTAGTGCTTCTGGCAAGTGTGACACCAAAAGAGATTTCAAGGATTCGGGTACGGCAATCGAAAGCATCCCGACACCACTAGCCCTAGCACCCAAACCAGTTAAAATCGCCCCACCTGCATAGCGCTGCGAACCGCAAATCAGCAGTAAATGTCCTTCCTTATATTTGTGAGTAACTGCTGGACGGGGTAAAGGTAAAGTAGCAAGTGCCTTTGCTCGTGTAATACGTTTAATTTTAGGTGCATCTTTGAGAACAGCTTCCACATCAGCTAAAGGAATATCAAAATCGATTAACTCAGCTTTACCGAGATATTCCAACGCCCGATCTTGGAAGAAAGCGAGTTTCCATAAACCTAAGCAAAATGTGTGAGTGGCGCGAATGGCAGTTCCCAAGACTTCGCCTGTGTCGGTGTGTAAACCTGAAGGTAAATCGATACTATAAATCGGTATAGATAATTCATTTAGCTGATTAATTGCAGAGGCGATGGGATCGGTCAGGTTTCTTTCTAAACCAAATCCAAACAAGCCATCAATCAACAAATCAGAATCTGGTAGTTGTTCAATTGTTTGATAAATTGGAATGCCCAAACTCTGGGCATATTGCAAGTGCTGCGAAGTTAATTCTTTAAGCTTAGAAAAAGGAGAATAAATCCAAACCTCATACCCGCGAAAGTATAATTCACGAGCTACGACTAAAGCATCGCCACCATTATGACCGGGGCCGACAAGAATTCCCACACGAGATTCCCTTAACAAAGGGGTGTTTGCAGGAATTTCTGGAATGCGACGAGCAATTAATCCCGCTACCTTTTCCATCAAAGCAACTACAGGCATTCCCGCTGCAAAGATCCGCTTTTCAATATCGCGCATCTGTCCAGCAGTCACTACCACTTGCGAAATTTGTTCTTGCCTATCTTGCATCAGTCTTGAGTGGTGAGTTATGAGTTTCGTATTAACTCTTATTTTGACACTACCAAAATTGACTCATATTCCACTCAAAAAAGTTACAAACTGATTTCCACATCTTCAAGGATGCCAAGTGCGTCGGGGATGAGGACAGCTGCGGAGTAGTAGGCAGTAACGAGGTAAGAGATAATGACCTTTTCGCTGATGCCCATGAATCGGACAGACAAACTGGGTTGGTACTCGTCCGGGATACCAGTTTGATGTAAGCCAATCACGCCCTGATCTTTTTCACCAGTGCGGAGTATAAGGATAGAACTGGTCTGATTCTTAGTAATCGGGATCTTGTTACAGGGAAGAATCGGTACATTGCGCCACGTGATTATTTTGCTCCCATCCATGTCTATGGTGTCTGGATAGATGCCTCGACGGTTGCACTGGCGACCGAAGGCTGCAATAGTGCGGGGATGAGCCAAGAAGAACCTCGGCTTCCGCCGACGGGTGACTAATTCATCCAGGTCATCGGGAGTGGGGGGGCCGCTGCGGGTGTAGATGCGCTGTTTGAGGTCGGCGTTGTGCAACAATCCAAATTCGCGGTTGTTGATCAACTCGTATTCTTGACGTTCCCGCAATGCCTCAATCGTCAGCCGCAATTGTTCTTCCGTCTGGTTGTATGGTTGATTGTACAGATCCGCAACGCGAGTACTTACTCGCAACACAGTCTGAGCAATGCTTAACTGATATTCGCGGGGTGAGAGTTCGTAGTCAACAAATGTTCCTGGTAACGTCGTCTCTTGACTATGATCGGTTGACAACGCGATCGCAGCTTCCCCATACTTGTTTTGTGGAAGTTCTGCGCGAATCCTAAATTGCTCAACCTGAGCCTGCAACGCCGGCGACTGGTTGAGCTGTTCTCGAAATGCCTGTTGTGGTAGCGCCAATACCGTGCATCGGGTCACAGCTTTGACCGTAAACTTCCAATTGCTTTCTGACTCCACCAACACGCGATCGCCAAAATAATCACCGTCAGCTAGCATATCCAATAGAGGCTGCTCGTCATACTTGCCAATACCAATCTTGTTTACCTTGCCATGTGCGATCAAAAAAAGCTGATTGGCTGGTTGACCTGACTGGACAATGATATCACCAGGCGCGAACTCTTGCTGAACAAACCGACTTGCCAACGCCCTCAGCACCTCGGTGTCGTCAAATCCTCGCAGCAAGGGCAACTCACCAAGTTCCTGGGGAATCACCTGCACTTCGGCTCCGGTGTTAGAGAAACTTAACCGTCCATCACCCACCGTATAGGTCAACCGACGGTTAACTCGATAAGTCCCACCCTTCGTTTGCACCCACGGCAACATCTTCAACAACCATCGTGAGGTAATTTCCTGCGTTTGCGGTGCAGATTTGGTGGTCGTGGACAAATTACGCGCAGCATCTTTACTCAAACTCAGTTGAGGTTGTCCACTCTCAACATTTAAATTTGATTCAATAAAATCCGTCATCACCTCATCCTCTTAGTTATTAATAAAAGTGCCATTCAGTGCTGAGTGCTGAGTTCCAAGTGCTGAGTTAAAAGACCGCCTACTTTCTTGCGGAGTATCAACAGTAGACCTGCCTTAAAAATAGAGGCTGAAACAACGCAAAATCATTCCCAGATTATTTTCATTGTTCCTTGTGAGCGCAGCTCATGGAGTCTCTTGCAAAAGTTCCTAACACCCCACCCCCAACCCCTCCCCGCTTGCGGGGAGGGGAGACAAAGCGTAGCTTTGGCGGGGTGGGGTTCTTTCTTATTTTTGATTTATGCAAGAGGTCTAGTCAGCGCTAATTTTACTCACTCAGCACCAGCACTCAACACTCAGCACTCCTGATATTTAGCGCCCGATTTCAACATCTTCGAGGATGCCAAGTGCGTCAGGAGTGAGGACGGCTGCGGAGTAGTAGGCGGTGACGAGGTAGGAGATGATTGCCTTTTCGCTGATGCCCATGAATCGAACAGACAAGCTGGGTTGGTATTCATCGGGGATACCAGTTTGATGTAAGCCGATTACCCCTTGTTTTTCTACACCAGTGCGGAGTAAAAGGATAGAACTGGTGCGGTTATTGGTGATGGGGATCTTGCTGGAAGGAAAGATGGGTACGCCGCGCCAAGATGTGACCTGAACGCCATTCACATCTACGCTTTGTGGATAGAGACCCAGGCGGTTGGCCTCACGACCGAAGGCAGCGATCGTGCGGGGGTGAGCTAGGAAGAATCCCGGCTCCTTCCATACCGTCGCTAACAGTTCGTCCAAGTCGTCGGGAGTAGGTGCGCCGCTACTGCTGTAGATACGCTGTTTGAGGTCAGCGTTGTGCAGCAACCCGAATTCGCGGTTGTTGAGCAACTCGTGTTCTTGACGTTCCCGCAATGCCTCGATAGTCAACCGCAGTTGTTCTTCTGTCTGGTTGTACGGTTCGTTATAAAGATCGGCTACCCGCGTACTTACTCGCAACACCGTTTGAGCAATGCTTAACTCATATTCTCTCGGTGTGAGTTCGTAATCGGCGAAGGTTCCCGGCAACTCAGCTTCTTGGGGATGATCGGCTGCCAGTTCAATGGCGGCTTCACCTTGGGGAGTCTGTGGCTGGCTCAGGCGAACGCGGAACTGTTCAACATGAGTTCGCAACGCCTCAGACTGATTGATCGCCCTCTCAAACACCGCTTGGGGTAGCGACAAAACGATGGTTCTGGTAATCGCCTTGAGGGTGTACTGCCAAGTATCCTCGGACTGCACCACAGTTTCATCACCGAAATGGTCGCCATCAGCGAGCACATCGAACACGATCTGCTCGCCATACTTGCCAACACCAATCTTGTTTACCTTGCCACGAGCAATCAGAATCACGCGATCGGCAGGCTGACCAAGTTCGACGATTACATCATCTGGAGCATACTCCTGCTGAACAAACTGGTTTGCTAATCCGATCAAAACGTCAAGGTTGTTAAACCCTCGCAGCAAGGGCAACTCAGTAAGTTCCAGAGGAATCACCTGCACCGCAGCTCCAGTGTTGGTGAAAGTCACCCGTCCATCACCCACGGCATAACTCAACCGACGGTTGACTCGATAAGCGCCACCTTTCGTCTGCACCCACGGCAACAGCTTCAATAACCACCGCGATGTAATTTCCTGAGTCTGCGGTGCAGATTTGGCTGTTGTCGCCAAATTACGCGCCGCCGCTGTACTTAAAGTTAACTGGGGCTGCCGATCTTCTACCAAATTGGGGTCGTTAGAATAAGTCACAACTCAATCCTCCACTTTTTAGTTACTAAAAAAATTGATCTCACGCGATCGCATACTGACCTTGAATTAACTCACCGACAAGAAAACCTAACTTCATTGACCGAGTAATGACTTGAGACTCCCCTGACCGATCGACGAGCCAATACGCCTAGCTGAAGTACCCAGCCCTCTGGGCCCGCTAAGTAGCCGCCCTGCTAACGTACTACGCAATTCAAATTCTTTATAGCGATCTACCGTTATATGCCATTTGAGTACGCCGCACATCCACTGCTCTAGTTTCTTGACGTATCCGAGCAGTTTTTCGCGGGTACTTGCATCCAGGTCGAAATCATCGAAAAGAACTGGCAGCTCGGTGGCGACGATGTGTTGAAACTGTAGCGCCCTAGAAGTCATCAGGTTGTTGACAACTTCAACGGCCTGTGGTTTACCGCAGTTGAGGAAATTCTGAACGACCAGCACACAGTTATGGATTTCACCCTCGAATTCGATTTCTTTTTGATAAGAGAAGATATCGTTGGTAAAACAGGCGTAGTCGGCGGCGGAATTATCGAGCGATCGCATTGTTCGGGTGCGGTAAATCTCCTGCGGGATCTCGTTGCCCTGAGCTAGTCGGGACAGACTCATGGTCAGATCCGAGCCAAAGGTCTTACGGCGCATCTCAATATAATCTATCGGGTCGGGAATCCGATTTTGGATCTGGTTGGCGAGTTCCCACACCCAGCTATCAGTCATATCCTGAATCGCCCGGCGGAACTGAGTCCGCGCATTTGCGGACATGGGGCCTGCTGTGCGAGACCAAATATCTGCCAAGCCGGCTTCCACTGGATTGGTTGGAACCTCGCTGGGGGTGGAGTCATCCAGAGGCATAAACGCCGACAGTCGGGCGTTGAACACTTTTGCACCAGCCATGTTACGGTTATTCCCGTAGAGTGCCGGGAAGTAATCGTCGGCATAGGTTCCCCAAACCAGCCAGCACGCGCTCAGATTCAGCTCAGAACCAGACCCATTCGGATGGATCAATGCACCGCATAGGGCTACGTCGGCAACATCAAACTTGTGGTCATCCCAGATGACGGCATCAGGAATCCCAGGTAGTGATTCCAGCATCCCCATCTCACGCGCCCATTCCTTGGAATGCTTCCGCGCAGCATTCAGATGGGGATTCAAGCTTGTAGTGAAGGGCATGTAAAACTTCGGCAGTGTCACCGGTCCCACAGCCTGGTATGGAATGTGAGTAAAGCTCTTGAACCTTCCCAAACCCAAGGCGGCGTATAGCGATTGAATACGCGCAGCCGATGTGCCTAGACCTGTGGGGCCTCCCAGAATCGTAGATGTTGGAGAATTGTCTCCTCCCTTATTCATGTAACGGCTCGATCGCATGTGCCACTCGTGACCGCCCGATTGCCAGTCCTGGAGTCCTTTGATGTAAAGGAGAACGTTCACACGAGCCACTGGATCTAGTCCGTACTCCTCAAACAGGGGGGGCAACTCGGTGACAGCAGTGTTATCAAACTGGTATAACCGCGAGGTCAACAGTTCGTTGGTGAGGTTGGCTGCCTCCTGGGTACTCACATTCAAGAAGCGCTCCAAGACCAACACGCAGTTAGCGTTCTCACCTTCATCCTCCACTTCTCTCTGATAAGAAAATAGGTCGTTGCGAAGATGCACTCCATCGGCAAACGTATCTTTGAGGATACGCATTGGCCGAGTTGAGGCGATTTGGGGCGGAATTTCTATAAACACGGCGTGTTCGACGAGATCCGCTGACCACGGAGCGCCACCAACTTTGCGGCGCATTTCGATGTATTCGATGGGGTTGGCGACCCGATCTTGGTTGATATTGGCGAGTTCCCACAAAGACTCTTCTAGGAGGTTCTTGGTACTCTCAAAGAATCGAAGTCGCCAGTCCACAGATTTAGTAAAGGCGGTGCGAGACCACAAATCAGCCAAGCCGCGCTCTACTGGGTTGGTCGGAACGGAAGGGGTATCAGTGGGATGCACTGGCATAAACGCTGGCAGTCGGTCAAGATACTGCTTTGCCCCAGCCATGTCTTGGGTGCGCTTATAGATTTCTAGGAAGTGATCGTCGAAGAAGAATACCCAAACATACCAGTCGGTTACTAAGTCAAGCTCCGCTCCCGGCGCATCTGGATGGGTATAAGAGCAAAGCAAGGCGTAGTCGTGGGCATCGAATGTATGTTCATCCCAAATAACCGAGCTTTGTGCTTCTTCTTCTGAGCCAAGTATCCCCATCTCGTAAGCCCACGCTTTGGAATGGACTCGTGCCGCTTCCAGGTTTGGGTTCAGCCGTGCGGGCCAAGGCGTGTAAAATTCTGGCAGTTCAAAGGGTTGCATGATCTGCGCTAAACCTCCTCTGGAGTCTTCTTCTATCTTTATTTCGTGGACGATCTGAGCATTGTTGCAGTTCGCAAGTATCATCACCATCCAGTTAGATCCCCACATTTGGTTTGCTTGTGGTGGCTCGTTTCAAGGCGATAATATTATTAAGATGCTCATAATCGAATGGCACTAAGAAAACGTGAAACCTAGTCAGGGCAGGGTGTAGGGGGTAGGGTGTCGGGTGTAGGGAACAAATCAAGAAAATGAACAACAAGTGCGAACATTAATAAACTTTTTCGTCACTACACCCGACACCCGACACACCACACCCAAAAGTCTTATGAATACTGGATTTGCTGATATCTTAGTGCCATTCTGCTCATAATCTAAGTAACGAACTATAGGACTAATATTTGGAGTTGTTGGCAAATAAATTTTAATTACTAGATTGTGGTGTTCTCATAACTTTTCATAGTTGTAAATAAAAAGCAAGCCGTACATTGAAGCTGTAAGCAAATAGTTAAATTAAAAATTGAAGAATTAGAAGACACTTAAGACAGTTAAGACCGTTAAACAAATAGTTAAATCAAAAATTGAAGAATTAGAAGACAGTTAAGACAGTTAAGCAGATAGTTAAAAGATTTAAGATAGTTATTAAAGAAAAAATACTAATTGTTAATTTTTGCAACTAATGTCCATTAAGGCATCACTATTCCAAAACCGAAAAAGCGATCGCACACACTGGATTACAACCCAGTGCTAGTAAAGCTATGGTGCGATTTTGCAGCAATGTGACTAATATGCCTGTGAAATACTTATAAGGTTTCAAGACAGCTAATCATAAGAAAATCCCAAAAGGGTTGAAAAAGTTTTCTTCTCCTACTGCTCACTTATTTTTTCAAGCTAGTGGTAAAAAAGTATTGCTGTCACTTTGGCTGAAAGCTAGATACCATTAGATTCGGCGTGTTTACTGTTAGGGAGTACCAAAATGTCTAAACAGCTGGGTCAAAAAATTGCACCCACACCTATATCAAATGATATCAGTGTGGTGGATTTGATCGATCGATACTTCACCGCTTACAACTCAGCGCGGTTACGGGAAATTTGCCAACTACTGAGTCGCGATGTGCTAACGGAAGGTGTCACCGTGGGAGTTAGCCTTTCCGGTGCGATGACGCCAGCAGGATTTGGGGTTTCAGCGCTTGCAC
This sequence comes from Nostoc sp. DedQUE07, assembly GCF_034530975.2. NCBI lineage: Bacteria > Bacillati > Cyanobacteriota > Cyanophyceae > Nostocales > Nostocaceae > Nostoc > Nostoc sp. DedQUE07. Next base: position 33,262 of record NZ_JAVRCC020000027.1, on the reverse strand, counting down.
CTTTAATTCGCAACGGCTTTATTGACTGGATGATTAGCACTGGTGCAAATCTTTACCACGATATGCACTATGGTTTGGGTTTTGAACTCTTTGCTGGTAATCCGTTTTTGGATGATGTGAAACTTCGCCAAGAAGGCACGATCCGCATTTATGACATTATTTTTGGTTACGATGTGCTGCTAGAAACTGATGCGTTCATCCGCAAGATTCTCCAAGGAGAAGCGTTTCAAAAGCGGATGGGAACGGCTGAGTTTCACCATTTACTAGGTAAATATGTCCGAGAAGTAGAAAAGCAATTGGGTGTGCAGCATTCCTGCTTGCTAGCTACAGCTTATGAGTATGGCGTACCGATTTATACGTCTTCTCCAGGAGATAGTTCAATTGGGATGAACGTGGCGGCTTTAGCATTGGAAGGTTCGCAGTTGGTAATAGATCCATCAATTGACGTGAATGAGACAGCCGCGATCGCATATAATGCCCGTGAATCAGGAGGTAAAAGTGCGGCTGTAATTCTTGGTGGCGGTAGTCCTAAAAACTTTTTGCTACAAACTCAACCGCAACTTCACGAAGTTTTGGGGTTGGAAGAACGAGGACACGATTATTTTGTGCAGTTTACCGATGCACGTCCAGATACAGGCGGTTTATCTGGGGCGACCCCATCGGAAGCTGTCAGCTGGGGTAAAATTGACCCGGATGAGTTACCTAACACAATAGTTTGTTATACCGATAGCACGATCGCTCTACCACTGGTGAGTGCGTATGTGTTAAACAAATGTCAGCCTCGTCCCCTGAAGCGTATATACGACAGGCGAGAAGCCATTTTAGATAAACTGCAAAAAGACTATCTAGCAGCCAAAACCCAACCATCAGATCGAGTTCCAGCAGCAGTTGCTGAAAGTGCTTCACAGCCAACAGCAACTTATCCCTGTGGACGGCTGATTCCGAATACTCACTAAGGGGATAGGCAGGGAGCAGGGGAGCAGGAGAGCAGGGGAGCAGGGGAGACAAGGGGACAAGGGGACAAGGGGACAAGGGGACAAGGGGACAAGGGGACAAGGGGGAATTATTGAACAAGTCTTTTCCTTTTTTCTTGTCTACCTTGTCTCTTCCCAATGCCCAATGCCCAATGCCCAATGCCCAATGCCCAATGCCCAATGCCCAATGCCCTCATCCCTTCCGTCCAATCAACAAATAAGTTGTCATCTTCCCTTTACCTTTAACTTCAATTTCGCCTCGTTTTTCAAATACAAATTCATCGCACAAGCACTTATAAGTATTTTCTGTAACTTGGATTTTACCAGCAATACCTTGCGATTCCATAGAGCGAGCGATGTTTACCGTGTCTTTATATTCATAAGTAAACTTATTCAGATCGATGACTTCCCCTACTACCGAACCGCTATCGATGCCGATACGGATGCTGAAATTTTGGTTATTCTCAGTATTAAATAGAGCGATCGCAGTTTGCATATCCAGTGCCATCAAAGCGATCGCTTCAGCACGATCTTGGCGGCGTGTAGGTAAGCCACCAACCACCACATAGGCATCGTTAATGGTTCTGATTCTCTCTAAACTATATCGTTCGGTGAGGCGATCGAAAACTGAGAAAATTGGGTTGAGTAGGTTCAGCAGTTGAATTGCACTCATAGAAGTAGCAATTTCGGTGAAGCCAATGATATCTGCAAATAAAACTGTGACATCAGCAAAATCTTCGGCAATTTTAGCTGGTTGTTCTTTCACTTCTCTAGAAATTGCGACTGGCAAAATATTCAGCAATAAACGTTCGGTTTCTTTCTGCTGATAACGAAGTGCTTCTTCTGCTGCTACTCGCTGACTTACATTGCGAAAAATGCCGCGAATCGCAACTGGATGACCTTCAACAAATTTACAATTAATATTACCTTCTAAAAAGATTGTTTGACCGTCTTTAGTAACGAATATAGCTGTTACTTGCCCAAGTTTTTCTCCTGATAGTACGCGATAAAATCTTTGCAAACAGCCTTGTTTGAACTCTGGATGTATAATATCAAAAACACTCATATTCGCAATTTCAGCTTCGCTATATCCCAAAGTTTCTCGCCATGCACGATTGACATATAAAAACCGACCAAATGGATTGACACATTGAATCAAGTCATTAGCATTTTCAAATAAATCTCGATATCGTTCTTCACTTTCCACAAGAGCGTCTTCTGCTTGTTTGCGTTTGATAAATTGGGCAATTTGGCTACCAATAGAACCCATCATTTGCAATAGGTCTTTATCTTTTGGTAGTAACTCCCGACTAAAGAAAACCATTACTCCTAAGATTTCACTATCGTCTAAAATGGGGAAGCCAAAAGCTGCGTGCAATCCAGCCTCCGCAGCCGGTAGCGATCGCCTTTGATCTCCATCTACTGTGATATCTTTAATCCACAAAGGTAAACGCCCGATCCAAATTCGACCAGGTAAGCCAACACCAGGTATATAAGTAGTTTGCCAAGTGATTGCTTTAAACTCTCGGACAGAAACTAATCGACTTGACCAAATTTCTACACACCTTAGTACTGCATTAAGACTATCTCCTTGTAGGGAAGTGCCAATATATTGGCTTGGTGTCCAAAGTTCGCCTAAATCCCATCCCAAGTTTTGACAAATCGACTGCAAAATTTGGGGAATTCCCTGTTTTATGCTTTGTGATTCTGATAATATGCGAGTAATAGAATACTGGGCACTTGTACGCTGTTCTCGGCGTTGCCAAGCAGTAATATCCCGACCAATATAGACAATATCTTCTAGCCCTTCTGTTTTTTTGGGAATCACTGAGCAAGAAAAAGCAATCAACAGTTTCTCTCTAGTTTTGGTTCGACAAACCACTTCTAGATTTTGGGCATTATGCTTTAAATAAAAATGTTGACAAATAGCTTTAATTAAAAATTGATCCTCATCAATAATTAATGATATTGGTTGATTTATTAATTCTTCTTCCTGAAAACCAAATAATTGTTGAGCAGCATGATTTACTTTTTTTATTTTTCCTGAATTACTGGTTACTAACAAAGCATCTGGCATTGAAGTAATGACTTGTTCCATGTAATTAATGTTTGATTAATATACAAGCCTGTTTTTCCAAAATATTTTTTTACTAAGTTTATATTACTTGATTAAGTGTGCTATTTTTTTCACCTTAATCGAGTATAATTGAGCAAAAACTACTAGTTCGCTGTGGCGGAAATTTGCCTACCTTTAATAAATTGTTCAGAGCAACTTATCTAGTTAATTGAGATAGTAGCTAGATTTCCGTTGTGCTGTACTAGTCCAATGTCTAAGCTAGTGCAAGAGGTTTTATAATAAGCACTTTAGTCCTTACTACAAACTTGCTTACCCATTTAAACTAAATAAGCTTGATTAATCTTTTTAAGATACTTCTTTTGGGGGATTGACAATTTAATATAATATTGCTGTTCGAGTAGCTGCTTGTTAACAGTAGACTTCATGTTTAATTTTAATCCTATGTGGTATTTTACAAAACGGCGAATTAAATAAGTATTTCAACCAAATATTGCCGTAAACACCTTTCATTAGTTTCGCTATCTTGAAAGTTGATTTTTCAAGATAGCGCGTAGGCGTAGCCCGTCGTAGACATCGCTAGTATCTATGAAATTTTAAACCCATCACTTTATAAGAGAGTGGCGACTCTGTAGCTAGGTTCCCGCCACTCTCTTATTCTTCAATTCCATCAATGAAGTTTATGATTGTGCGCTGGCTACAATTTGATTCCAGGCTTTGACTGCTGTCTGTAAATTCTTTGGCAGGTTATTTTGAGAAATATCGTTGTACTGAACCGTACCTTCTTGGCTGGTGAGGGTGTAGGTGATATAATCAGCAGCACCACTGGGGGCTGGGTAACTCAAATTCCGAAATTTACTAAACTGAGAACGTTCTAGCGATCGCACAAATTGTTGTACCTGTTGCACAGAAACGCGGCGAACACTACGTTCAGAATCATTAGCATCACCAATCCGCACGCGAATCAGTCTCCCATCTTTGAGTAAAACAGTCTCATAGGTTCTGCCAGCAAAACCCCCACTGGAGATTTGACGAAATACTATATCTCGATCTAACGGTGGTGGTAACTCACTAGCTGGAATTTGCACAGGCCCCAGTGTAGTTTCGTTAGCCTTTTGATTCAGCCTGAGTGCGGAACCTGTTTGATTAGTATGATAAACCAAGGTTTGACCGACTCCGCCGACAACCACCCGCCAGCCTGATACCAAAGCTTGGGTACATAATTCATCAGGATTAGCTAATTCTAAACAGCTATCTCTCCAAGTTTGCTGTTGAGCCTCAATAATGGTTAACGGAGAAATTGGCTGTTGCAAACGTCTGGATGCAGCTTGTAAAACAGCATTTTTTACAGATGTGGGTAATTTATTTGGCAGATTTTCTGAGGGAGTATTTGCCGAAGCTAAACGTAGCGATCGCCCATTATTATTGGTATGATAAACCCAGTTTTGTTTGCCATTAGATACCACAATCCGCCAACCAGGAACTAAGGCTTGGGTACAGAATTCATCAGCTTGAGGCAGTTCCAAGCAACCATTGCGCCAAGTCTGTTGATTGTAATCAATAATTTGCAGTTGTCTAGTAAAAATTCCCTGCCTGCGAGCTAAATCGCGCAGTACCGCATTAGCTACTGGACGTGGCAAACGGTTTGGTTTAATATTCTCTTTGAGAACTTCATTGCTTGTTTCTAGCGATAAATTTGTAGAAGCCCCCGTAGCACCTTTTACAAGTGTTAAACCGCTAGTAACAGACAAAATTCCAGTCAAAATCAAAGCAGTGAAAATTCGCCCTTGATTGGTGTTAAAGTAGTTTTTCAGCATGATTTTCATAGTAAAATATAACTAAAAATAGTATCCAGCCACTAAGTAGACAATAAAGTATATAATTCCAAAACTTCAGCACTTGGAATTAATTTAGTATTTGTGTTTTCAGAGAGATATAGAGACAGACGCTGATGTACTGATTGTTTGTTCCTTAGATAAATTATGGTTGAAGAATAATTCACAAGTCAGAACAATCAGTAGGGAATACCCTGTGGGATCTTGCTACAGACCCGTCACTGATTGAAAAGCACTAAATCTTCTTTTTCAGAGACTTATACCAATTTAAAAAAGAATGCGACACATTTGTACAGACGCGATGAATCGCGTCTTTACTCAAGGATGTGTTGCGATCGTTAATTGAATTGGTATTACACGAATAATTTAGTGGGAGCTTTAAACCTTCTTGTTCACACGCGACGCTCCTACGAGACACTGCGCGAACGAATACTCGCTATCGCGGTCTCGTAGAGAAGCCATGCTGTTGGCGTCGCGTAGCATATCACAGACAGATGCTAGGGCGTGTTTTCAAATTCTTAGATCCCCCCAACCCCTTAAAAATGGGGGCTAAAAATCTCTTCAAGTCCCCCTTTTTAAGGGGGATTTAGGGGGATCTAAAAAATTAGGAGGCTAAACGAGTAGTTTGAAAACACGCCCTACGCGAACGTAGAGAAGTGTCGTACAGAATTAATTCTAAATTCTGACTCCTGACTCCTGAATCCTGTTTGATAAATCCATCAAATTTGCCAGCTTGTAAACTACCCGCGCTCCAACATTACCATCCCACTCCGCATCACCAACTTCGCAGATATCAAAGCCAATAATTTTTCTTCCACTATTGACCAATTCTCGGAACAGACAAAAAGTTTGCTCCAATTCCAACCCACCTGGAACAGGAGTACCCGTACTCGGACATAGTTTTGGATCTAAACCATCTACATCAAAGCTAATATAAACATACTCAGGTAAATGACTGATAATTTCTCGGCATAAATCAATCCAAGTTGTCCCAGAGTAAAGCTTTTGCTTAATAGCGGGATCGTAATAAGCAATAATGCGACTATCAGATTGGTCAATCATTTGCACTTCATCATGACTAATATCACGCAAACCTACCTGCACTAACTTAGTAATTTGCGGTATTTTCATCGCATTAAACATAATCGACGCATGGGAAAACTCAAATCCCTCATAAGCATCGCGTAAATCTGCGTGGGCATCAATGTGCAAAATGCCATAGTTTGGATATTTAGCTGCTAATGCTTGAAAATAACCTAAAGGCGAACTGTGATCTCCACCTATGACTGCAACTCGCTTTCCATTATCAATTGCTGCCTGACAATTTTCAAACAGCCATTGATTAACCCGTTGACTAGCCTGATTAATTTCTGTGAGGACAGATGTTAAATCTGGTGTATCTGAAAGTTGTTTACCTTCGGCTAATCGCCCGATAATTTTAGCTGCCAAAGCGCGGTAGTATGTGTTCTTCTCTAAAATATCTTGGGGAATTTCTTCCATAAAAATTCCCTGCTTCCAACCATCAGGGTGATCGAAATCGAACAAATCTAATTGAGTCGAAGCATCTAGAATTCGCTGTGGGCCATTAGCAGTGCCAGCACCATAGGAAACAGTGACTTCCCACGGCACACCAAAAACAATCAAGTTTGCAGACTCATAATCGCAGGGCAAACCTAAGAGGTTGCCATTTATTTCACCTACGCCGCTGGGATTGTAGTCTTTTAATTGATTACTCATTGAGTATCTTCTGGATTTACGTGGATAGACAGCACGCCGCCTAGTGGACATCTGCATTGTAATCAAAATTTTTCACAGGCAGTAAACTAGCGGTCTATGACTAACTATTTACTCAACCCGCTTCACTTCAAATCCCCGCAACCCTTCCGGTTCTTCATACTCAACCACAATATCTTTAACTACAGCAGCAGGTGGCCCAGAATGACACCAGCGAACCATATCATCTACGACCTCTCGCGCCCCTTCAAAGACTGCCTCTACTCGATTATCAGGGAGATTCCGCACCCAACCGGTTAATCCCAACTGCCTAGCTGTATCGACAGTGGAATAGCGATAGCCTACTCCGTGGACTCGGCCAGAAATGAATACATGGGCGCGGATAATCTTTGGCAGTGATGTGGAATTGTGCATAGACTGGTCTAATCTTTACGATTTCCAGTCTACCTAGTTTGTGTATACACAACCTGTTTTTAACTCCAACTTGCAAAATTAATCCTGCTCTTCGTTATCATCGTCGCCGCGATGTCTGTACTGGCGGTCATCGTCATCATCATCGCCGCGATGTCTGTACTGGCGGTCATCGTCATCATCATCGCCACGATGTCTGTACTGGCGATCGCGATTATCCCATTCTCGATCGCGTTGTTTCTGCTTGCCACCGACTATATTTCTGAACATATCCTCTATTCCCATAATTTTCCTCCTGAGTTGGCGAAGCGAATTTCTTTATTTGGGGTCACTTTAGTAGTTTGTCTAATGGTTGTAGCGAATAAATCTTCCAGCAGGTATAGATAAAAATAAAATTATCCCCCACTTTGGGAGTGCCGCAAACTAGTGATAAAGTATTTTTAACTACCTCCTAACTGTAGTGAATTTAATTAATTTAGTAGTCAGTTTTTCAACTTAGAATTTTGAATTGTTTATGTCTAACCTGCCACCACTTAATACAGAAACAATTTGGGCAATTCTTGACGATCAACTTGATGATGCCACAGTCAACCAGTTGCTATGGCATTATTTAGGCTATCGTTATGACTCTTCAATTGCACAATGGGACACCAGCTTAGTTGCATCAGAATGGCAAGATGAGTACCCACAACCACCAGATTTTCTTGAATCTCGCCCTGCAACAGTCAAGTTGACTCGTTCCATTCCTGCTGAAAATAAACAAATGCTAAAAGAAAAACTGGGTTTCAAAGGTTACAAAATTGGGGAATTTGGCCCTCGACAAACTCGCAGGGCAACGGCAGCAAATTGGTTGTTAAGTTATCTGCAAAAAACTAGCAGCAAAATTGAGTAATCCAATACCGCAGATATTTAGCAAACAATCCCTTATCCTTACTAAATATCTGCTATTTAAAAACTTAAGAAAAAGCCATTAATCTATCCGTTCTAAGAGGTTGTTTGAAAAGTGATGGGCTGTGATTTTAATTGCATTGTTACCCCCCTTAGTCCCCCCTTATAAAGGGGGGAAACAAGAAAAATCCGGTTCTCTCACGCCACATGCTTCAAGTCGGGCGTTGCCCACCCAACGCAGTGGCTCCCCTTTATAAGGGGAGGGTTAGGGTGGGGTAAAAAAATATTTGATACATCAATCGTGACTTTTCAAACATCCTCTAATTTTACACTTTGAGTTCAATAGCATTTTAGGCTTAGTAGTATTACGGGCGAAAAATGCCTGACGTTGAATTTGATATTAGTAAAAAAATATGATAAACAGTCAAAAAATATTAATCACAGTAATTCTTTACAATTTTATTGATAAATTCATCCTGAAGATAGAAGCGCTGGTTACATAATTCTTTCTGTAGAGCGATTTGCAAATTCAATTGAGCATCCGAGAATACTTCTATCAACCCTTGGTATTACAAAAACTTCTATGGCAAAGCCAATTGAATTTAATTTATTTGCACCTTATAACAAAGGAGTAGCATTAATTGGTTCTTTTTCTGATTGGCAAGAAATTCCAATGGAAAAAGGTGATGATGGTTATTTTCGTACAAGTGTTGAACTAGAAGACGGCGTTTATAAATATAAATTTCGCGTTCAGTCAAATTCATGGTTTTTTGAACCCGAACAATGGGTTGATGTTACAGATCCTTATGCAACTGATATAGATGAACAAAGTGGAAAAGATGATGGTATTATCCGGGTCAAAGATGGGCAAAGGATTACCGATACTTATGTTTGGCAACATGATGACAAACCTTTACCTGCTGACCACGAATTAGTAATTTATGAATTGCATGTCGGTGACTTTTCTGGTGGCGAGGACGACCCTTATGCACGAGGCAAGTACAAACACGTAGTTGAAAAGTTAGACTATTTGTGCGAACTAGGAGTCAATGCTATTGAGTTGATGCCACTTAAAGAATATCCTGGTGATTATAGTTGGGGTTATAACCCTCGTCACTTTTTTGCAACAGAATCAAGTTATGGTTCTACTGCTGAGTTAAAAAATTTGATTGATGAGTGTCATGGCAGAGGCATTCGTGTAATTATTGACGGAATTTACAACCACTCAGAAGCATCTGCTCCTTTAACACAAATTGACCACGATTACTGGTATCATCACGAACCTCGTGACCCTGATAATAATTGGGGGCCTGAGTTTAATTACGAACATTATGATGAAAAATTAGATATTAAACCAGCCTGGAAATTTATTGGTGATACAATTCGTTTTTGGATTGGAGAATTTCATCTTGATGGTATTCGCTATGATGCGGCGCGGCAAATTGCTAACTACGACTTCATGCACTGGATTGTTCAGGAAGCCAAAAACACTGCTAGCATGAAGCCTTTTTATAATGTTGCCGAACACATTCCTGAAACTACCAGCATTACCAATGTAGATGGGCCGATGGATGGTTGCTGGCATGATAGTTTTTATCATTGCATTCTAGAACACATTTGCGGTGATACGTTTGATTTAGAGCGTCTCAAAGATGTGATTGACTGCAAGCGCCAAGGCTTTTTGGGTGCTACCAATGTAGTAAATTATCTCACTAACCACGACCATAATCATGTGATGGTTGAACTGGGGAACCGTGAGATTTTTGACGAAGAAGCATTTCGGCGGGTCAAATTAGGAGTAGCCATCCTAATGACTGCTGTTGGTGTGCCTTTGATTTGGATGGGAGAAGAATTTGGCGAGTATAAACCTAAACAACCTGAATCATCCAAAATTGATTGGACACTGTTAGGTAACGATTTAAATCGTGGTTTATTTGAATCATACAAAGGCTTAACTAACCTGCGTAAAAGCAATCACGCTCTCTACACAGAAAATATCGATTTTATCCACGAAAATCCAGAAGCAAAAGTATTAGCTTATACTCGTTGGAATGATGAAGGTTCTCGTGTAGTCGTAATTGCAAATTTCTCAGAAAACTTCCTAGCTGACTATCAAGTTCCTGACTTTCCTAGCGCTGGCACATGGCACGAGTGGACAGGCAATTATGATGTCGAATCTGGTGAAGATGGCATCGTAATTGACTTGGGACCATACGAAGCTAAAGTGTTTGTATGGCAGTAATGATATACACTACTACTAAGTCGGTAGTCCAATAAAAAAGAAAAGGGGAAATATTTTCCCCTTTTTTAGTTATAATTTTACTCATCTACAGTCTAATTAGAAATTTGTCAAGTAAAAAATAAGCTATTTTAAAATTTCATTGGTTTATGTTACACTTTTGAGTTGAAGTGCGTCTATAGAATTGCCAAAGCATCCCCCATGCACAACAAATTATTTAATAGTAATATCGATAACGCTAACATTGAGAACGATCGCATTTTATTAACTCCCAATGAAGTAAAGTCAAAATTACCTTTAACACAATTAGCCGAACAAAGAGTTTTAGCATATAGGCAGGAAATAGAAGATATCCTGGATTTTAAGGATCGTCGGAAATTTATAGTAGTTGGGCCATGCTCAATCCACGATCCAAAAGCAGCGCTCGAATATTCTGAGAGATTAAAAATCTTGTCCGAGCGAGTCAAGGATAACTTGCTACTAATTATGCGAGTGTATTTTGAAAAACCAAGAACAACCGTAGGCTGGAAAGGGTTAATTAACGATCCAGATATGGATGATTCTTTTTATGTAGAGAAAGGTTTATTAATTGCACGGGAGCTACTATTAAAAATTACAGAGTTGGGATTACCTGCTGGCACAGAAGCACTAGATCCAATCATCCCTCAATATATCAGCGAACTGATTACATGGTCTGCCATTGGCGCACGCACAACTGAATCACAAACTCACCGCGAAATGGCCAGTGGACTTTCGATGCCTGTAGGTTTTAAAAACGGTACTGATGGCAATATTCAAGTAGCTTTGAATGCTCTACAATCAGCTGGAAACCCGCATAGTTTTCTGGGAATTAATCAAAACGGTCAGGTCAGCGTCTTTCAAACTAAAGGTAATGGCTACGGTCACGTAATTTTAAGAGGTGGTAGTCAACCTAACTTCGATCCAGCAAATGTCAAACTGGTAGAAGAGAAATTAAAACAGGCAAATTTACCACCGAGAATTGTGATCGACTGTAGCCACGGAAATACCAATAAAGATTACAAATTACAAGGTGCTGTCTTAGAAAATATTATTCAGCAAATAGTGGATGGTAATACATCAATTGTTGGCATGATGCTGGAATCGCATTTGTATGAAGGTAGTCAACCGATTGCTGGGAAACAAGAAGAATTAAAATATGGTGTTTCTGTAACTGATAAATGTATTAGCTGGGAAGAAACCGAAAAAATTATTTTGGCTGCTCACGAAAAACTTAAATGAGAAGTCAGAAGTCAGAATTCAGAATGCGATCGATGGGGATTTAGAGGATATTTGTTAAGTATTAATGTATACTAATAAACTCCGCTCTATTTCTCTTACTGTTTCAGCAACGGTGTACGCGCAAATTTAAAAACCTGCTCTACATTAGCTTTAATTTGCTAGGGTGTGTTAAATCTAAAGTCCATAACGCACGAAAATTTATGACGGTGCGTTAGGCTGAGGCGATAATACACCCGACAAAACTGGAAAATACCCAAGTGGTGGCGACGTAATTTATTTATCGAGAGAAGAGTTTCAGATTTGCACTGTCGTGTCAGCTTCTTACAAGGTAAGGGAATTCAGTCGTACCAAATTAGTAGAAGTCGAATCCCCAACTGAAGAACTACCTCCCACATCTTTTAAGATATACCCAAGATAGATGTAATAGTATCTAATATGTGCTAATTACTCAATACTACCAACTAAAGGATTGAAAATTAGTATTTTTCTACATAAAATAAAAAATCTAAAATAAAAAATTGGTAACACTGATGGTTAGGAGTGTTAGAGTTTCAAGAAATTCACCGAAACTTTTCAGCGGGTATTCATGCTGAAGAAACTACAGAAAAAGCAAATTTCGATAATTGCGGGTGCAGCACTGCTTGCCTTTTTAACTGGGGCAATGGTATCAGCACCTGAGATTGGCAAGTCTCTGGGAAAATGGCTCAAACTAAGTCAGAATCAAGCAGAGCAAAGATCGGACGGTAGTGTTGCCAAATCAGCTGTCTTTGGGCTGATATCGCAATCGCTGCCAGAACGGGCGGCAAAATTAGCAACGATCGCTGCCGAATCGCGATCGCCCGATCGCAACCGCGCTCGTTATCTTTTGGCGAGTGATTATATTGAAAGAACCCAAGGGCAAAAAGCTCTAGTTTTACTCGAAGGACTAGAGAAAGACTATCCGATTCTCGCACCATACATTTTGCTCAAACAAGCCCAGGCAGAGGATTTGCTGGGCGAGGACGGTAAAGCCTCCGATCTCAGGCAAAAGGTGCTAAAACTGTATCCCAAAGAACCGGCCGCAGTCAAAGCGCTATATCTGATTGCTCAACCAAAGCAACAAGAAACTGCGATCGCTCAATTTCCTTCCAATCCTCTAACTTGGGAAATTATCCGCAAACGCTTGCAAGAAAATCCCAATCAGCCACAATTACAATTAATTTTGGCTAAGTATGCCTACGATCAACCAGGCATAGTGGGCGTTTTGGATCAGCTAGCAAAACAGACTACCCTCAAACCCGAAGATTGGGAACTCATTGGCACTAGCTATTGGGAAAATAGTCAATTTCCGAAAGCGGCCAATGCTTACGCCAAAGCACCCAAAACATCGCGCAACCTCTACCGTACTGCACGGGGCTTACAGGTGGGAGGCAAAGATAAAGAAAAAGCGATCGCCACCTATAAACAATTAGTGCAGCAATTTCCCAATAGTGAGGAAACTGGGACGGCACTACTGCGGTTAGCAGAAACCGCAAAAACACCTAAAGACGGCTTACCCTATCTTGACCAAGTAATTAGTAAATTTCCCAAACAAGCTGGTACTGCACTGGCACAAAAAGCCAAAATCCAAACTCTCAAGGATCAAAAGTCAGCTAGCGCGGCGTGGCAATTACTCATAAGTAAATACGGTAACTCTGACGAAGCAGCAGAATACCGTTGGAAAATCGCCCAAGATAAAGCCAATGCCAAAGATTACGTCGGTGCTTGGCAATGGGCAGAACCAATCGTCACCAATAACCCCAATAGCATTTTGGCTCCAAGAGCAGGCTTTTGGGTAGGTAAATGGGCGGCTGCACTGGGGAAACAGCAAGAATCTAAAACTGCTTATGAATATGTGGTTAGCCAGTTTCCCTACTCTTACTATGCATGGCGAGCCGCGACAATGTTGGGGCTAAATGTCGGCAACTTTGACAACGTGCGCGTCATGAACCCGGAAGTAATCGCACCCCAGCGTCCATTACCGCCTGCTGGTTCTGAAACTTTCAAAGAATTGTATCTGCTAGGTCAAGACCGCGATGCCTGGTTACAATGGCAAACAGAATTTCAGAACAAAATTCAGCCAACGGTAGCAGAGCAATTTACTGAAGGGTTGATGCGGCAGGCTAAAGGAGAAAATCTCATCGGAATTGATGAAATTTCTAAATTGGAAGACCGAGAAATACCAGCCGAAGTTGCCCAATATCAGACTCTGAGTAAACAAATCACCTACTGGCAAGCGCGTTATCCATTTCCCTATCAGCGAGAGATTGAAAAGTGGTCTATTGACCGTAAACTAAATCCTTTGCTAGTAACTGCTTTGATGCGTCAAGAGTCACGGTTTGAACCAAAAATCAAATCTGTCGCTGATGCTACTGGTTTAATGCAACTGTTGCCGAGTACAGCTAAATGGATTGCACCACAAATCAAGGTGGATTTCAAAACAATCAACTTAGAAAATCCCAACGATAACATCATGCTGGGTACATGGTATTTGGGTCATACTCACGATCAATATAACAATAACTCCTTGCTGGCGATCGCTAGTTACAATGCTGGGCCCGGCAATGTCTCCAAATGGTTGCAAACTCTAACTACAAAAGATCCAGATGAGTTTGTTGAAGAAATTCCCTTTGATGAAACTAAAAACTATGTGCGGCAAGTATTTGGCAACTACTGGAATTATCTCAGGCTTTACAACCCCGAAATTTCTGGCATAGTGACCAAGTACTCGACCACACACCCACAACTACCAGCACGATAATCTTAGAAAGTTATGAGTTGTGAGTGTTGAGTTCAAACAATTTTTTAATTCAAAGTTCACAACTCATAGTGATATTTGTTTAGCTAATTACTAATTCGTAATGTCGCTAGCTCCGACACTCGATTACTCAAAGAGCCTGCGCTATTGCAACGCATCACATAAGGCCCTTATTCTCAAGCGGTAGCGCAATTTGCTTTTGCTTACTTTTGGCTGGAGTTTAGACTAAATTCTATTTTTCAGGCTACAGCTCTTGTGTAACAAGCATTTTAAACTTAGGAATCTAAAACTTACCTATAAATTAGGAAAGCCTTTCTGGATAAGGGTTTGGTGGTTTGGTAAGCAAAATTAGTCTAAACTCCAATGACAAAGAATCTGCCGTTTTGTCTAAATAATTCGTCGCTCTACAGCATTGATTAAAATCTATGTTAGGCGATCGCAACCATTAAATTATCAGCATTTATGTACCTGTACTACCTGGTACTCCTTCACCACCTGTACCTGACAAACCAAAATTATTCTCGTTAAACCATTCTGATTTGAGCAACGACCACCAAGCAGAGGTTAATCCAGCTAATACATAATCGTAAGGAAGCCAACCGTAACCTTTTACACCCCATTCAGTTCCCCAAGAATTCCTTACTAAAAATGCACCTTTTGAGTATTTCTGACCATTGGCACATTTAACGAACTGAAAATCATCATAACCAACTGCTACAAGTGTATGTCCACCAACAATCTTATCTTCCTGATAATCTGGAAACGGAATATGACCTTTTTCGTTCGAGCTTTTGTAGACAGAGCTATAAAGTGTAAGTCCAAAAATGCAAGGAAATCCTGCGGACAAAACTGCTTTTATTTGAAATAAAAGAGTTTCTTCAGTAATACCAGCATAATCTAAAAGAAAATACTTTATTGTCTTGTAATTTTGAGCAAAAGCATAGCAGTATGGTGGTGGTTCTTCATCTACTTTTTTTTCATCATAAGACCAATATTCTTCTGGTGGAACGCCAAATAAGGCTAATGCTTTCATCGTTTCTCTAATTGACGAACCTACATCTCCTGTAACTTTCATTTTGTTACGTGCAGCCTTGTAGAGAAACATAGGAGACGGTTCAATTTTATCTTTAGAGTTTTTATTGGCAAAATACTCTAATAACGAAATAGCAGCAAATGCAGTACATGATTGTAAAGAACCTTGGTCTTTGACTGAAGAAAACCAATAACTTAAATCCACTACGCTAGGAAGTTGAAAAAATGGTTTTTTATCTTTTTCTTCCTGTGCTTTCGGCTCTTCTAAATATTTAAGATTTTTACTGCTGAATATGGGAATATATAAATTTAAAGTTAGGAATAGTTCTTCTTGTTTCTGAGTAGAGCTTTTGGTATTTCTCTCTGTTACAATTTCAAATACTTCTTGCTTATCAAAAAGATTATAAGGAGATGAGTTGGTAACATCTGAATTGTCAATATCAGCAATTTCTTTTTCAATTTCTTCTACAGCTTCTCGTGTATACTCAAATTGATTTAAGTATTTTTTGATAAAGAAACATAGGACAAAAGAATTGATAAACTCTGTTGTAAATTTTTCATTTTTTATTTGTCTTTCTTGATTTTCTTGCTCAAGAGATTGGATTTCATAACGAAGTGTAGATATAATTTTACGAATTGAGTATTTAACTAATTCATTATTGGAGTATTCAACCTTTGGCTTTTGCTGTTCATCAAAATCTTCTTGTCTTGGTTTAATAAGATTTTCAAAGTTAGAAATTCCTTGCTCAACTAATTCTTCAAGTGTCTGGTGTCTAAGTCGAGCTAACGGATAAATACTTCTGAGAGCTATTGAAATTATTGGATCGAGCAAGGGAGAATTCTTTAAAAATTCAAAATTAGCACTAATTTCAAATTGATTTTGATTAACTGTACTAATAGATTGGGTTGATTTAGTTAACCCTTCTCCTAAAACTTTTAATAACCAATTTTTATCTTTAGTAACAATATTTGAATTTAGCTCATTTGAATTTAGCTCTGCTAAAACTTTTTGAAAAAAGTCCGATTTTACCTTAATGCTATTCAGAAAATCTTCTTCAAGAAAATTTCTTATTTTTATTTCTTGTAAAATTTGCTCATTTACCTTTAAACATAAGTTGTATATAATTTTATTAAAAGCATTATCTGGTATTAATGAAGTTACTGAAAAATATCTAATTCTTTTTAATGGTCTTCTTTTAGCATCATCCTCTTTACATTTATTATCTTTATCAGCTAATTTATCTTTATTCGGGTTTAATAGATATTCATTTAATTGAATAAAAGTCTCAAGCCCAACAATTCCATCTTGCTTAATATTTGATAAACATTGAAACAATTCAACAATTTCTTTTGTGCGAAAATCATAATTTTCATCATTCATCCACTGAATTATATCCAATGGCTGTTTCATATCTAAACTATTATCAGTGCCATCACTATAATTTGTATTTATTTTTTCAGGAAGCTCTAAATATTTAGTTAATAATAAAATACCGAGATATTTCTTTAATTGAAGAACTTGTCTCGACAAAATACTATCATATTTAATTTTATTAATACTAAATTTACTAGTGGTTTCATTTATTTCCAAACAACTTGGATATTGCAAAAGCTTATGAACTCTTACCTTTTTAAATATAACATTTCCCAATATTTTATTTCTTAGTTCATTAATTCTTAGTTCATTAATTTTACTTTTTTGACCATTTTCATTTATTACTTGAATTAATTCTCCAATAATATTTTCTATCCAACCTGTGGTTTCTTCCACTTTCAAGCGTTGCTGATTTCTCAGATCCTCATCATCTAAATTATAGTCGCGTAAATCTGGATAATCAGGCACCCAACCTAAGCCTTTACTCTTCCAATCATAGTTTTGATTACGATTTTCCGGTTGATTTAGCATAAATGTATTCCTGAGAGATATCTAACTTTACTATTAGCTAATTTGATTAAATATAGACTAATTGTTTGCATTTAATCTTTATTTCATTTGCACACATTTTTTAAATCATCTTGATCATCATGAGTTTTTAGATAATCACTCAACCAATTACATCCACGCTCTATGTATTCGTCGAAATTCATATTTTGTACATCCCACACCAAAATTTTTTTATCAGAACTAGCGGTAGCAAGCTTTTTACTGTCAGGTGTAAATTTAACAGAGTTTACGCTACCCTTGTGACCTGTAAGAGTTGTAATCAATTTCCCATCCATAGTCCATATTTTTACAGTACGGTCATCGCTACCACTAGCAATCATTCGACCGTCGCGGCTAACATCCAATCCCCAAACCCCAGCCGTATGACTTTTCAAAGATTTGATAACACCACTATTTGGACTCAATAACTTTACAGTATTATCTTCGTTAGAAGTAATAATTGTGCTTCCAATCGGACTATATATAACTTTATAAATAGTTGTATTTAAAGTTGATTTATTAAGAGGTGATTCATCTAAATTCCACGTATATAGGGGGCTTCCATTACGCTTCCAAAATTGAATTTTTTTATCTCGTCCAGCTGCGGCAATGGTCTCACCATTTCGACTAAAGTTAACACTGAAAAACTGTGTATTACCTAGCAAAGTTTTCAAAGGTTTTCCTTCTCTATTCCAAAGTTTCACAGTTCTGTCAATACTAGCAGAAGCAATAATTTCTCCATTAGGGCTAAAGCTAATACTATTAACAGAGTCTTTATGTCCTCTAAGTGTTGGATTTAGTTCTTGTCCTAGTAAATTGAATCTCCTAACAGTCGTATCTGGGCTACTATTAGCAATGGTATTACCATCTGGACTAAAAGTAACGCTAGCAATACCCAATTTCTGACCTTTAATAGTTTTTAGTCGTTCTCCTTGGAAATTCCATAGGTTTATAACTCCATCTCCGCTACCAGTCGCAATAATATCTTTCTTAGGATTAATATCAATGCTGTAAATGGCATCATGTTCATTCAAAGTTACTTGCAAAGGATTTATACGCCAAAGCCTAACTGTTTTGTCATCACCAGCGGATGCTAAAATATGTTCTTGAGGGTGGAAACTAATACCACTAACGGAACCTCTATGTCCTTCCAAAGTGTCTAGCAATTGGTAATTATGGCTACTCCATAATTTAATAGTTCCATCATCGCTAGAAGTGGCAATAGTTTTACCATCGGGGCTGAAGGCAACATTTTTCACTGGTTTTGTATGCCCTTGCAGTTGAGCTAGCTGAGTTTTCTTCTTTACATCCCAAATAATAGCTGTATTATCACTACTGGTAGAAACGATAGTTTGACCATTAGGGCTAAAACTTACATTTAAAACTGATATTCCTTTATGACCATTTAATGTATCAATTAAATTACCTTGGATGTCCCAAAGTTTAACTGTACCATCAGTACTAGCGGAGGCAATCTTCTGACCATCAGGACTGAAGCTAACATTACGGACTTCTTGTGTATGTCCATTCGTATCGTCCTTTAAAGTTTTCCAAAGACTACCATCTAGCTTCCAAAGCTTGATAGTGGTGTCGCCACCTGTTGTAGCAATTATCTGACCATCCTGACTAAAGTCAACGCTCCAGAGAATATCTTTATTTTCATTTGAAGTTGCTACAGTATGTTTAAGATTTGAAATATGCTTACCTTCACTATCCCAAATATCTACAATTCCGTCTCGGCTAGCAGTAGCAATCCTCCGATCGTTAGGACTAAAACTGACATCAACAACATAACTTTTATAGGTTTTTAATGTTAAAGGTTCTTTCTCACCTAACTTCCAGAGCTTGGCAGTACCATCATAGCTAGCTGTCACAAAGCTTTTACCATCTGGACTGAACTTGATACGTCTAATTAGGTCTTGATGTTTTTCTAGACGGTTACTTTCTCTAACTCCATAAACTGCATTGCTAACTGCTTCCATAACTTGCATTTGAAGTTCATGCTCATTTTTGACAAAGATAGAATGCTGGAGTAGTCTTGCTGCTTTTAAGGCATCTATTAATGCATCAAATGAATATTGATTTATAGTAAATTGAATTTTAGAGGAAGTTGTGAGTGCCTGAATTTGACCTATCTTAGCTTCTCTCCATTGAAAACCAGCAAATATAGCAATCACTGCCACAACAGCATATCCGATCGCTAATCGAGTTCTCTGCCTTTCAACTTTAATTCTTGCTTTGTATTCTTTCGCTTTGGCGGCTTCCAGCCTTTCTTGAAGATCGCGTTGTTCTTGCTCTTGGCTAGCAGTTAAAAAATCATAATCTTGATTGCTCAAACTTTTGCCTTCTCTCCAATTTAAAGCATCTTCTAATGCTTTACCCCGCAAAAGCCGCGATTCATCTTGACAATTAGAATCTAACCACGCCTGAAAAGTTTCAGAGTAGGGGCGCAATTTAGCTAATTGTTCCTTTACCCATTCTTGATTAAAAATAGATTTATAAATGCGATTATAAATTTTTAAATTACTGTCGTGTTGTACTACTAATCCAGATAATCTTAATTCTATTTGATCATCACTATCATTACCAGATAATTCTCCTTTATCTAAAATTTCTTGAACCAACCCTAGCAACATACTTGCTTGAGTTTGATTATGCATAATCCGGTCACGTACTGTACGTAAATGTTCTGGTTCATCTTGAAATTCCCAATTCTTAATGATGTGATCAATAATCACATTTTCTACCCACTCTGTAATATTTATTTCGTTTATTGATGAGCTTAAATTAGGCAGTAAATTAACTAAATCTTTTAGTATCAGTTGGCATACTTTTTGAGTGAGAAATGGTTGTCCACCTGTCCAATCTAAAATTTCTTTTAATACCAGCTGCGGATTATCTATTTTGCCTACAAATCCGGTTCCTAGTGGTTTTATTTCTACTAGCGTAAAGCCGCTTAATTCAACTGCTTTGCCAATATTAAAGGGGGTGCGCTTTTTATCTTCAATCAGATCTGAAGGTGTTGCTACCCCTAAGAGTGTAAAAGTCAGACGGGTGTATTGCGTTTTATCAGCACGTTGGTTATAACAGTTTCGGATAAAAGCAAAAAAATCATCAGTTCCAACAATCTTCTTCAGGTTGAGGACACAATCAATTTCATCTATAAAAATGACAATAGGTTTATCAATCTCCACCAGTAGTATCTCTTCAATAAAATCACTTAACCGCTGCACTGGGGAAAGATAATCGCGATCGCGCCACCAACTCCGCAAATTAAACTTTTCAGACAGAGCAAAACTGCTGACAAGAATGCGGACAATCCCTGCATACCATTGATCTGCCGTTACTTGCTGGTTACCAATTCTAGTTAAGTCAATTACTGCACAGGCAATACCTTCCGCTTGTAATCGTTGCATTACTTGCACCCGCAAGCTAGATTTACCCATTTGGCGCGAGTTCAACACATAGCAAAACTCCCCTGCTTTCAACCCTTCATAGAGGTCTTGATCCGCTTGCCGTACTACATAAGTGGGAGCATTAATTGGCAAACTTCCTCCGACTTGATATTCGTAAGCTGGGTTTTGTTCTGCGTTCATCAATGAAATGTAGATGTATGAGATTTCGATTACAGAGAAGCCGCGCGATCGCGGAAATATTGCCGATATAAATTAAATCTAGGTATTACATAATTATTTTCCAGATCGACCAAACCCATACTTTTTAATTTAAAGGCTTCTATTGGCTCTAGCTGTATTGGTGTGTTTTTTGCAACAATTTGTTTCATTGCCCTTGCTAGCTCAGGATGTTGTTTTAGATTCCACCAATGTCGGTGCAAATGGTCACCAAAAGGCCCGGCATCTGTAGGAGCAACTTGTAATAACTGTTCCAGTGCGATCTCTTGGCGCGCAATGCGATAGAGTGCTACTCGCACTAAATAAGGATGACCTCCCACCATATTCATCAATTGTTCAATTTCTGAAGACCTCCAATTTAGCCCATGCCTACGTGCCAAATCTTGGACTTGTTCAGCATTAAACTCTGGCAACTCAATCGAAAGTCCCACATTGAATGGTGATTGATTGATATTCATTGGGATATAAACTTCTGTTGAATGCACCACTACTAATCGCAATTTCTTCCAGATATCCCGATTTTTTGCATCTTCATGCCAAGCACGCAGGAGTCCAAAAAAGTCTGCGGCAATTTCAGGGTGTTGATATACTAAATCGACTTCATCCAAACCCAATGCTAGGGGTCGATCGATTTCTGCTAGAAGATACTCCTCAAAATAAGCTGTACAGTTATCTTTGCTACCAAAAATCTCATCCCAGTAATCCGCTAACCGATTTGGTATTCGCAGTTTCCGAGTAACGCTAACACAGAACCAGCGTAAAAATTTATCTAAGTCTGGGAACACTTTACTATCTGCAAGTTGAAAACTCAAAGATACGGCTAGAGAGTTTTGTTGTGAAGCTTGATGAAGAATCCGTGCCATTAAAGAAGTTTTACCCATCTGTCGAGGCGCTTTAATCCGAATCAGAGAACCAGGCTTCAAAATAGCCTCGTAGCAGTGTTCTTCAATAAGAGGGCGTTCTATATAAAAAGCAGAAGCCATATCTACCTGACCCTCTGGTAATTCTGGTTCTGCTACTGGCAAAGGAGGTTCTTCCAAATTTTCTACCGCAACTGCTGTTGTCAACTCATCCTCTGTATAGTTAGCCTCATGACCTTCGGCTAGAATTGTCAAAATTTCTTGCGAAATCTTGACTGTATCAGCAGATGATTTCCACTCTCGTTGTTGAATTCTTTGCAAATAACCCCGTAAATCATAATTTAATGGCGAATCCAAAGGAAAGTTCACACGGATAGGTAAAATTATAGGTTTCTTTTCGGGATTTAAATCTTGCAACTGCTTGGCACGCCTGACTTCTTCTGTGACCATTTCACTAGTTGCAGATTTAGGAGATAAGAGCAGCAGAAAGTAATCAGACTGTTCCAATTCTCTATCTATGCGTTCAGGCCAGTTTTCGCCTAACCGTATACTCTCCCCCGCCATAAATGCTTCATGCCCAGCCGCTTTTATTGCTTCATAAAACTGCTGGGCCAACGTTAAATCTGGATCTTGGCTGCGATAGCTAATAAAAACTCTAGCACTGTCATTGGCTCGTTTCACTTTTGGCTGTTGCTGCATTTTTTCTAAAGAAAGAGCTTGCTCAACCAAGTCTGACCATGCTGTAATCAGCACTTGTGTGGGAATAATAAACGCTGCTTTAGCTGCTGTTCGCTCCATTTCCGCCGCTACTGCTATGCCTGCTACACCCTGTAACTGCTCATCCCATATCGGCGCACCACTGAAACCAGGCTCTAATGCATAACCTTGTTGTTTCACATCCTCCAGTTGTACCCAACCATTTGCAAGTCCAGCCCTGATTTGTCCAGTAGCCCAAACCCCATTGGGTTGGTTTTTTGGAAAACCCAAAACTCGGAAAGAATGCCCCCATAATTCCTCTGATGCTACCAATCGTGCTGGATGAGCCGCACCAGGAAGAGAGCTTTCTAACTCCAGCCCTGCAATATCTTCCGCAAACTCATTAGGGTTAACAGGCCGCCAGAATACTACCCTGGCGGTCAAAAACTCTTTAGCTGCCAATAAAGGAAAATCCAAACGGACTTCTGCATTGATTATTTCGGCAGTGTTTCTAGCAATTCCTAAAGCATCTGCTACCACATGGGCACATGTAAGGATATATTTTTGGGAAACTAAAAAGCCAGCACCAACAACTTTGCCACTGTTTGAGTAAATCCTGACGACTGATAACTCCAGGGGTGTGGCCATCTTATGGCTCCCGTTTCCACTTCAAAGTCACTTCATAATTAACTTCGCCATTCCCAGAAGCAATGACTGCCCCAAGTTCTGCACTCATTTTGATGCCAAACTTGATTTCCACTTCGTCGGCAGGCTGATTGAGACTATTTACTTTAGTCATAATGACATTTGCTATGGGCTTTACTTGTTCCAGAGCAGATTCAAAAGTTTTTTGAGCTTTTTGAATAATATCGTCTCGCAGACCAATACGATCATCAGTTAGCCCAGGCTCATCTACTTCTACAAGAATTGAGTCTCCGTTTTCGAGAGGAAATTCGACGATACGCTTCACAAGTTAATTTTCTACCTCATTTTTCAGAGAATAAAGTTATTTTACCTGTTAGCCACGAATAAACTTTATATGGGAGCAACGCGATTTTGTGAGAGTGGACAAAAAACGAGTGATTGCGCTCTCGCGCACTGCCCTTTGGGCAATCCTTAAAAACTAACTTCAGTACATTAGTAAAAGATATACATTGAAAAGAGTCTTACTACTTGCTGTTTACCAGAGCAGTATTAGTTTAGTTGGCGTAGAGCTGGCGAAGCTGTCAACAAGTGCAAACTAAACAGTTTAGTTTAGAAACAGAGTATGACTATAGACATTTCTCTTTGAGTCAGGCGATCGCTAATAGCTTGAGTTGATTACACCTATGGCGTTAATATATCTTAATGTATTTAGTATTGCTTTTTTAGCGCCCCAATGGAGTTAACTTCAAAAGAATTTAAGTCAGAACTGATATTAGAAGTCCAAGCTTGCTTGCAATTAGCAGTTCCTTTGATAATTACTCAAATATTAGAAGCGGGCATTCCTTTATTGGATGGGGTAATGATGGGCTTACTTAACAGCCAAGCTTTAGCTGCGGGTGCTTTAGGCGCTGTTACCTTTTCTACTTTAGCTTCCGTTTGTCGTTCTGTTCTTTCAGCCGCGGGTGTAAGTGTCGCCAATGCTTTTGGTGCAGGAAAGATAGACCAAGTGAGCCGTGCTACCGGTCAAGGAATTTGGTTAGCCGTGACGATGTGCTTACCTGTAATGTTTATCATTTGGCACTTTGACTATATCCTGCTGCTGACTGGTCAAGAAGAAAGCAATGTATTATTAGCTCAAACATATTTGCGGTCTATTGTTTGGGGTTTTCCGGCCGCACTCGGTTTTTGTATCTTAAAAGAAGTTAGCTCTGCCCTCAATCGGCCCCAATTTTTAACAGTAATTACGGTAGCTGGACTATTATTAAATGCGGTTGCTAATTACGTGCTAATGTTCGGTAAATTTGGTTTACCAGCCCTTGGTTTAGCCGGTATTGGTTGGGGAAGCACACTCATTTTTTGGCTAAATTTTATCGCTGTCGCCAGTTGGATTTGCTTTGATAACTACTTTAAAGACTATCAGCTTGATTGTGCTTTGCATCAGTTCGATAAAGATATGTTTATAGATATCTTCCAAACTGGGTGGTTTTTGGGGTTGCAGTATGGAGCAGAAATTGGAGTATTTACTGCTATTGCTTTAATGATGGGATGGTTTGGAACAGAGACGTTAGCAGCACATGAAATTACCGTCGAGACAGAAAGTTTTGTCGAAACAGTGTCTATAGGTATTTCCTATGCTGTCACGATGAGAGTAGGACAGTTGAGGGGACAAAACGATCTCAAGGGTGCAAGCACAGCCGGATTAGTCTGCATTGCGCTTGTTACTCCTTTTGTAAGTATTGTGGCACTGATTTTTTGGCTATTTCCCAACTATATTGTGGCAATGTATTTGGACACCAGTAATTTAGATAATATCGAGATAGTTAAAACGTCAACTTCTTTCCTCGCTGCCGGGGCAATAGTCCAAATATTTTATTCTATTCAGACTATTGCTGCTGGTGCTTTAATCGGCTTGAAAGATACCAAAGTACCAGTGTTAATTACTATGTTCGCTTACTGGATAGTAGGTTTAGGTGGGGGCTATCTGATGGCATTCACTTTCGGCTGGGGTGCTATAGGTTTATGGTTGGGTTTAATACTAGGGCTACTTATGGGTGCAGTGCTTTTAACTGGGCGTTTTTATCTTTTGACTTCTGAGATTGAGTCTGGTTGACTAAAAGTGCATAGTATTAACAATGCCCACTTCTCATTACTGGTTAGAAGGTCTAAGTCTATCCCGCCAAGATGGTTGTTCTGACGATGAAGAACCTGAAGAACCAGAACTATTTGCAGGAGACGACTCTCGCCGACTTCTTCGACGCGGGGGTGAATCAGATTCTACTCTTCTAGAGCGTCGCCGTGGAGTAGATGATTCCTCAGAAGAGTTACTAGAACTTGATTCGCTGCGATCGCGCCTTCTCCGTTTTGGGGTATAATCGCTTGCTTGCTGTGTTTCTTGAGAATAGCTTCTTCTTCTTCTACGTCTCCTAGATGAACCACTCTCCTCAGAATTAGAATTTCTCGCACTTTCCCCTTCTGAGTCATCATCATCTTTAGAGGCAATAGAACGATTCAGCACTTGTTTAGGCTTGATGGATTGGGCTTTGATAGTGCCTTTGCGACCTTCTAACTTGGGTCGTTTAGGAAACTTTTCAACAGGCATCCCGTCTACCGCTTTTTCCATAAATTCGTGCCAAGTGTAAGCGGCACTACTACTACTACCATAAGTGGGGCGGTTGTCATCGTTACCTAGCCATACCCCTGTTACCATCTGAGGAATGTAGCCAATAAACCATAAATCGCGGGCTTCGTCGGAGGTGCCGGTTTTGCCGGCAACTGGTCTATTATCTAATTGAGCAGCACCACCAGTTCCCGCTTCGACGACGTTGCGTAGCATCCAAGTCATGATGGCGGCACTGTCAGCATCCAGGGCGCGTTTTGACTTGAAATTCGCTGACCAGATGACTTTGCCTTGGCGGTTGAGGATGCGGGTAATACCATGAGATTCTGCGTGCAATCCCTGAGTCGCAAAACTGCCATAAGCACTGGTCAACTCTAGCAGATTGACTTCATTTGAACCAAGAGCCAAGGAGTAGGTGGGCTTGAGTTCAGATTTTATCCCCATATCATGGGCAAGTTTAATCGTTGGTGTAAATCCCACATCAATCAACACCTTGACCGCAACAATATTAACAGAGCGGGTGAGGGCATCTCGGATGTTCATTGAACCCCGGAAGTTTTCACTATAGTTTTTCGGTTCATAGCCGTCTACGACAAAGGGCGCATCCTCGTAGCTATCGTAGGGGCTTTTACCGGTAGCGATCGCAGTGGCATATACAAACCCTTTAAATGTCGATCCTGGCTGCCGTTGTGCTTGGGTAACTCGATTAAACTGGTTTTTACCAAAGTCTTTTCCCCCAACCATTGCTTTAATTTCACCATTTCGGGGGTCTATAGCCACCATTGCCGCTTGCTTAAAGTTTTCCCAGCGTCCTTGATTTCGCAATGTTTTTGCAACTGCCTCTTCTGCCACCTTCTGCCAACTTGGGTTCAACGTGGTTTCTACTACTAAACCCCCACTTTTTAGCACATCAGGAGAGACATACTTCGGCAATTCTTTTTGGATGTAGCTGGTAAAGTAGGGTGATTCTATTTCCAGTCGCTTGGGTGAACTGCTTTTGAGGGTTAATGGCTCCTGAACGGCTGCTTGCCTTTGCTCTGGTGTAATTACTTTATCTTCTTGCATCCGTTGCAATACCAAGTTCCGCCGCCGTTTCGCCGCTTCGGGATTTTTGTCTGGGGCGTATAAGCTAGGAGCAGGAGCTAATCCAGCGATTGTAGCCATTTCTGCAAGGGAAAGCTGGTCTGGCGTTTTACTAAAATATACCCAGGATGCATCTGCCACACCATAAGCTCCAGATCCCAAATAAACCAGATTTAGGTAACGCTCTAAAATCTGATCTTTGGTTAATTCTTGCTCCATTTTTTGGGCAAGGCGGACTTCCTTGAGTTTGCGCCAGATTGTCTGCTCTTGTTTCAAAAAGAGAATCCGCGTTAGCTGTTGGGTGATGGTGCTACCACCTTCTACCACACCTTGCGATCGCAAATTATTCAAACTCGCTCTGACAATCCCTTGCGGATCGACTCCATTGTGTTGCCTAAATCTTCTATCTTCTGAGGCGATAAAAGCTTTTTTTAAATTATCTGGTATTTGTTCTAGCTGTAGCTGTTCTCTGGCCGTTTCACCTTGTTGTTGTAATATTGTGCCATCAGCAGCTTTAATGGTCAGTGTTTGCTCTCGCAACACAGCATTCAACTCGGACTGATCTGGCAAAGTCCGATCTATTAAACTGATGCCGTAGATCGAGGCAGCTATCCCACCACCAATACCTAAACCTGCCCAAAACCAGAAGCGGCGATAGAGTGGTCTAGCGCCAGTTGACCGATTGACCCTCATCCTAGATGGTAAAATTTTCATTTTGCTCAGTAACTGCCTCGTCTGCGCCAGATGTGCTGGTGGTAAGCTCTCATTCGTTCCTCCTCGTCCAGAGTCACTCAAATTAGTTGGTCTTCGCTTGAACCAGGAGGTAAGCTTCCCCACGTCAGTTCCTCGCTCAAAGTAGTAAGTAATTATAACCACCATCAATCAACTTTTGGGGTTATAGCACTACCATTGTGTTTAGTATAATATCCTATAAATAATTAACTGAATTCACTAGAAAATAATGTTTTTTAAATTTGGTTAATTTAGTTTTGTAAAAAATGTTGCAGTTTTGAGAAATACTGCGAATCTAAAAACTATTGACAAGTATCCGCAAAGACAGCCCGAAAACGGCTTATTTCAGGAAAGTATAATGTCCACATCGGGCTACGACGAAGCAGAGCTAAGACGAAGCGCCGTTGCTCTTGGTAGTAATATTGGCGATTCTCAAACAATTTTATCAGCAGCTATAGAGGCTTTAGCCCAAACGCCAGGTATTGTTTTAGAAGCCAGATCCCATTGGTATCAAACCAAAGCTGTCGGGCCACCACAGCCAGATTACCTCAATGGCTGCGTCATCTTGCAGGTAGAAATACTTCCCCAGCAGTTATTAGAAATTTTGTTGGAAATTGAACAACAATTTGGGCGCGTGCGTCAGGAACATTGGGGGCCACGAACCCTAGATTTGGATTTGTTATTATATGATGACATTATTTTGGACACACCAAATCTCCAGATTCCCCATCCCCGAATGCGGGATCGCGCCTTTGTGCTAGTCCCACTGGCAGAAATTGCCCCAGATTGGATAGAACCAGTTTCCGGGTGTGTGATTAAAGAGCTGCTGAAAGAGGTAGACTGTTCTGATGTACATTTATGGATGGACAATTAAAATTACCATCCTTAAAAGCAGAAGAACACTGATTTTGCCTCTGTATTCACAGATAATCAGATTTTACTATGCCATTAGGTAGAGAATTACCACAACTGCTAAGACAACGCCTGTTTCATAAAGGACGCAAGTTTGATTTTGAAGTTAATCGCTTGCGTTTGCCGAATAAATCGGAAGGAGAATGGGAATGTATTCGTCACCCTGGCGGTGCCCTAGCTGTACCAGTGACAGCGGAAGGTAAACTTATACTGGTGCGCCAGTATCGTTTTGCAATTCAGGGACGGATATTAGAATTTCCGGCGGGGACATTGGAAGGAAAAGAAGAGCCTTTAGAAACAATACAACGTGAAATTGCCGAAGAAACTGGCTATAGTGCCCAAAAATGGGACAAATTAGGCGAATTTTTCCTAGCTCCTGGTTATTCTGATGAAATTATCTATGCTTTTCTGGCGCGAGATTTAGAAAAGCTGGAGACACCACCACCACAAGATGGAGACGAGGATATTGAAACTGTGTTTATGACTCCTGAAGAATTAGAAAAAGCTATTCTGGAGGGAGAGCAGGTAGATGCTAAATCAGTTTCTAGCTTTTTTCTGGCGCGTCCGTTTTTAGTTTAAGATCCTTATGCTGCTAGAGTTAGCGATGCCTTCGGCGGGCTACGCCTACGCAGATGCCTACGGTGCAGGTTTTGAATATGCAGACGAAACGATCGCTAACAACGATTTGAGTCGATACGTGGAACATCCGCGTTTTCGACTCAATCCTGGCAGCTACACCGACGATACCCAGATGAGTATTGCCATTGCGGAAGTGATTGTTGCTCAAGCACCGTGGACGCCAGAAGTTTTAGCCGATAGTTTTGTTAGAGCTTTTAAACGCGATCGAAGAGAAGGTTATGCTCGAAGATTCTACCATTTTCTATTAGAAATTCAGGATGGGGAAGAGTTTTTAACGAAAATTAACCCTGATAGTGACAAAAGCGGGGGAGCAATGCGTGCAGCACCCATTGGCATCTATCCCACACCAGAAAAAGTCATTGAGGCGGCAACAATTCAAGCGGCAATTACCCACAATACAACCGATGGTATCAATGCTGCCGTTGCGGCTGCCTTAATGTCGCATTATTTTATCTATCGACTGGGAGCAAAACGCAAATTAGGACGGTTTCTGGAAGGTTATGTATCTGGAGAGTGGAATAAACCGTGGGAAGGTAAAGTCAAGTCCAAAGGCTGGATGAGTGTCAGAGCAGCGATTACCGCGGTGATGCGTAATGACAGTATGAGCGAACTTTTACAAGATTGTATCGCTTTTACTGGGGATGTTGATACAGTAGCCGCGATCGCCTTGGCTGCTGGTTCTTGTAGCGAAGAAATTACACAAGACATTCCCAATCATCTTGTCACTGGGTTAGAGAATGGAGCTTACGGTAGAGATTATCTCATCGAACTGGATAAGCAGTTAATGAGTTTGGTGGGTAAAAAGATCGGCTAAATCTAATACATCAAAGTAGTTAAGTTCAGATGCTCAAAAGGCTATATTTTAGTGTTTAATTTTAAGTTAGATAATCAAAAGCATATTTCAAGCCAACCAAGCCAAATTGATGAATCATACTCTAGCTTCTATTTTAGGAGAACTACAAACAAAAATATATTGGCTACATGATGCTGAAAAATTTGCTGAATTAGCAGAAGCAGCAACTGAAATATATATTCAACTTGGATACGATCAACAAAAAGCAGAAAATATTGGTCATTTAATTAGTGAAGCCTATCAGTTATCTGACGATGCTGATTTATCATACAAGGCTGGAGAAATTGAAAAAGAAATAAAATTTTATAATCAAGTAAAAGATAAATTTATAGAGATTGAGACTATATTAGGTCTACAAAAAAATATAGCCGAACATCAAACAAAATGGTGGATACATTTTCGCCATAGACAGAAACTTCAATTTATATATCACCTGTTTTTGCAACATTTAAAACCTTTGGGTTTAAGTTATTTGTTTATATCTCTACAACTAACATATTATATGTTAAATGTAGGCAAAGGTCATAATTTGCGCGATATAGAAATAACTCAAAAAAACGCTACAAAATATTGGATGCAATTATTAAAATGTAATATTACCAAATATCCATATTTAGGATAATTTGGTGTTTTGCAAAATATTTAAAGAAGCAAAGCGTAGCATCTCGTAGAGAAAGTGGTTTGATAAATTAAGCTTCTTGACGAATTGCGCGTAAATCATGGTTTTGTTTGTATCATTGCAGTTTATAACCACCCTTTTTAGGTTCTTAGAGGATGTCTGAGAAGTATTCAATATTTCGCTTGATCCCCCCTAGCCCCCCTTTTTAAGGGGGGAAATGGAATCAAAGTCCCCCTTTTTAAGGGGGATTTAGGGGGATCTACAAGTCTCGAATACAACACCAAAAAGTTTTCAGACATCCTCTTAAGTAGGTAGACATAATTAAATATAAAATCAACTCCTAGTTTGTAGTGAGCGATTTATCGCTCAGAGCAAGGATTATCAGGACTAAAGTCCTTACTACAAACTTGAAATTTATTTATGCCTAGATACTTACTGATTAGACTTCTTGCAAAAGTCGGGAGAAGGAGAAAAGGGTGAAGAAACTCAAAATCCTTTCCCTTTAACATGAGTCCCTTTTCCCTCTCTGGCAAAAACATATTTTTGCAAAAGGTTATTCCCTACGTAGTCAATAAAGCTGAAAATTTCTGTAATCCTCAAAGACTCAGCTAGTTTTAGTGTCAAATAGCTATTTGTTTAGTATTTAGCCATCCTTCTATATTTGCAGATATATATCGAGATAAACACTCTTATACATAGAAACATATATTTCTTATATAACCTAGTTTAAATATCAATTTATACCTTGTGTTCTATCAAAAAAAGCTCCATGATTGATTTAGAAAGCCCATAGTTATAGATTGGTTAGTTAATAATGATGCCGATATAGTTCATAAATATTTCCGATGCATAACAAGAAAATATCTGATATTTATCTCAAATTTACTTAGGTTGGAGTTTGATTAACTCATGCTAGAAGGATGGATTCAAATTGCATTAACGCTACTAATTGTGGTAGCAATTACTCCTGTTTTTGGGCGCTATATGGCGCGGGTCTACCTAGAGCAAAGTACTTTTCTCGATCCGATTTTGAATCCGGTTGAGCGAGTACTTTATGCTTTGGTTGGCGTTAAAACCAAAGAAAATATGACTGGCTGGCAGTATGGGCGGGCAATCCTATACAGTAACGTCGCAATGGGGTTGCTGATTTTCTTGATTATTATGAATCAAGGATGGCTGCCATTAAATCCAACCAAGATAAATGCCCCAACTTGGGATACAGTACTGCATACAACTATTTCTTTTATTACTAACACTAACCAGCAGCACTATTCTGGTGAAACCTACATGAGCTATGGCAGCCAAATGTGGGGACTTGGTTATCACATGTTTACTTCTGCTGCTACTGGTTTGTCGGTAGGGATTGCCTTTATTCGGGGATTGACTGGTAGATCGTTAGGCAATTTTTATGTAGATTTAATTCGCTCGATTACCCGAATTTTATTGCCTATTTGTATTGTGGGCGCGATCGCTCTTATGGCAGCTGGTGTTCCTGAAACACTGGGGGGTGCGGTTGTATTCCCCACCTTGGAAGATGCGAATATTAGTCAAGCGATCGCTCGTGGCCCTGTTGCTCATTTTGAAATTATCAAGCAATTAGGGGAAAACGGCGGCGGCTTTTTCGCCATCAACTCCGCACACCCCTTTGAAAATCCCAACGGATTTTCAAACTTGATTCAAATTGTGGCGATGATTTCAATTCCCACGTCCCTGATTTATACCTACGGTTTATTTGCTAATAACACCAAGCAAGCCTGGTTAGTATATGGCATGGTTAGTGTGCTTTTCATCGTATTTGTCGTTATCAATGCCATTGGGGAATATAACGGCAATCCGGCTGTGAATGCACTGCTGGGTAGTCAGCAACCGAATCTAGAGGGTAAAGAAGTGCGGTTTGGTTGGGCACAATCTGCCTTGTTCGCAACAGTTACAACAGGCACGATGACCGGCGCTGTTAATAGTTTACATGACTCCTTCATGCCCAACGGTGGTTTTATTACCCTTTCCAATATGTTCCTGCAAATTATTTGGGGTGGACAGGGTACGGGAACCGCTTATCTATTCGCTTACCTAATTCTCGCTGTGTTCGCTACAGGGTTGATGGTGGGACGCACACCAGAATTTTTGGGACGCAAGATTGAGAAGCGCGAGGTTGTACTTGCTAGTTTTTTAATTCTCCTAGTTCACCCGATCGCAATTATGATTCCCGCAGGTATCGCCTTGGCGTTTCCCGATCAATTATCAGGAATTAACAATCCCGGATTCCACGGTTTTGCTCAAGTTATCTATGAATACGCTTCCGCTGCTGCTAACAACGGTTCTGGCTTTGAAGGTTTGGGAGATTCACAACCTTCTCCTTTGGCGATCGCTACAGGTACAGCACCAACTTTAACCGCTTTGTGGTGGAACTTGAGTACCTGCTTCAGTTTAATTGCAGGACGCTATATTCCCATCATCGGTTTGCTGTTTTTAGCAGATAGTATGTCTCGTAAACAAGCTGTTCCTTATACCACTGGTACATTGCGAACGGATACTGGACTATTTACAGGCGTTACCGCAGGCGTGATTTTAATCCTGGGCGCACTTACATTCTTCCCAGTACTTGCATTAGGCCCCATTGGTGAAGCCTTTTTCATCGCTAAAGGCATTGGCTAAGAAGTGTAGAGGGGTAGAGGGGCAAAGGAGAGTTAGAACTTGAAGCATCTCTCTCAAAGACTCGTCCACGAGTATCAAAGACTCGTCCACGAGTATCAAAGACTCGTCCACAAGTATTAAAGACTCGTCCACGAGTATCAAAGACTCGTCGGCGAGTATCAAAGACTCGTCC
>NZ_JAVRCC020000026.1:49258-106967 GCF_034530975.2 Nostoc sp. DedQUE07 | reverse complement strand
AATGGGGGCTGGATTGATGCCGTTCATCCCGACGATCGCGCCTATACCGGAGAAGTCTGGAGTGCTGCCGTGGCAAAATGTGAAACTACTTTACACTGCTTTACAAAATTTAATCAAGTTTTATTACTACAGTAAATCTGATATGAGTTATCAGGTTTGCTTATTTAAGCTTGAGCTTTAGTGTTTGCAGTTGTTCACAATACTGTTGAACACAGGATTTAGATATATTTACTCTGGTGTTAGCTCTGAAAAGATAAAATAGAAAGGAACATTGTTGTTATCGACTCTGAAATTGAGAGTTGATATGGATTAGTACCAAAATTAGGAGGGAAGGTGTGACATGACAATTACTCTAAATCACACCATAGTGCCCGCACATGACAAAGAAGCAGCGGCGAGGTTCTTTGCAAAAATTTTCGGTTTAGAGGTCGAGCATCCCATTGGTCACTTCGCTGCTGTACATATAAATGATGCATTAACGCTTGACTTCACCGACGCTGAAGCGTTCGAGCCACATCATTATGCGTTCCACGTTAGTGATGAAGAATTTGATGCAATTTTTGCACGCATCAAAGAGGCAGGTATTGAATACAGTAGCGACCCCATGCATCACAAGAAAGGACAAATTAACCACAGAAAGGAAGGTCGTGGCTTCTATTTCTATGACTCCGATGGCCACAACTTAGAATTATTAACCCGTGCATAGATTTTTGAGATCAGGTCAAGCCCTTCGGGCAGGGATGCATCTTTATTGGGAAAGGGGAAAGGGAACCCCATAACTAAAGTTAGGGGCTTGATATGAGGCGAGGACGCTGTATTTCTCGTACTACGTATCTCGAAATACATCTTTTTCCTTTCCCTTTAACCTTTTCCCTTTCCCCCCCTCTTTGGTCAATGCATTACTTCTTGACTAAAAAATATGCCGTAGCATAATCCGGTAATTGGCTGATATTCTGCCCAAATTCTGTTTTATTCTTGAAAATACCTGCCAAAAAATCGAGCTGATAAAGATTGGGTAAAAATGCTCCGCCTGTATCGGCGATGACTCCCATTTGCAGATGTTTGCGACCACCTTGAGTATGCTCAATCACAATCACTTTACCTAAACCGATATTTAAAACATCTCCAGCAAAAGTAACTCCGGGTTTGATAGAAATTTTTGCATCTATTTTGTATCCATAGCCTTTAATAGCATCAACTTCTCTAAAATACCAATAACGTTTTTGTGCTGTTGCCTTTAATCCACGGATATAAGCCATTCCATTGTTTCTATCTACATTAAAAAATGCCTTATAACCATCTGTAAAATTAATCAGGATTGTTCCTTCCATAATTGCTTCTTCTAAGCCATTTCTGGTTAGATAAGCAAGAGTATTAACTTTTCCAAATTCTCGACCACCTGGTTCATAAATACCAGATAAAACATCTTGCTTTGTGTATCGAGTGTAGAATTTATCGTTATTAGAGTTATCTTTTAAGCTATAAATTGGTATATTAAAAGTAGAGGTTTTCTTGCGGGAACCAGGGTGAGTAAATACAGCATATTTGGTAATTCGTAATTGCTTTTGCTGTTTAGCTTTGGGGTTGTAAGCAGACCATTTAATGACTCGAAAGTTGGTATTAATAAATTGAGAGTCTTGTAAACGAGTAGCCCGATTATTAGCAATATCTTCCTTCAAAACAGCAATCATGAAATCCAAAGTTTTGAGGACATCGGATATAGTAACTCCTTGAGTAGCAAGCACTCCTGTACGCATAATATCTGGGTCTGCTGAAGCATAATCTTGAAAATATTTTCTAGTATTAACGAGAACAGTTAATAAATCTCTTTGATTGAATTTAACCTTACTATTTGGTAGTTTTCCTGAAGTAGCAATCTGGCTGCCATTAATGTTAAATTTATATTTTTTGAACTCATCAACAACTGGATAGGGTGTAGATGCTGTTAACAAATTCTGTCGAGATGTAAAAGCATTTTGAGACTTGGAGTTAAGTCGATCGCTATCTTTATTTGAGGTCAGAGAAATCTGCGATTGAAGTAGGGCAGAATTTTCTTGTTGAGTAAATGACTGTTTAGTTTTTGAGTGGGTATATAGATAACTACTTGCTAAACTGACAAGTAATAAGGCAGCACAACCTACTGTAAAGCGAAGTTTTTTGCTAAATAACATATTCTTTAATGCGAAATAATCAACGTTATGTTTCTATCACCTCACGCACTAACTGCGCCAATTTTTCGGCACTATCAGGAACTGCGATCGCCTTTGCTTTTTCCCCCATCTTTGCTAACTCTTGCGGTGACTGCAATAAATTCAACACACTACTTTGCAATACTTCAGTCGTCAACTCAGATTGCTTCAACGTTAACGCTGCACCCGATGAAGTAAATACGTCTGCATTGTAAGATTGATGGTCTTCTGCGGCAAAGGGGTAAGGAATCAAAATCGCTGGCGTTCCACACACTGCCAATTCTGTTAAGCTACCTGCGCCAGAACGACTAATCGCCAAAGAAGCACGTTGCAACAACGCTGCCATATTGTTGTAAAAAGGCAAGGCTATGTACTGTGGATGTTTGAGACTATCTGCTTCGGGATCGCGATCGCCAGTTAAATGTACTACATAAACACCAGCATCAAACCAAGCTTTTGCAGATTCGCGCACCAATTTATTTACTGCAACTGCACCCTGGCTACCACCAAAAACAACAATTAAAGGCACACCATCAGGAATAGCTAAATCTAGTGGCGCATTAATTGCCCCATCAAGAAATTGCGATCTTACCGGAGTACCAACATAGACATTTTTGGCACGAGGTAAATACTTAGCAGCGACTTCAAATCCCAAAGCTACCGCACTACACCAAGGGCCAAAAAAGCGAGTTACTTTACCTGGTAAGGCGTTAGATTCGTGGAAAACCACGGGTAAACCGAGAGAACGCGCCGCAATCACGGCTGGCCCGGCAATGTAACCGCCAGTGGTAAACACCCCTTGAAAATTTCCCTGTTTGAGAATTCGTCTGACTTCTAGAATCGAAAGGGCGAGTTTACCCAAAATGCGAATCGAGGAAACTCCAAACCCTTGCTGAAACCCTTCAACTGCAATAGTATTCAAGGGATACTGTTTCGGGACAAGTTGAGTTTCTAGCCGATCGGGTACTCCCAGCCATTCTATTTGATAATCTGGAAGTTTTTGTGCCAGGGCGATCGCTGGAAACAAATGTCCACCAGTCCCACTGGCAGCTATTAATAATCGTATCGGTGCGTTTGCCATCAAACCTCTACCGTTTAGCGTCTAGCTTAACTAAGATAAAACAATTTGCTTGCTTTCTCTAATCAAATCAGTAAACTCTTACCAATGACTAACATTATTACCGCCTTAGTGAGACATCAACTCAAATTTCCAGCAAATATTTGGCTAGTTTCGTTTCTGCTGACTATTGGTTTAACAACTGGTTGGCAACGTACTCAGGCGACGACACCACAGCAATTATCCCAAGCCACAACAGCCCAAAATGCACCAGCTGCTTTGACAAACCTGTTGACACAAGTTGATACCGCCGCCAGCCGAGGCGATATCAGAGGGGTGTTGCAATTTTACAGTCCCAATTTCACTCATGGCGATGGATTAAACCTCCAAACCCTGGAAAAGTCTTTGACTTCACTTTGGCAACGATATCCGAAATTGCAATACAGCACGAAACTGCTATCTTCAAAACCTGAAGCTAATGGAATTATTGCTGAAACAGAGACGAAGATAACTGGCTTACCCTCTGGTAACGGTAATAAGTTAGCTCTCAATGCCACAATTAAATCGCGTCAGCGCATTGAAGGCGGAAAAATAGTCCGCCAAGACATTTTGTCAGAACGCACCCTGCTTACTTCTGGTAGTAATCCGCCCCAAATTGATATTAAATTGCCCCAGCAAGTGCAAGTCGGTCAGAAGTATAATTTTGATGCGATCGTTCAACAGCCACTTGGTGATGATTTTTTACTAGGAACGGCCTTAGAAGAATCTATCCAACCAGATAAATTTCTTAATCCTACACCCGTCGATTTGGAATTACTGACATCTGGCGGATTGTTTAAAGTAGGACAAGCACCATCTACCCCAGGTAGCCAATGGATTTCTGCTGTCATCCTGCGAGGTAATGGAATGACAATGGTAACTCAGCGCTTGCAAGTGGTGAAGAAGTAGTTAGGAGTTAGGAGTTAGGAGTTAGGAGTTAGGAGTTATAGACCGAATGATGATAAATTATGAACGATGAAACTTGTGCTAATTCATAATTCATAACTGTTAACTCCTCACTTCTAACTATCCTTGTTTACTTTTCACTCCTAACTATCCTAATGACTTCCCTACAAAATCAAATCATTTTGATTACTGGTGCAAGTAGTGGTATTGGTACTGCTTGTGCAAAAATCTTTGCTGGTGCGGGTGCAAAACTGATTTTAGCAGCACGAAGGTTAGAACGTTTGCAGCAGCTAGCAGATACTCTGAGTAAAGATTTTAGTACTGAAATTCATTTATTACAGCTAGATGTGCGCGATCGCCATGCTGTTGAATCTGCTATTGCAAATCTACCCCCTGCCTGGTCTGACATCGACATTCTCATTAATAATGCTGGCTTGAGTCGTGGTTTAGACAAGTTACACGAAGGCAGCTTTCAAGACTGGGAAGACATGATTGATACTAACGTTAAGGGTTTACTTTATGTCTCCCGCTATGTCGTTCCAGGAATGGTAAGTCGCGATCGCGGTCATGTGGTAAATTTAGGTTCCATCGCCGGACATCAAACCTATCCCGGTGGCAATGTCTACTGTGCTACCAAAGCTGCTGTCAGAGCAATTTCTGAAGGTTTAAAACAAGACCTGTTGGGTACGCGAGTCCGTGTAACTTCTGTCGATCCTGGTATGGTAGAAACGGAATTTAGCGAGGTACGCTTTCACGGAAATACTGAACGCGCCAACAAAGTCTACCAGGGAGTTACACCCCTAACAGCAGATGATGTGGCTGATGTGATATTTTTCTGTGTGACGCGATCGCCCCATGTCAATATTAATGAAGTTGTGCTAATGCCTGTTGACCAAGCTAGCGCTACCCTAGTTAATCGACGAACATAAAAGTAACCGATCTCATCCCATTCTCAAAAAGCTTACCTCTGCCACTTACTCTACTCAAGAGACATTTGGTAGAAAAAATGTAGAGACGTAGCAATAGTACGTCTCTACTAAGGTTCTGGATAATGCATATTTAATTTCACTAAATATTTAAAGTCTTACAGTTTATGTTTCAGTTTACGTCTAGAGAGTTTGTTAAGCCTTTAAGTAAGTTGGCGAGAAAAAACATAACTATGTTAATAAAGATAAACGAAGCTCAAACTCTCTTTCCTCCTGCCTCCTGCCTTGCCCTGACGATAAATATTCACGACGACCTACTTACCAACTCAGCTAGAGTGAAGAACTCTTAACCCAAGCGTATTGGATTTTAATTGTAAATTAACCTATTTAATAACTTTTCTTAACTGTGTTTTACGAAGTATTTAGTTACTGTATTTAGGGATACGCAATTATTTTTTACAAATAAGCGCTAACCAAATCAAACATGGCCAGAATATACTATACCTTCCTGGCAGGGGGACTTGTTATATAGTCCCTGCTGGGTTTATTTGTTACAAGCTTTAAGTTTTTTCTAAATTTTCATGAGTTTGCGTTAGTGTAGATGGACTCAAACATCGCCAACACTATTTTCAAGGCAGATATATTGGCTATTGATCGGCCGTGACGATCGCGATCGCAAAGCCGTCATATCCTTTGCTACCCACAGTCTGGATTGCCGTGGCGTTGACGCGTGGCTCAGAAGCAAGCAGTTCGTTGAAGCAGCGCACCCCCTGAACGCTAGGATCGTTGCTACTGGAATCAATCACCGCTCCGTTACGTACAACATTATCAGCGATAATCAGGCTGCCGCGACGGGAAAGCTTGAGCGCCCACGCGAAGTAATCGGGATTACTTGGCTTATCAGCATCAATGAAGATTAAGTCAAATGGGCTGTGACCTTCGGCGGCAATCTGTGGCAGTGTAGAGAGGGCTTGTCCGAGGCGGAGGTCAACAACGTCAGACAGACCAGCGTAAGCGATATTGGCGCGGGCAATTTCGGCGTGCTTTGGGTCAGCTTCCAGTGTGATTAGGCGGCCATTGCTGGGTAACGCCCGCGCCAGCCAGATCGTACTGTAGCCGCCCAGTGTGCCAATCTCTAAGATGCTTCGCGCTCCTTGGATTTGCGCCAACAGTAACAACAGTTTGCCTTGGTTTGGCGAAACGTTGTGCGGCGGTAGTCCGGCGGCGGCACTGGTTTGGAGGGCTTTATCCAGCACGGGATCTGACGGCATAAGCAGATCGGTAAAGTAACGATCGACCGCAGTCCATTGCTCTTGAGTCATAGATTCTCAATTTTTACGATTAAGTGTCACTTGCTTCATGAGAAAGGATTGTAATGATTTCATCCAACGGGCGATCGCGATTAGACTTTTCTGGTGTTTCTTTACCCAAGGAGGTTTCTTTCACCAAACGGTAAACCTCAGCTGCTCCGTAAAAAATCTGCTCTGTCAGACCTAACTCTTTAAAGGTTTCTGCAATCTCTTCCATCTCTCCTACCCAACGATGTGCTTTCGGTGTCATCGTGGGAATGGAACGCGTCAAAATACTAGCAAGTTCTGGTTGACTATTAGATATTTCATCCCATAGTTCCTTATCTAAACCTAAACGATGGGCTGCAATTAGTAATTCTGTGCCAATTGCTGTAAGTCCTTTTGTCAGGGCTGCGTAGGACATTTTCAACCCGGAAGCCTGACCAATTTCATCACCAATTACCCGTACATCCAAGCCATGATCTCGCAGTTGTTGGACTTGATTTGCCTGTTTTCCAGAAGTGTAAATGCGGGTGCGATTGGGAACTCGCGGTGGTGGGCCAATAATTGATGCATCTACAAATGTTCCCCCAACTGATTCAATCAAGTGGCCGATATTTATGACTTTTTGGGGTGCGATCGCATTACAATCAACGTAGAGAATGGGTTTACCAACATTGGCGATCGCCTCAGCTACTTGCTTCGCCGCTTGGGTAGCCACTGCCGGGACTAGAACTGACAACACCACATCAGATTCAATGACCAATTGTGTGAGGGAACCCACATCTTGGATGTTGGCTGCGGCTGCTAATTGCCGAGTTCGTTCACTGCGATCGTCTAGGGCTGCAATAGTTTTCAATCCATGTTGATTGAGAACAGCTGCGATCGCCTGTCCCATATCACCCGGACTTAAAATACCAATAGTTTGGATAGGCATGGAAAGTTTTATATTTATTTTATGGCTGACAAGTTAATTCAAGTAATTGAGTAGTCATCAACTACGATAAATCGATGTATATGCCGTACTTTAATCAAACCACGGATAAGCTTAACAAGCAAGCTATCTGCTGAGAGATATGTAAGAGGTAGGAGCAAAACCAGTACGGTTCGGTTAACGTTTTTATATTTTGAAGATCCCCCCAACCCCCCAATTTATTGGGGAGCAAAAAGCCTCTTTTACCCCCTTTTTAAGGGGGTCGCCGTAGGCGGGGGGATCTTAACCGAACCGTATTGGCAGCAAAACAATCTTTATATATAAGGATTTTGATGAATTGCAATAGGAAATGGCAATTTCTCAAAATCAACTAGATTTATTTCAATTTCTAATAGGGATTTTAATGAATTGCAATACACTAATATAGTGTAAGAATCCTACACTGGAAATGTGGGAGATATTCAAGTAAGAATGTTGACTTTACCAGTATCAATATCGTAACAAGCACCAACAATTTTTAGTTTACCTTCACGAAGCAATTTAGCTAAAATAGTTGAGCTTTCTTGCAACTTTTCAGTTTGATATTGAATGTTGGC
Organism: Nostoc sp. DedQUE07; assembly: GCF_034530975.2. Taxonomy (NCBI): domain Bacteria; kingdom Bacillati; phylum Cyanobacteriota; class Cyanophyceae; order Nostocales; family Nostocaceae; genus Nostoc; species Nostoc sp. DedQUE07. The sequence continues at coordinate 99,031 of NZ_JAVRCC020000026.1, read as the reverse complement.
TATAACTGCATCTTGCATATTATCGCCAGTTCTGAGCTTTACCCTTTCTACAGATGGTTTGATACCTTCAATAATCAAACCAATTCTGCCCGGAAGTGGTTCGTTTTTGATTGCTTCTGCTACTGCACCACATCTTCTATGACCCAAAACCATAATCAACTGCGAACCCAATACTGCTGTAGAATATTCCAGACTACCTATAACCGTGTCACTGACAACATTACCAGCAACTCGCACGACAAATAAATCTCCAAGTCCTCGATCGAAGACAATTTCTGCGGGTACTCTAGAATCTGCACAGCCCAATATGGCGGCAAAGGGATACTGAGCTTTCGCAACTAATCGCAGGTGTTCTAGTGATTGATCGGGATATTGACGTTTTTGATGGATAAATCTTTGATTACCATCAAGCAAGCGTTTGATGGCTTCATTTGGACTGATTGAATTAGGGTTAACTGGGTGAATATCAGCAACAGCAGTTTGCTCTGTATTCCAAAAGCTATCACCAAAAGTAGTAGCTGCAATACCTACAACACTGGCGAATTTCAAGAAATTACGTCGCCCGACAAATCCATTAATTCGACTCATCAATCTACCTGACAACAATAAAGCTGTTCCCAAGAAGATATCAGACTTAATTAAGATGCAAGAGTACTTGATTACACGGTTTAAGAGTCATTTAATATTCGCGTGATTTCGAGTGGTTATAATCCTATCTGGTTGAGCGATGAAAGCAGATGAACAAGCGATATAAGAGAGTCATTATAGCAGCTTTATCGCTTCTTTTCTAAATTCTAACAATTAATAAAAATATAAGTTTTTTAAAAGGTTTTTGGAGAGACATTACTTAAAATATTCTGTAAATATAGGGATATTATCTTTCAATCTATTAGTCAAACTATTTTAGAGGATGTTTGAAAAGTATTGGAAATTAAACTTTTCAAACATCCTCTAAAAGCGATAGTGTAGCTCGTTTGGTATTTGCTTCTTGATTCATTCAAACACAAAGCTCTGTTCTGACGTTCATTTTCAAAAATTTGTGGTTGACTGAAATTGATTCTTTGGTTAATAGTGTGTTTTTTCTAGTCAAATTTAAAGTACTTTTATCTAAACTCAGGTTAGGCATCTCTTGCCAGCAGTGGCGGCAGAACCAGTAGGTTTCTTGTAAACGAATGTGACGAAGCATTTGGTTGGAACAGCAAGGGCAGTTTGTCATAAAATTGTTGTTTTATTAAAAAAATTAAACACAAATAAGTAGTTTGCTCTTGGCTTAACTACCAACAGCTTTAATTTATAAACAGAAAATAAAGAACTAATAAAGAAATGATAGTAGTTAAAAAACTTTAGAAAATATTAACAATTACTTGATGAGCGTAGGATCGCAAGAACCGCAGGCATTACTCACTCTCTAAGCTCGACTTTATCCATTTTTACGAAACCCAAAACCTGACACTGAAACCTTTGTGGGACGGTAGTTTTACTTTTTAGATTTAACCGATAATCAGTGACATGGAAAAAGTTTTTGCCAAAAAGCTAGGGTTTTTGCCGTATCAAGATAAGCAAGTTCTTAATTTTGGATAAAGTCGAGCTAAGACAGTCTATTTATACAAGAACGATTACGCCCGTTTGCTTTGGCTTGATAAAGGGCTTGATCTGCTGCCTCAATCAAATCTAAAGGAACCATACTGGGTGTCGGAATCACTGTAGCAATTCCGATACTCAAAGTGACGTGGTGCATCACAGGCGATGCCGCGTGGGGAATATTTAGCTGTTGGATAGCTTTATGAATTTCTTGGGCAACGTGAAAAGCCCCATCACTAGCAGTGTTAGGCAAGATGACAACAAACTCTTCTCCACCATAACGAGCAGCTAAATCTCTAGAACGTTTGACATTTTGTTTGAAAGCTTGGGCAATAAAGCGCAAACAATCATCTCCGGTCGTATGACCATAAGTATCGTTATATTGTTTAAAATAATCAATGTCGCATAAAAGTAGTGAGAGAAAACCTTGTTCTCGTAAAAGATATTGCCAGGTAGAATTAAGTTTAATATCAAAACATCGGCGATTGGCGATTTGAGTTAATTCATCCACCATTACCATATTTTCAAGCTGCTGGTTGGCACGCTGCAATTGTTGATAAAGTTCTGATTGCTGAATAGCGATCGCTACCTGTGTTGCCAATTGCTGAAGCAGTTCGCTTGCCCAAGATTGCCACTGACGCGGGGCGCTGCAATGATGAGCAACCAAAAGACCCCAAAGGCGATCGCCCTGTAAAATTGGTACAACCAGCTTGGCTCTGACTTGCAACTTTTCCAATAACTCTACATGACAAGGGGCAAATCCGGCGGTGTAGATGTCTGGAGTAACTCTGAGCGTACTTTCTGGATAAGACTGTCCTTGTATATTGACAAAATAGCTGTCTGTAATTTCCATATTCAAAATCGATTGCCAACCTGCTGTTATAGACTCCGTGACAATCACACCACTCCAATCACGGTTAAAGCGATAGATGATGACGCGATCGGTTTGCAGAAAATGTCGAACTTCAGCAACAGTTGTGTTTAAGATTTCATCCAAGTCTAAAGACCTACGGATATGTTGAGCGATCGCATAAACCATACGTTCCCGTTCTGTTTGCTGTTGCAGGGCAATTTGTGCCTGTTTGCGGTCTGTGATATCTGTAAATGATGTCACCACCGCAGATGGTTTTGATTCATCCGATTCAAACAGTGGCTGAGAATTGATTGAAATCCAAGTCAAACTGCCATCAGGTTTATGAACGCCCATAATCACGTTAAATTGGGGTTGTCCGGTGCGTAAGGTGACAACAGCAGGGTGAGTTTCACCTGGAAAAGAAGTACCATCTTCATGAATCGCTCGCCATAGCAAAGCGATGGAAGTTCGCCCCATCATTTGATCGGCTGTTAACCCTAAAATTCTTTCGGCACTGTCATTACAGGTGGTAATGCGTCCATCGGATTGCTGTAGGACAATACCTTCTGCCATCGCTGTAATTACGGAACGATAGCGTTGTTCGCTTTCTCGCAGCGCTTCTTCCATACGCTTGCGTTCAGTAATATCAGTATGAGTTCCTAGCATCCGTAGGGGAAAACCATTCTTGGCGCGACTCGAAACTTGACCCCGATCTAAAATCCACTTGTAGGTTCCATCCTTGCACTTAATCCGATATTCACTGACATATTGTTGGGTTTCACCGGACAAATGCTTGCTAACCTCCTCGTAAACCCTCGCTTTATCATCGGAGTGAACCCGCTGTTCCCATTCACTGAGGGTATTTCCAACTTCATGCTCTGCAAACCCTAACATTTCTTTCCATCGCCGGGAAAAAAAGACTTCGTTAGTTTCAGCATTCAAATCCCAAACTGCGTCGCCATTTCCTTCCAAAGCATACTGCCATCTTTCTTCACTGGTTTTGAGTGCGGCTTCGATTTGTTTACGAGGGGTGATGTCTTCAAAAATGTATAACCGCCCAAAGTATCGATCCTGAGTATCCCGAATTTGACTGGAAAAGCGGCGAATCGTTCGCCCATCGACAAATAAAATTTCATCCTCAATCGTGCAACGATTTTCTTCAGACTGCAACGGTTTATAGGATTCGACAAATGCCGATGCATCGACAATTGAAGATATACAATCAGGAATGATGTCATTATTTTTTAAAGCACCCAAACGCATTTGGTCTTCTAGATGTTCGATGCCCCAAATTTTACAGAAGTGGTGATTGAAATAGAGGATTTCATCGGTACGATTGTCAACAACAAAAAATCCCAGCAAAGAAGTTTCAGTCATAGAACGCAGCAAAGCTTCCCGCCAGCGCAATTCTGATTCTGTACGCTGGTGTTCTTGTAGTGCAGCTTGTTGCTTGGTAATATTGTTTTCGTTGACGAGGATGATGGAGTTACCTGTTACTGGATCGCGGGTGCATCGTATATCGATCCCATGCCATTGAATTCCCTCAGTAGTAAACACCTGAGCCTCTATGCTGAACGCCTCACCGCAATTAATCGCTTTCATAGCTTGTTGTCCAACACTCTTGTCAACAAAGTGACTCAGGAAAATATTCTCAGCTGACGAGTTAGGGTACAGGGTATCCCGATAACAGCGAAGGGCTGCCGGATTTTGCATCAAAGGTACACCATCGATCGTGTAAAGCGAGATCATTACTCTGGTGTGACGTAGGGCTTCAATCGATCTGAGTGTTTCTCGATCGATCTGATTGATAATTTCTGTCGATCCTTCAACCAGCATCGCCATTCGCCCTTCTTCAATTTGAATCCCAGAAAAGATGCAGCGCAGAGAAACAGGTTTTCCTTCTGGGTAAAATGTCCAGTTTTCAGTGATGGTTTTCCCTTGCTGAAATTCTTGCAAATAGCTTTGCATTCGAGTGTGAGTAGACTGGGAAACATCACTGAAGTTGCGACTGAGCAATTCTTCTCGACTTTGAGCATTCCAAATATGCACAGCGGATTGATTCGCCCACCACATCTGCAAGTTTTGAATATCATAAATCCAAACTGGAGTTTGTAATCGGTCAAATGCAATCAAGTCTGCAACTGATATATTCTTTGGCAATGCTGTTCTTGTGATAATGGAACCTCTAAAATTCTGATACAGAGTTCTTTTGATTGATTTTAACTTTGGCTGAACTGTCAAATTTTTCAGGTTTTGATTCAGTTGCAGCGTTAGTTTTTGGCAGGATGTAGCCTTTTGCCGATGGCGTTCTGCTTCCCCAAGAGCGATTCCTAGTTCTGCGGCTATCAGTTGGAAATACTCAATTTCTAAAGAACTCCATTGACGCGAACCACTGCACTGGTGAGCAATTACTAAGCCCCATAAATAAGGATATGTACTAGAAACTCCATCAAGTTCTTGATTATTGACTAAAATTGGTACTACTAAATTAGCTCGAATCTGCAAGTCTGTTAATAGTTTTTTGTAACAAGGGTCAAGGTTTGTAGTATTAATGTCTTCAATGACACTAACGCTTCCATCTCGATATCGCTCTACCCATATCGCATTGAAGCAACGATCGTAAATTAATTGCCCTAGAATCGGTTTCCATCCATTACTTACAGACTCTTCTACGATGACTCCATCTCCATCCGGCAAAAAACGATAGATAATGGCGCGATCGCTTTCTAATGTTGTTCTAACTTCGCTGACAATAATCTTGAGAATTTCACTCATTTTAAGTGACTGATGAATTTGATCGGCCAGCATCCTAATTCGATCGAGGATTTGCTTTAAATCAATTTCAGAACCCGATAGACGATTGAACAGCATAGTCATAATCTATGTATATGCACTTAGGTAGATGTAAGATTTTTCTCTGGTATTTAATTTTATTCCAAATTACCTAAAACGTTAAGTTAAATTTAAGCTTAAACTTGATATACAGCAGAATTCAGAAGTAAAACAGGCTTTATACCTGGCTTTGAGACGAATCGTTGCGTACTTTACTTTCTTTAAAATCCGCTGTAGCAATCCAAATTGAAACGTGAGAAAATATATAGGCAGAAAAAAAGTATCTATAAGTGTTTTAGCGATTTTATTTTTTACTAATAATTTAAGATTGCTATTATTGGTAATAACTTATTGATTTTATTAAACTTATTAAGTTTAGGTATCAAAGTCTTCTTAATTCTGACTTCTTACGGATGTTTTACCCATTCTTGTTTAATCTTTTAGTCAAGTAAAATCCCAACCCAGCAATTGAGCAACTTGAGACGGGAGGGTAACTGGATTAAAGGGTTTGAGAATTACACCTGCAACTTGATACTGTCGCAAAATTTGCGAATCCAACCATCGCGCTTTCGCACTGAGCAACACTACAGGAATAGCTTGAGTTTCTGGATGATTTCTTAGTTTATTCATAAATTCAAAACTAGCCAAATCGCGGATTGAGATATCTAATACAATCGCATCAGGAGTATAGTGTACTGCATTCTGCAATCCTTCTAATGGAGAATCTGCTGTCACCACATTCCAACCAGCTAAATCTTGGAGGCAAAATTTTACTATCTCACGGACATGCAGTTCATCATCAATGAGCAATATCGTTTTGCCGATTATATTTACCTCCTTTAGCATATTCATTTGATTTCATATACCTTTTTTGGTTACAGATATAGCAAGGGACTGGGGACTGGGTGAAAAGCCTTTTGTGTCTAAGTTTTATCGTCTGTTGATGTCCTAACCACCAAGACTTGTGCTATAAAAGGTTTTTATCTGTAACCAAAAAATACATTACAAAAATAAAAAACTAATAAAGATATAGATTTCGTTACCAAACTTAATTATTAATCGTCCCACCCCAGAATCTCACTAACTTCGTTGCAAATAGAGGTGGGTTCAAAAGGTTTGGTGATAATTCCGGCAATTCCCATCTGGGCGAAACGGGCGCGATCGCTCCCTTGGACTTTCGCTGTTAACAAAATCACTGGTATAGCTTCGGTTTCTGAATTTGCCTGAAGTTTTTCGTAGACTGCAAAGCCGTCCATGTCAGGCATAGAAACATCAAGTAGAATGGCATCAATAGGTTCTGTCTGGGCGATTTTTAATCCTTCTGACCCTGATGCAGCTGTCAGGGTGTCCCATCCTCCTAAGTCTTCTAAACAAGCTTGCACTAATTCGCGGATTCGTTCTTCATCATCTACAATTAACAATTTTTTTGTCATTTGTCATTTGTCATTGAGTATGGGGATTGAATCTTCAATTTTGAATTTTGAATTTTGAATTTTGAATTGATTTCTCCCCTGCCTAATTTATCGGCAATGGCAGAGTGAAGAAAAACGTGCTGCCAACACCAAGAGTGCTTTCAGCCCAGATTTGCCCACCGTGCCGATCGATAATACTACGACAGATTGCCAATCCCAAGCCTGTGCCGCCTTTGGTGCGAGAATCAGAGGCATCTACTTGCTGAAATCTTCCAAAGATTGCTTCTAACTTATCTGCTGGAATACCTCGTCCTCGATCCGTTATTTGGAATAGTACGCAGTCTGTTTGCTGTTGGACACTGAGAGTAATAGTAGAATCGGCAGGCGAGAATTTAATCGCATTACCTAACAAATTGGTGAGTGTTTGCACAATGGCATCAGGAGCCGCCCAAACTTGAGCATTGGTAGGATGGATCTTAAAAGTAATATTATGCTGATTGGCGATCGCTTGCAGTCCTGCTACTGCTTGTTGAATTAAATCAGCTGCATTGCAGATGGTTTTTTCTAAGACAGCTCGATCCGATTCTAAGCGTTCCAAATCGAGAATATCGTTGACTAGACGCACTAAGCGATCGCTGTCGATGGCTGCAATTTCAATCATCCGTTTAAATTTATCTGGTTTTTTGTCGTAGATACCAGTTTGTAGTAAACCCAATGCTGCCCGAATTGCAGTTAAGGGAGTACGAAGTTCGTGACTAACGATGCCAATAAACTCACTTTTGATCGAATTAATCTGCTCTAGTTCAGTGATATCTTCGGCAATCCCAGCAATCCGAACTACCTCGCCTAATTCATTTTTGATCGGAAATGCGCGATCGCGAATCCAACGGATTGAACCATCAGGGCGGATAATGCGATATTTTTTATCGTATTGCCCTGCTTTCATCTGTTCAATGAGTTCAATTTCGACGCCCTGGCGATCTTCTGGGTGAATTGCATCTAACCAATTTGAATAGTTGTGATACAAGTCCTCACAATTTTTTTGCCAGATGGTTTGGTATGCATTGCTCACATATAGAACTTGCTGATTTTGAATATCGGTCATCCAAAATACTGCTTGGATGTTTTCTGCCAGCTGACGAAATTTTTCTTCGCTGTGGCGTAAAGCATCTTCGATGCGTTTGCGTTCGGTGATATCTTGGTGAACTGCAACCAGAACGTCGCCGTAGTGGGGATGTCTGAATACCGAAGCTGTCACACTACACCAAAATGGCGTACCATCTTTTTTAAGATTCTGAACTTCGTAGGTGGCTTCAGTATTTTGTAAAACGGCAGACAAAGTGGCTTGATTTACATTTTTAGTAGTTACTGATTTGGTAACACAGTTCGCAATCGAAACGTGTTGACCGTTGAGTTCACCAGAGTCATAGCCAAACATCTGCTCAAATTTCGGATTGGCATAGACAATGATTGCATTATCAATTCTTACTAAGCAAATGCCTTCCCCCATATTTCGGGTGATTACAGCCTGAAGCTCCAGCATTTGCGTCTGTTCTAAAAGTGTGAGTTGGGTTTGTTGCTGCTCTATAACTGTTTTTCGCAGGCGATCGTTCGTCTCTGTCAGTTGGGCAGTGCGTTCTTGCACCCGTTGCTCAAGTTCGGTATTGAGTTGTTGTAGGTCAATTTCTGCCTGTTTGCGCTCTGTTAGTTCTGTCTGTAACTGTTTGACCAAAGCTGCTTGCTGGATAGCAATGCTTACCTGCGCTCCCAACTGCCGCAACAGAGAAATTTCTCTTGATTGCCACTCACGAGGAGCCTTACATTGATGAGCTGCTAATAATCCCCACAATTCATCTCCTACGGAAACAGGAACGACCAGATTTGCCCTCACTTGGAGACTTTCCAAAAATTCAACGTGACAGGGACTAATTCCAGCAGTATAAATATCAGTTTTCGCAGTGACTAAGCCTTGTTTAAAGGGTTCGACGTTCTCTTCACCAATGCAAGCGTCATAAATCTGGAGTGGTAAAAGAGCCATGCAGTCCGGTGCGACAGACTCAATCACAATCGTTCCTCCCCAACCTGGATAAAATTGGAAGATAGTGACGCGATCGCACTCCAGAAATTGCCGCACTTCATCGACAGTAGTTTGCAAGATATCTTGTAAATTCAGCGATCGCCGGATACGCTGGGTCATCTCCATCACTAGGCGCTGTTGCTCAAATTGCTGTTGCAGCGTTTCTTGTGCTTGTTTGCGCTCGTCAAGAGCTATCCGCAGTTGCTCGGCATTTTCTTGAGACAATTGTTGATTGAGTTGTTGAATCTTCCGTCTGCTGTACTGAAGATTGCCTGTCACCAGATTAATGATCGAGGCAACTAAAAGGAAAAGACCTAGCCGTAATATATCTCCTGGTTGATTAATCCTCAGTTGATATCGAGGGGGAATTAAGTAATAATCAATTGCCAGTGTGGAAAGGACAACTGTAACAATTCCTGGTTTAAAGCCACCATACCAAGTACTTACAATAATAGCTATATAGAAAAAAGCACCAGTGGTTCGGGAAATAAGCGGTTCTAACCAGAGTGACAGCAGCAGGGCGATCGCAGTTGAACCAATAGCCACACCGTACTTCAATAATTGCTGATAATTTCTCATCATGCTTTACTTCTCCCCGCCTGAGAGCGCCAACGCGTTCTTTGAATGCGGCTCAGTACCCGTGTCACAAGTTCTGGCCCTAGTACTGGCTTGCTGATAAAATCATCGGCTCCGGCAGCAAAAGCTTGCTGAAGAAATTCTGCTTCAGTATGGGCTGTAACTACTAAAATCGGTAAATCTCCCCACTGGGCATCTTGGCGCACGACCTTGCACAACTCTAATCCGTTGACTATCGGCATTTCTAAATCTAGCACCACCAAATCAGGAGATGTTGCAATCAGCACTTTCCAAAATTGTTGTGATTGGGAGAGGGTGATTACTTCCAGTCCCCAAGGAGTTAACAACGCCGATAATCCAGCTAGCATTACAGGATCGTCGTCTACGATTAAAACTTTGGCTTCGGAAGTTTGAGGTTGAGGTAAGACACGAGCGATCGCCTGAAAAATCTCCTCGGTTGTCGCCGGTTTATGCAAAAATTGTCTAGCTCCTAAACGCGATACTTTCAGTCGATCTGCTAGGGTATCTCGTCCTGTAAAAACAATTACTGGGATATTTGGCGATCGCTCTACTATCTCGCTCAATAATATTAATCCGTCTTCCTCTACTGTTGTAAAACTCAAATCCAGTAAAACTGCGTCAGGAGTTTTTAAGGAAAAAAGCGATCGGGCGGTTGCTAAGTTTGGTGCAACCTTCATCCTGATTCTCCATGAATCGGCTTCTGCTTGCAACTGCTTTGTCAGTATAGGATCATCATCGATTACTAACAGCCGATGAGTTTGCTTCATCGGGACGCTTGGAGCAGTGGAAGTGACAGCAGGCTTGGTTAACTCTTGCTGTAATGCTGTTACCAGTTGCGAGAAATTAGAGATTTGCTCTGGAGATAGCAAGGAATCTTCAAGCAGCAAATGTTCTATTTTCCGTCCGAGCCGAGAACCCTCTGGATAACCGAACGACCCCATTGAACCTGCTAGCTTATGAGCTTCACGCAATGCATTCTGCTGTAAATCTTCATTTAAATTTCCTGCCAAGAGTGCAGTTTTTGCTTGCTCTAGCACTGCAACTTGTCCAACAAAGGAATTACGAAATCGCTCCAACACACGATTTACAGAAGTCATATCTTTGGGGCTGGGTTTCTTCTTTCCATGTTGATTCTTTTCCCCAACAGACATAGGGTGATTAGGTGCAGGCTTGATCCGATAGCCCATACCATATACCGTTTCTAGAAGTTCTTCTGCTATACCTGCTGTTTTCAGTTTCTTGCGCAAGTCTTTAATATGAGTCGTAACTGCATTTTCAGTCGGTGCATCCCCAAATCCCCAAAGCCGATCTAGAATCACTGCACGACTAAAGATCCGGTCTGGGTTTTGCAAAAACAACTCCAGCAGTTTGTATTCTGTGGCTGTGAGGAGAATTTCCTGCTGATTACAAGTTACTCTGCCGGCACTTGGATCTAAAGAGAGATTTCCCCAGGTTAAAATAGATGATGAGATCGCCCCATTGCGTCGTAATAAAGAGCGAATTCTGGCTAGTAATGCTTCTGGGTCGAAGGGTTTGATGACGTAATCATCTGCTCCGGCATCTAACCCCGCCACAATATCTGCATTAGAATTTTTCCCTGTTAATAACAGAATAGATTTACGGTAGCCTTGCTTTCGCAATTGCCGACACAAGGTAATCCCATCCAGTTTTGGAATTAGCCAGTCTAGCAAAATCAACTCATATTCAGTCGATAGCGCTAGTTCTAATCCAGCTTGTCCATTGCTTGCAATGTCGATAGTATAATGATTTGCACTCAACAACTCGAAGAGTGCTGTACTCAGTAATACGTCATCCTCTACCAACAAAATTTTCATAAATTGTATCAAAAGAAGATGCTGATGACACCTTCGCGATCGCAGGGCACACCCTCTGCGCGGTCAAACTTTTGTGTAATTTTAATATATTGTTACAAACAATACAACAAGTTAATTTAATGTGAGTTCGACGGGTGCTATTTTGACCTCTCCCCCCGCCCCTCTCCTACCAGGAGAGGGGAGCAAAAACCCTCCTTACCGTTACTCCTCCGTCTCCTTACGGAAACGCTTCGCATTCGCCTTTTAAAAGAGGGAGGCTGTCCGGGAGAGGTCTGTCGAACTCACGTTAATTTAGATAGATTTTGCAGTCTGACATATTTTGACTTATATCTGTGTCAGTGCATTAGTACTATATATTTTCTGTTTGATTTCTAGCCAGTTGTAATGAAGCGGTGGCGCTGGCGCTGCATACACCTTAAGGTGGTTGGGAGAGCGCGAACGTCAACAACTGGCCATTGGGTGGGATTTTGAGACGGGAATCGATCCCTTGTAGAATTTTCTCAATGTCCCTGTAACCCTGTTGATATATAAATTAAAACTGCAACAGAAAAACTTTGGATGCCAAATTGCCAAAAGCACTCAACACAATAGATTCTTGGCTTTTGTAATTTTTGCTTTCCGGTTGGGGAAAGGTTAAAGAGAAAGGGAAAATTCCATACCTTTACCCTTTACCCCTTACCCTTTTCCCCACAATGCCATAAACGCTATATATATTAGGAAGATCGGCTAGATTTGCAATCATACCTTGTATGGTAGTTCTGCACCCACTTTCAGATTTCATCGACTGCGATTTTGCGATCGCTGACTCATCTTGTAGCTATTGGTACGAAGGGCGTTGTCCGCAAAGTGGCGATTGCCTAAAATTACCCCGCACTTCAATGTCCGAAGCGATCGCCCACGGACTAATGCAACATCTTGCCAACAATGACTGTTATTCTCATGAAGGGAAGATGTATGGAATCCTATTGGTTGAACTGCCTAATGGCGAACAACGGGTACTAAAAGCCTTTTCTGGTCTTTTGAATGGTTGCAGTATGATTGAGGGCTGGGTGCCGCCAATTCCGGGACGAGATGAAGTTGCTTTCGAGGAAAGCCGTACTTTGGCACAGTTGGACGCGATTAAGCAAGAAATTATTACCTTGAAGCAACTAACCGAACGCCAGCAGTATGAAATCTTGTTTAATGACTTTGAGCAGCAGTTACAAGCAATGAGCGATCGCCATCGCTATTGCAAACATCAACGACAGGAAAAACGTCAGCAAATCTGCAATACACTCACTCCCGAAGCGCTTACTATTGCCCTTGAACAACTCGATGAAGAGAGCCGTCAACAGGGAATTGAGCGACGACAACTTAAACGCCAGCAAAATGCTGTATTACAGCCTCTCCAGCAATTAATTGCAGCGGCGGATGCGCGAATTAGCGAACTGAAACAACGGCGGAAAGCACTTTCTTGTCAATTGCAAGCTCAAATGCACGCTAGCTACAGCCTGACTAATTTTTCCGGGCGATCGCAATCATTGCAAGAATTGATGCCAGGAGGTTCTCCCACTGGCACAGGAGACTGTTGTGCCCCAAAGCTGCTTCATTATGCGGCAACACATAATCTCAAACCCCTAGCAATGGCAGAATTTTGGTGGGGTGCGTCTTCCGCAAATCAAGATAAAATTCCAGGAGAGTTTTATAGAGCCTGTGCCGAGCGATGTCAGCCATTGATGGGGTTTTTGCTCTCAGGCTTGAAACCTCCCCTCCCTGCTAGGGAAAAAAGAAGCCTCTCTTCTGATAGGCTACCGTGTATACACAAGTCCTTCTCACCCCCTCTAACTCCCCGATGCCTTGGGGGAGAACCGGGAACCGGATATTTCCCCCAAGGCATCGGGCTACAGTGTACACACAAGTCTGAAATAGCTTACTCATCTGGGTTTTTGCGTCACTTTTACCCCACCCTAACCCTCCCCTTGCAAAGGGGAGGGAACCGGATCTTTAATCTCCCCCCTTTGCAAGGGGGGATTAAGGGGGGTAAATCCGGGGTTGGCGCTTCATTACCAAGATATGTGTACACAGAGGTAACTTTACCGATTATTTATGAAGATGAATGGCTGATTGCTGTCAACAAACCTGCTGGATTACTTTCGGTACCCGGTCGTTATCGCGATCGCCAAGATAGTGTTTTGAGTCGCTTACGTCATTTGTTACCTGATGGTATGGCGCTTATTTCTGTGCATCGCTTAGATCAGGAAACTTCCGGGATTTTGTTGTTGGCACGCGATCGCCAAACCCATCGGCAACTCAGCCAGCAGTTTCAGCAACGCCAGGTTCACAAGGTTTATGAAGCCATACTTTCCGGTGTTTTGACAATTGAGCAAGGTAAAATTGAACTGCCATTATGGGGAGATCCTGAAAATCGCCCATATCAAAAAGTTGATTGGCAGTACGGTAAACCCAGCTTGACACACTTCCAAATAATGGCGAGAGAAGAAGACTATACCCGCGTAGAATTTACGCCACTAACAGGACGCACTCATCAGTTAAGGGTTCATGCGGCTGATGCGCGAGGACTTGGGATAACTATTTTAGGCGATCGCCTTTATGGATGCCGTGCAGCTACCAGTCGTTTACATCTGCACGCCAGAGAGCTTCGGTTCAAGCATCCGCAGTTAGGAAAAACCCTGCATTTACAAGCAATTACGCCATTTTGATAGAATATCTCATCGGCGATGACTAATTATTTGGCCACACGTCTAAAAAAATATTCTAAGCTAAATTAAAGGGTACACAAGTGTAAATACTAGGTTTCATGTCCTTAACAGTTCTAGGATTATTGGTATTAGTAGCCGGACTTATTGCTGCATTAGTACAAGCATTAATTGCAGAGTCTCAGGTGAGGGAGAAGTTACGTAGGTATGATACATTAGCTGACAAAGAAGGGTATCAACGGCAGTTGGAATCAAATATTGATTTACTAGAAAATAAACAGGTATCTCTTAATACCAAAATCATAAATCTTCAGCAGCAATTTTCTGAACTTGATGCAAAAGTCTATCTTCAATCTATAGATTATTATGAGCCAAAGTATGAGTTTATCAGTTCTGAAGATTACATTATTAGGCTAAAGAATATCAAGTTACAACAGGAAAATATGGTAAAAAATAACCAAGCCTATATTTGTGATACTCAATGGACAGTTGGTGATAGTAAAAGAAAAGGTGATAAAATGATAAACGACATTCTCAAATTGGTTGAGCTTGCGTTTGAAGAACGATGTAAGTATGCGGTAAAAGAAGTTAGATATAACAATGTTGACTCTTTAAAAAAGAGAATAAATAATACATTTAATAAATACAATAAGTGTTTAAAAACTTTAAATTTTAACATATCAGAAAAATATTTGCAATTGAAATTAGTTGAGTTAGATTTACAGTACGAGCTAGAAGATAAAAAACAGCAAGAGCGCGAGAGAGAGCTAGAAGATAAAAAGCAAAACAAAGAACGTGAATCAATTGACAAGGCAAGACAGAAAGCTGAAGAAGCTGAAGAAAGAGAAATACTTCACCAACAAGAGCTTGATAAAGTTAGACAAGAAATAGAACTGACTGAAGGCGAAAAGCGACAACAACTATATTTGAAAATTCAGGAACTAGAACGGCAAGTTGCTGAAGATCGCAGTGATAAAGAAAATGCTCTTTCTGAATCTAGAAGACTCAAATCGGGATACATCTATATAATTTCTAATATAGGCTCTCTTGAACGGGATGTATATCGAATATGTAGAACCGTTCGTAATAGAGAAGATGAATATATTAGGGACATGAACCCCGCAGTTCCATTTCAATTTGATGTTCACTTCAAAATATTCTCTGAAGATTCTTTTGATACATTGCAGCGCTTGCACCAACGTTTTGATGATAAAAAAGTGAATACAGTGAACCCAAAGAGAGATTTTTTCAAAGTTTCAATGAATGAGATTGAGCAAGCTGTCAAAGAAATTCAGAAAGCAACTGGCGTTTTAAGGATTGATGTATTTGAACCAGCGCCTCAAGCATACGAATATCGCCAAACTCTTGCAGCACGCAAAAAGCATCAACACCTCACCATCGACAATTCATCTTTAGAGGAAGATGAAATAGCATAAGTGATGAATAAATTAGACAAAAATTTACAATGTATCAGTCTAGAGAGAACAAACAATTCTAAAACCAATATGGTTAGACATCTCACTCGCATTTTTTTGTAAGCGGGAACTTGATCGGCACAGGTGCGGGTCGTTGCGCCATGATCCACCGCGCATTACACGAGTTTGATTATCACTGCTATCCCACCAAGTATCTCCATTATTTGGTGCATTATTATAATTCTCATGCCAATGGTCTAAGCACCACTCCCAAACATTACCATGCATATCAAATAGTCCAAAAAAATTAGCAATCTGCAAACTACCCACAGGAATAGTTATTTCACGATAAATTCCTTTTCTTTCTGACCGATAAGAGTAACGACCATCATAATTAGCTAGATCGGAAGTAATAGTTTCCCTAAAATGAAAAGGAGTAGTGGTTCCAGAACGACAGGCATATTCCCACTCTGCTTCGCTAGGAAGACGATACTGTTTGCCTGTTTTTTCAGATAAGCGATCGCAAAATTCAACAGCATCAAACCAAGAAACTTGGGTAATAGGATGACTTTTGCCTCCGTTGCGCGACGGACGAAGTTTAAGGGTTTGACGAACTTCTTGCAAAGAAGCAACTTCTCTCCACTGTACTTGTGTAATCGCGTACTTGCTTATCAAAAATGGTTTAATTGTTACTTTATGTTGAGGTCTTTCATTGGAGTATCGCTTTCCTTCAGATTCTGGCGAACCCATCCAAAATTCTCCGCCTGGTATATAAACCATTTCTAAATTTACCCCGTTACCAAGGTCTTCAGTTAAGTAGTAGTTTTGTCTTTGACTACGTTTAATCTCTTTGCCTTGGGCATCTACCATTACAACTGTAAATTCAAAAGGCTGAGTTCCCAGAATTGGTGGAACAAGCAACTTTGTATCTTGTTCTTCCTCCAAGATTTCCCCACTTTGGTTAGGAGTAGAAATAATACTAATTGCTTGAGTACTCTTACGTTCAATAAAATCGCTATTCCGTTGTTGAAATTCTAAAGTGGAAATCTCTGCAATAATAGCATTTAGTTTTTGCCTAGTCTCCAAACCACTAAATTCGCTATCTGCAAGCATCCTAATAAATACCAATAATTGGTCTTGTCCTTCAGAGAATACGAGTTCAATCAATTCTGTAAAAAAGACTATATTACTTTTCTCGAAAGAGTTGATTCTAGTATTCAAATGATCAAATCCCGTAACCATCAAGAGAGCCTTACGCTCTCCAATCTGTAGAGTAGCTGGCATCTTGACTAGCAACTGTAACAATTGGGATTTGATACTCATACATCATAGAACCTTAGATACTTGTAGGATTTCTCTAAAGCGAGGTATTCCTTGCTGCCTTAAGCAAGTTTACAAGCTCTAAGGGTAAATCGGCTAAGATGCTCTCTATCTGTATCCCCTCGTTTCTAAAGTAACGCTGCTGAGTTGTTGGTTCAGGGATATTACCCCCAGCATGGTGTAGAGCAACAATCTGCCAACCATCATTAAAAACTGGAGAACCAGAGGAGCCTTGTAAAGTAGAGGTTATATACTGCACCACATTACCGCCCACGTATTGAACAAAATTATTCTGAAGCGAAATCTGCTTAGGTTGTCCTGATGGGTGCTGAATTATATTAACTCGGCTACCAATACTAATAGCTTTAGATGTAAGTGGCAACCAACCCCATTTTTTTCCAGGTTCTCCTCCAAGTTGAACTAAAGTGTAATCAAGAGCTTGGTTGGTATGAAAAGCTCCATTGGGTTTAGGGCGATACTCATCAGTTTGTTGAGCTTCTCCCTGAAAATTCTCTTCGTAATTAAAACGAAAAATTGTATCTGCCAGTAGATTTGAGCTAGGCAGAACATGATTGTTAGTCAACAATAAATCTTGAGCCACAAGAAATCCGGTTCCTGACCAGCGTTCTTGGCTAGTTATTACCCCAATATAGGCAACTGATCGCGCTACCTGAAGTCCCTGCTGTAAAAATGAGATTGGGCGTAGAGTATTCTCACCAATTATTTTCTCTAATACATCTGAAGTCGTTTTCCCTCCTCGCCACTCATTGATAGCAGGTAATCTTGCGATCGGGGTCATCATGTCATACTTAGTCAGCAGCATATCCAAAAACTCTTGCTGCTGGACTCCCATAAGGCTTTTCAAAGTATTCAATAACTGCCCCAGCGCCTCATCGTCATAGGTTAAACGCCCGTAATTAGATAGATAGCTAACGATCTCACTAACCGCCACAAATGAAGCACCCGAAAGATTGATCATGGGTATTAACTGTTTCAGACCTGCTAGCTCCAAAATTTGCTGACGCGATCGCTCTGTAGCCAGTTCTGGTAAATCTTTTAGGAGAGTTATTAATTGTTTGCGGTCTTCAGCTTCGAGATTGACCATATTTCCTTTTTGGCATTGTGGACGAACGATACATATCTAGATGATATGGACAATTCCGCCTTTCGGCGTTGCTCCCATCCAGAACTATGATCAATCGACTTGCTTTTTAAATTTGTATGTGATAATTTCTGCTTGTAGTTAATTCAACGGTTATCCGACCGACTTATAGTACTTACAGAAATTAATATAGCTGCTAAGGGGCTTCCTAATAAAAATATCCAACTACAAATGATTGTGGGACACCCCACGAAATTGGATGATTTATTTCTTGGCAATCCCTAAATGAGAGGTAAAGACGAGAGTGCTGGAGTTGACTTCTAGACTCTCATTCTTATCTTCTCCTTTTAGAAAAGGAGCAGGGGAGCAGCACTTCGGCTCCTTTCGACTTCGCTCAAGGCAAGTCGCTCTGTTACCGGGGAGCAGAGGAGCAGGGGGAAAGAGGCTGTGTAGCAAATGCTATAAACCCTTTAAATTATTTACTGTCATAGCTGGCGATCGCAAATCTAAAATTTAAAATTGTATGACTAAAGTATTCATTCTTGATGCCAACAAACAACCGTTATATCCAGTACGCATCAGCCATGCTAGGCTGCTATTGTCACAAGGTAAAGCTACTGTATTTCAGCGATATCCTTTTACTATCATTCTGAAGGAGTCCCTTTCTCATCTAAAACTTGAGCAACTTGGCTTCAAGATTCATCCTGGTATTAAAATAAATCGTAATTAAATTACGAATTACGAATTACGAATTACGAATTAGTTAATCTTAGTCGCCTCCTCAACAGAGGAATATAGATGACGAACCACACTATTTTAGAACCGTTACCAGAAGACCAATGGTTTATTGAGAGCCAGGAACTACGATCCTTTGTAGCAACAGTGCAAAAAATTAGCGTTAGCACTGTTAACGATCGCACACAAACTCTCGCTAGATTAGAACCTTATTTTCAAGAACTCCTTGCCCAACAGCAATGGCTACCCCAAAAGTTTGCCCAAGTCAATCCCGAAAGCCGGATGGGTGGCGGTATTGGTCAATGGCTGCTTTATCGCGCTCAAGATCGTTCGCTGTCGGTATTCAGTTTGGTAATTCCCCCAGGTTCCACGACTCCCGTCCACGATCATCTAGCCTGGGGATTGATTGGTTTATACAAGGGCGATCAAGAAGAAACAGTCTATCGCCGTATAGATAACAGTGATGTAGAAGGGCACGCACAATTACAAGTAACTGAAGTGCGTAGGCTTCAACCAGGGGATATCTACCGCCTCTTACCACCAGATGGTGATATCCACGCCGTCAAAACCACATCCCAGAGCGCATCTGTATCGATTCATACCTTGGGTAATGATACTGGTTGCGTCTTGCGTCACCAGTTCATCCCAGCATCTCACAGCGTCAAATCCTTTCGCTCTGGATATTCCAACGCTCCCTGTAAAGAAGAGGAGGAAAAATAACATGGCCAATTATATTAGACCAAAACCCCCAGTTTTCGAGCGAGTTGAAGACGAACGCCTGCACCGCAAGCAACGTCTCGCCGCCGCCTTTCGCTTGTTTGGTAAGTTTGGCTTCAGTGAGGGAATCGCAGGCCATATTACGGCTCGCGATCCTGAGTTCACAGACCATTTCTGGGTCAATCCATTCGGGGCATACTTTGGTCATATCAGAGTTTCTGACCTGATTCTAGTTAACAAAGATGGTGAAGTCGTTAAAGGCGATGCTGATGTAAACCAAGCTGCTTTCGCCATCCATTCTCAGATTCATGAAGCTCGACCTGATGTCATCGCAGCGGCTCACGCCCACTCACTTTATGGTAAAGCCTGGTCTAGTTTGGGGCGTCTCCTTGACCCCTTGACTCAAGATTCTTGTGCTTTTTACGAAGACCATGCCCTGTTTGACGATTTTACAGGTGTTGTTTTAGAAACTTCTGAAGGTCAGCGATTGGCGCAAGCCTTGGGGCCAAAGAAAGCCATAATCCTACGTAACCATAGTATTTTAACTGTGGGACATACAGTCGATGAAGCTGCCTTTTGGTACATTAGCTTAGAGCGATCGTGCCAAGGCCAACTGTTGGCAGAAGCTGCGGGTAGACCCACTACTATCAAACACGAAACAGCCCGTTTAACACAAACTCAAGTGGGGTCACATGTAAGTGGGTGGTTCAGTTTCCAGCCGCTTTACGATCGGATTGTGCGCGAAGAACCCGATTTACTAAATTAGTGCTGTGTTTTTCGGCATTGGGATATTAACAATTCAAAATTCAAAATTCAAAATTCAAAATTATTCGCGCTGCATCTCGTAGAGAAGAGAGTTACATAAGGAGATTTAAACCCCGACTGTAGCTTACTTAAGAGCAGGGTAACTGAACTGAGCGGAGTAGTTCCGACTCCGCCTCCCAGTTATTTATTGTCAATTGAACCTAAATTTATTTATATACTCCGGTAAACCTATAAGTTTATAGTATTCATATAGCTCAGAGAAATCATTTTGATGATTAACCAAATCTTTCGCCGTTTTATTGCCAAGTGGATATCGTTGATAAAATTCAGGAATATCCCCTTTAACAACCAGCATAAATTATTCTTTTCTTCTCCTTTGCCAACAGTAGGGGCTTTTGTTACAGGTCTTTGTCTGAGCTTGCTATTTGCTGCTTGTTCATCGACACCGACTGTTAATGCCCCTAATCCCAATGCCACATCTCAGGGTAATTCTACTTCCAGTAAAGCAACAGTAGTCAGATTTGGTTATCAAAAATCGACCATTTTGCTGAGAACTAAGGGTGTTTTAGAAAAGCGTTTAGCGCCAGAAGGAATAACTGTAAAGTGGACTGAATTTCAAGCGGGGCCACAACTACTAGAAGCGATGAATGTGGGTAGTATTGACATTGGCCCTGTGGGAGAATCACCGCCAATATTTGCCCAAGCAGCGGGAGCATCACTAACTTATGTTGTTGGTACTGCGGCTACTCCAGCTAGTTCTGCAATTCTTGTTTCTCAAAATTCGCAAATTCAAAAACTTACTGACTTGAAGGGTAAAAGAGTCGCCTTTCAGAAGGGATCTAGTGCCCATTTATTGTTAGTCCAAGCTTTAGAAAAAGCTGGATTAAAATATACAGATATTGAACCTAAATATTTGGCTCCGGCTGATGCTCGTGCTGCATTTGTGAAAGGGAGTGTAGATGCTTGGGTAATTTGGGACCCATTTTATGCAGCCGCTGAAGAGGCAACTAAAGCTAGAGTCCTGATTGATGGCACAGGAATTAATAAACAGGGAGGATATTATTTGATGAGTCGCAAATTTGTCACTGAAAATCCCCAAACTGTCAAGGCAATAGTAGAGGAAATTAAAAATCTCGAAGAATGGTCTAAACAGAATCGAGAAGAAGTAGCAAAAACTCTCGCACCTGTGTTAGGAATTGATTTAGAAACGATGAAAAAAGCAACTAATAGGCGGACTTTTGGGATTGTACCAATTGACGACAATTTGATAAATCTACAACAAGGTGTTGCAGATACATATTACAAATTGAAGTTAATTCCCAAAGAAATAAATGTGAAGGATGCAATGTTGACAAAAGAAGAATATGCTGCTTTCTCACCAAAAACATAAACTAGTACAATGAATCGGCTGTAGGGGTATACAGATGTATGCACCTACAGATGAAATTGGTATTAGTAGCAAATTTGAAAATGTAAATCTTGGAATTGATTATGACTAATCCTACAGAATTACTGCGATCGCGTTACGGTGAAATTCCCTTCAACCCCGAAATTGCATGGAATGATTCGCTAACAGCACTACTATCTCACCGTTCAATTCGGTCTTATCTAGCCGATCCTTTACCACCGGGAACTCTGGAATTACTAATTGCAGCCGCCCAATCTGCATCTACTTCCTCAAATTTGCAAACCTGGAGTGTGGTAGCAGTCGAAGATCGACAGCGCAAAGAGGAGTTATCCAAGCTAGCGGGAAACCAAGCACATATTAAGCAGGTTCCTTTATTCTTGGTTTGGTTAGCAGATTTGGCGCGTCTAAGTCATGTTGCTGACAGTCGCGGCATATCTCATGATGCGCTGGAATATTTGGAAATGTTTGTGATGGCAACAATTGATGCAACGTTGGCGGCGCAAAATGCCGCAGTTGCAGCTGAGTCACTTGGTTTAGGAACAGTATATATCGGTGGAATCAGGAACCACCCACAAGAGGTAGCACAGATATTGAATTTGCCCTCCTCTGTGTATGCTGTATTTGGGCTGTGTGTGGGCTATCCGAATCCGGAAGTAGAAGCGGCGATTAAGCCAAGGTTGCCCCAGTCAGCTGTGCTGCACCGTGAAACCTATAAATTGGCAGAACAAGAAGAAGCGATCGCTCATTACAACGACATCATCAAAGAATTCTATACTGAACAAAAGATGAATGTTGCCGGCGATTGGTCAGAACACTCAGCCCAACGCATCGCCACTGTAGAATCATTGAGAGGACGCGATCGCTTGCGTGAAGCTCTCAATAACCTTGGCTTCAAATTGCTGTAAATTAAGAAGAATCAAGATTATGGATTTGCAACTCCGTGGCAAAGTCGCCTTAGTGACAGCTGCTAGTAAAGGTTTGGGCAAAGCTACAGCGAGGCAATTTGCCCGTGAGGGTGCAAAAGTTGCCATCTGCGCCCGCAGTGAGTTAGTTGACAAAACCGCTGCCCAGATTGAAAGCGAAACAGGTACAGAAGTGCTACCTCTGCGTGCGGACGTTACTAGTCAAAAAGATATTGAACGTGTAAGGGAATTCCAGAAAATAAAATATACAAATCATAAATATGCATCCTGTATATCTTGAAGAGCCTGGGTTCATTACTAGTCAAGTTGAATACACTTCCGGCCGGCTTCTGCTGCTGCTTGGGGGTATAGTACAGTCTTTGTTCACCAAATACTGCGCCATCAGCACTAACTAACCGAAACTCCCAGAAATATCTCTGTGTGTTAAACACAACTAAAGTAAAGCTTTGAATGCTGACCACAGAGTAAATTTTGATGATAGACACAATGGTATTTAATCTATCTCTTTCAAGATGTTATGTGATGGGCTGATTTATTTGGTTAAGAGAATTACAACATTTTTAACAGAAGCAAAGTTAGTGATGATTAATAGTATTGCTCCTCTGATTGAATAATAAATGTTAAAAGATGAGTTTATTTAAAAACTAGACGTAAGTTAACGTGGGGAATTACCAATGATGATGTAATCGCACAAGGAAGTACCAAAAGCAAAAACGTTGTTAGGGTTGTTTGCTGTAATTGTAGGTAATTGCTCAACTCACAGGTCGGAAAATTTTTCTCCCACCAGTCCAGCATTGCTCGTCACCTTTAGCACCTGATTTCTCTTACTGTCCCGTATATGCTGTGCTGTTACTTAAATCCTTTGCTAGTAAGCTTTTCAAGACTTAACGGGAAAAGTCAGGTTGATAAACTGCTTCATAGCCATCTACCATTTTTGGCACACTAAAACAATTCTCGACATGCTTACGACAAGCATAACGATCTAGTTCTGCCACTTTGTTAACGGCATTAACACATTCAGAAATGCTGTTACATATGAAGCCAGTTTTTCCGTGGACAATTACTTCGGGAACTGAACCCAAATTCATGGCGATGACTGGTGTTCCTGCTGCCATTGATTCTGTCATTACCAAACCAAATGGTTCTCGCCAAGTAATCGTAAATAAAGTTGCTACTGCACCCCCCATCAAAGCATTCTTTTGAACATGGTTAGCTTCACCCAAATACTGAATTTGCTGACCATCAATTAAGGGTTGAATTTCTCGCTCAAAATACTCCACATCAACGACATCTACCTTACCTGCCATCTTTAAACGCCAACCAGCCTCTTTTGCAATCTGTATTGCTAAGTGCGTTCCCTTTTCTGCTGCAATTCTTCCCAAAAAAGCCAGATAAGGTGGTTCGTCCGGCTGAGGATGAAACTTATGACTACTGATATCAATACCATTGTAGACAGTTGCTACATAATTCAACCCTAACCTAGATTCACGTTGGGAATTGGAAATACTTACATAGGGCTGGTTTTTGGCATATTGAAACATCTTTTCGTTATCAGGGGTAAAGATACCATGTAATGTGGTAACTGTCGGTGTCTTTACTAAATTCGCATAGGGCAACGCACTACAGCCTATATGTGAATGAATTATGTCAAAGGTTTCTGCTTGCTCATATACCAAAGCCAGTTCCAACATTTCATAGATGTTACACTCTTTGATGCTTGAATCTAGTCTCAAAGCACAAGGATGAACTGATTGCAGTTTTGCCAAAGTTATTGAATCTCCCGATGCAAATAGCGTTACTTCATGCCCTCGCCTAACTAATTCATCGGTCAATAAGCCTACAACTAATTCTGTTCCACCATAACCAAGAGGTGGAACTCTCTCCCAAAGAGGAGCAATTTGAGCAATCCGCATAGAAACTCCTAAAAACTTAAGACTAGAATTTCAAGAAGGTCTTTCTTTTAAAAAGGGTTTTAAAGTAACTCAGTTCATTACTAGTCAAGTTGCATACACTTCCGGCCGGCTTCTGCTGCTGCTTGGGGGGTATAGTACAGTCTTTGTTCACCAAATACTGCGCCATCAGCACTAACTAACCGAAACTCCCAGAAATATCTCTGTGTGTTAAACACAACTAAAGTAAAGCTTTGAATGCTAACCACAGAGTAAATTTTGATGATAGACACAATGGTATTTAATCTATCTCTTTCAAGATGTTATGTGATGGGCTGATTTATTTGGTTAAGAGAATTACAACATTTTTAACAGAAGCAAAGTTAGTGATGATTAATACTCTCCGTGTCTTTTCTCCTGCCTTATGGTTTGAGTACAACTTTGATGGCATAGATATAGCAAAGCTGTCACCAGAGGCAAGATAGCCTGAAAGTACTGTGGTGAATGACTTTTAGATATTTCAGTTACCAACCAGCCAAGGGATTAATAAAGTTGTAACAGCCAGTCTACTCGATCTAGCAGGAGCAAGTCGTGAAATTGTTCAATACATCGCTGGGCCAATTGTGACTCAGCAAAACGGCTGGCAACAGTCAATTCCATCCTGGGTAGGAAAAGCGAATGCCTCCGGCACGCTACGCGAACGCAGTTGATAGATTAGATGCAGCTTTACAAGAGATAGACAAGGGAGAAGTAGGTAAACTCCCCCATCAAGGAAGCTTGACTAGCTAACGATGTCAACCTCCTCAATGGTGGGCGGCTAGGCAAAAAGCTCGGAAGTCTTCTCCATCAGCGCGGTGCCTTCAATTCATGGGCAGGCAGCCCGCAGGCGAGCCAATCAGGCTTACAGCATGGGAAGCACGCGGGGACGAGATCCGGTCGGGAAGGCTGCGTCGATTCGATCGAGTTCGGTTTGGGTCAGATTGAGTTCCCCGGCTCCCGCGTTTTCAGCGGCGTGTTCGGGGTTGGATGCTTTGGGGATTGCGAAGAGCGAGGAATGCCGCACCAGAAATCGGAGCGCGACTTGGCGAGGGGTGGCGTTATGGGCGGCGGCGATTTCCTGTAGTACGCGACCTGCGGTTGTGCGCGAGCTGGGAAAATCCCCATGACCGAACGGGCTGTATGCGACTACGGCGACCCCATGCTTCTCACACCAGGGGATCACAGCGTGTTCGATCGCTCTCTCTCTCAAATGGTAAAGGACTTGATTGCAGACGAGAGAACCCTCGCCAGCGATCTTCTGGACTGCTTCAAGGTCAGGCAGATCGAAGTTGCTCACGCCCCAGCAGAGAATCTTCCCCTCGTGCTGAAGCTGCTCGAAGGCAGCGATCGTCTCCTCCAGTGGGTGTTGACCGCGCCAGTGCAACAGATAAGAGTCCAGCCGATCGGTATGAAGTCGAGCGAGGGATTTCTCGCAGGCTACGATCGTCCCTCTCCGAGAAGCATTTCCAGGAAGAACCTTGGAAACCAGGAAAACCCGATCGCGTCGTCCAGCGATCGCCTCGGCGACCACCTCCTCGGCGCTGCCGTACATCTCTGCCGTATCGATGTGGGTCATGCCGAGATCGAGTCCTTGGCGCAAAGCGGCGATCGCAGAGGCGCGGTCACCGTTATCGATGTACCAGGTTCCTTGACCGATCGCTGCCACCTCGCGCTGCGTGGAACCAAATCGATGCTGTTCCATAGCTGTTCTCCTGATTAACGCTCCGAGTCCTCACACTGTCTGACGTACCTGCCCTGCATGGCTGAACAGCTCGATCATTTCCCGGTTGAAGGCTGGGATGTCGTCTGGCTTGCGGCTCGACACGAGGTTGCTATCAACTACAACTTCCCGATCTAGCCACTGGGCACCTGCGTTCTGGAGATCGGTCTTGAGCGACGGCCACGAGGTGATCTGCCGTCCGCGCACCACATCTGCCTCGATCAGAGTCCAAGGTCCGTGGCAGATCACTGCTACCGGCTTGTCAGCATCGAAGAAGGACTTTATAAACTCGATCGCAGAGGCTTTAGTCCGAAGTTGATCTGGATTGGCAACACCACCGGGAAGCAGGAGGGCATCATAGTCGGCTGGATTTACTCGATCGAGGGGGACATCTACCGAGAAAAAATCCCCTTTGTCAAAATGGTTCCAGCCCTGAACGCGATCGCTCTTAGGTGAAATGATGTGGGTTTGAGCACCTGCTGACTCAAGGGCAAGCTTTGGTTGAGCCATTTCAACTTGCTCAAAGCCATCTGTAACCAGAATGGCAACTTTCTTATTTGTGAGTTCTTCTGTCATCTCTACCTCCTAAAGTATTGGCTAGACTTGGTTTTTTCGTGTTCTTGTGGGGTTTTAGGCAGCCTGACCTGGCTTGAGCACGATCTTGATACAGTTGTCCTTCTTGTGCTTGAAAATTTCGTAGCCGTGCGGTGCTTGTTCTAGCGGCAGACGATGGGTGATTACAAAAGATGGGTCGATATCGCCATTTTGGACGCGATCGAGTAACGGGCGCAAGTACCTATGAACGTGCGTTTGTCCTGTTTTAAATGTTAAGGCTTTGTTCATGGCAGCACCCATCGGTATCTTGTCTACAAAGCCGCCGTAAACACCAGGAATTGAAACAGTGCCACCTTTGCGACAGGCAACAATCACTTGCCTTAGGGCAGTGGGTCGGTCGGTTTCCATACGCACGGCTTGCTTTACCTGGTCGTAAAACGCATCTGGACCCGTACCGTGGGCTTCCATTCCCACTGCATCCATGCAAGCATCGGGGCCGCGACCACCCGTCATTTCTTTCAATGCTTCACCCACCTCGACTTCCTCATAGTTAAGGACTTCTGCCTTGCCGTCTTTCGCCATCTGTAGGCGTTCGGGAACTCGATCGATCGCAATGACGCGCTCGGCACCTAGCATATATGCACTTCTAATGGCAAACTGTCCGACTGGACCGCAGCCCCAGATCGCTACAGTATCTCCTGGCTGGATATCGCAGTTTTCCGCTGCCATGTAGCCAGTGGGGAAGATATCCGTCAGAAACAGGACTTGTTCGTCTGTTAGTCCATCAGGAATCTTGAATAAACCGACATCGGCAAAGGGAACGCGGGCATATTCAGCTTGACCTCCAGCATAGCCACCCATCATATGGGAGTAGCCGAAAAGACCAGATGGGGAATGACCCATCAGTTTTTCTGCGATCCAAGCGTTAGGGTTGGAGTTATCGCACAACGACCACAAATCTTTTTGACAAAAGAAACAGGAGCCGCAGGAAATGGTAAAGGGGACGACAACGCGATCGCCTATCTTCACATTCTTGACGGCACTGCCTAGCTCGATGACCTCCCCCATAAATTCATGACCAAGGATGTCGCCCTTTTCCATCGTGGGGATGTAACCGTCATAAAGATGTAAATCAGAACCGCAAATCGCCGTTGACGTGATTTTAACAATCGCATCACGCGGGTTAATGATTTTTGGATCGGGTACTGTTTCTACCCGTACATCGTTAGCGCCGTGCCAGCAAACTGCTTTCATTGAGTTGTTCTCCTTTTTTATTTCGCACATTAGCCAGAGGCGAAGCGTTAGACGCAAAGGGTAAGAGATGACAAGCTTCCTTAGCGTCTTTGCACCTTGCCGCACCCCAAAATTTGCTTGAAATCAGGGTTTGAGTAAGACTTTGACACAGTTGTCTTGTTTGTGTTTGAAAAGCTCAAAGCCGCGTGGTGCGTCTTCTAGACTGAGGCGATGTGAGAATACAGCAGATGGATCGACTTCGCCTTCGATGACGTGACCCAGCAACCGAGGCATATACTTTTGACCGTGCATTTGTCCCGTTTTGAGCGTCAAACCTTTGTTCATGAAAGCGCCCATCGGCATCTTGTCCACGAAGCCAGCATAAACGCCCATGACCGACAGAGTGCCACCCTTGCGACAAGCCAGAATCATTTGCCGCAACACATGAGGGCGATCGGTTTCCAGCCGTACTGCCTGCTTCGCTTCATCGTAGAATCCTTCCAGCCCGATCCCATGAGCTTCCATGCCACAGGCATCAATGCAAGCATCGGGACCGCGCCCGCCTGTCATTTCTTTCAGGGCTTCGCCCGCATCGACTTCCTCATAATTGATTGTTTCCGCTTTCGCGAAGTCCTTAGCCAGTTGCAAGCGGTAGGGAAAGCGATCGATGCCAATCACGCGCTCGGCACCGAGTAGATAGGCACTGACCATAGCGAACTGTCCGACTGGGCCACAACCCCAGACTGCTACGGTGTCTCCAGGCTGAATATTACATAAATCTGCTCCCATGTAGCCGGTGGGAAAGGCATCGGTGATCGGCAGCAGTTTTTCATCGGGAATGTCTTGGGGAAGTTTAAGCGCGCCGAAATCAGCGAACGGCACGCGAACATATTCTGCATCGCCACCGGCATAGCCACCGAATAAATGGGAATAGCCATAAATTCCCGACGTACCAAAGCCAAACACCTTTTCCTGCATCCAAGCGTTGGGGTTGGAGTTATCGCATAGTGACCATAAATCTCGTTGGCAGAAGAAACACGAGCCGCAGCCGACCATAGAAGAGACAGCCACGCGATCGCCCTTTTGCAATTTCTTGACTTCGCTACCAATTTCAACAACTTCCCCCATAAACTCGTGACCAAGAATGTCACCCGGTTGCATCGTCGGAATGTAGCCATCGTAGAGGTGCAAGTCAGAACCACAAATGGTTGTTGATGTCACTTTAAGGATGGCATCGCGCGGGTTGAGAATTTTTGGATCGGGAACTGTTTCGACCCGCACATCATTAGCACCATGCCAGCAAGCTGCTTTCATAGTCATTAGTCCTTAGATCATTGGTTATTAGTCGTTAGTCTTCTCATTAGTCCTTAGTCATTTGTCGTTAGCTAATAAACAAAGGACAAGTAACTATTTCCCTCTTGGTTGTCCCTCTGTGGTGGCAATCTCGCCTGCTTCCATCATCATTTTTAAGCGGCGTAAATCATCTCCGATTTGCTGTTCTGGGTCTTCGCCAAATAATTTAGCGATGTCTGCGACGGGCTTCGCCAACGCAGCCCCAATCGCACCCCCAGGCGGGGTAAATTCTCGGACTGTTTTTACCTCAGTGCCACGATTCCCAGGTGCTGGCTTGAAGTGGACGCGACCAGAGGTTTCAATTGCTGCGCCTTCAACCGAAGTCCAGGCAATCAATTCGTTTTCTCGGTCTTCGGTAATGACTACATCCCACTCAACGCTTTCATTTAAGAATCCTTTGCTAATCCAGTGCGATCGCTTCTCGTCGTATAGCCTCACCTCTTTGAGATGCTTGATAAAGCGTGGCAAGTTATCAAAGTTACGCCAAAAGCGATAAAGTTCCTCTACTGGTTTGTTAATGGTTAAAGTCTTTTCAACGTTGATCCGTTGGTTCATGACTGTACTCATGACCATTACCTCTTGTGGTTGGTATATGTGTTTTAATTATCAAACTTGGGACAAATTGATTTGTCTTAACTCTTCTATTGCTTAGAGTTTTAGTTAAAAAAAAATTACTTTTACTCTTCCAATAGTCTTAGTTTTTCAATAAATTAATACTTCAAAAGTAGTAATTGGCATTTACAATATTTGTATACAAAAACACTTAGTTAATTTACAAAACAGTTGCGTTTTCAGAAGCAGAAATGGTGTTAGGGACTTCCAGAAAATAAAATATATAGATAATAAAAATGATAATCATTGTTAGGGGGGTGGGAGAGGCTGCCAACGGCAGCCTCTCCCACCCCAAGTTGTAGTAAATTGAATGATGATTCGATTTTGGGATGTTTGAGGTGTCAATACAATAAACAGATTCATTGAAAAAGTTATTGAAGGAAACGCGCCTTATGGTATCTTTCTTCCAGAGCTTGACGAGCTATTTTTGTATTTCACAGAATCCAAAGTAACTAGCGATTTTATCGTTGACATTTTAGTGGATTTTTGGAAATCAGAAAGCTGGCGATTTTCGGAAATAAAAACTTTAGTTTTGATGATATTGATTTGGCAACTTGGGAAACTTCGATCGACTTGACTTTGTTGAGTGCGGTACGTCTGGTAAAATACGCTTTACCTCACTTACGCCAATCTACCGCACCAGCAATTCTGACTATCACCTCAACCTCAACTAAACAACCAGTCCAAAATCTGGTTTTATCTAATTCCATTCGATTAGCAGTGATTGGTTTAACGAAAACTCTCAGCCAAGAACTGGGTAGCGATAAAATTCGCGTCAACAGTATTCTACCAGGCTGGACATATACAGAACGGGTAGAAGAATTGCTCAATGCCCGCATTGCTAAAAGTCGTGAAACGAAAGAAGCAGAAATTGCTAGAATCAATGGGACAGTCCCTTTGGGTCGTATCGGAACACCAGAAGAGTTTGCCAATGTTGCGGTATTTCTGAGTTCACCAGCAGCCTCATTTGTGAACGGAGTCATGCTACAGGTAGATGGCGGAATTATTCAAAGCACATTTTGAGCGGCTCGATCAACCCCACCCCCAACCCCTCCCCGCAAGCGGGGAGGGGTTGGGGGTGGGGTGCGATGACTGTGGGAATCATAACTAAATTAGCCGGACTTGATATAAAAACTAACTTTGACTACTTTCATCATTTTTTCAATTGTTCTAAATAGACAGCAACCACTATCATAATGCTGTTACATCTTTGTTAAGAATAGTTACAACTTCTTAACACAAGGAAATATTTCTTATGGAAGTCTCACTTGAAAAGAATGCACCACATCGGGTTGTTATTGTTGGTGGCGGCTTTGGTGGACTGTATACAGCAAAAGCTTTGAAGAAAGCAAATGTAAATGTTACTCTCATTGATAAACGTAACTTTCACCTATTTCAGCCGCTTTTATATCAAGTTGCCACAGGTACGCTATCACCTGCTGATATTTCTGCACCATTGCGATCTGTATTCAGCAAAAGCAAGAATACAAAAGTGTTGTTGGGAAAGGTAAATGATATCGATCCAAAAGCACAACAAGTTATTTTGGGTGATGAAGTAGTACCTTATGACACATTGATTGTCGCCACAGGTGTTAACCATTCCTATTTTGGTAAAGATAACTGGAAAGAATTTGCTCCTGGCTTGAAAACTGTTGAAGATGCTATAGAAATGCGTCGCCAGATATTTTCGGCATTTGAAGCGGCAGAAAAAGAAACCGATCCAGAAAAACGCCGTGCTTTGTTGACTTTTGTGATTGTGGGGGGCGGGCCCACAGGTGTAGAATTATCCGGCGCGATCGCAGAATTAGCATACCAAACTCTCACAGAAGATTTCCGCAGCATCAATACTTCAGAAGCGAGAATTGTACTATTGCAAGGTGGCGCTCGCATCCTCCCACACATTTCACCAGAATTATCGAAAGTAGCAGCAGAATCTTTGCAAAAGTTGGGTGTGGCTGTCTACACCAACACCAGAGTGACAAATATTGAAGGTAACATCGTTACTTTCAAGCGAGGCGATGAATTGACAGAAATTACCTCAAAAACTATCTTGTGGGCAGCAGGTGTTCAAGGTTCGCCTATGGGGAAAGCCCTAGCAAAAAGTACAGGTGTAGAGTGCGATCGCGACGGACGTGTGATTGTAGAACCGGACTTGTCTATCAAGGGTTATAACAACATTTTTGTAGTGGGAGATTTAGGCAACTTTTCCCATCAAAATGGTAAACCCTTACCTGGTGTTGCACCTGTAGCCAAACAACAAGGAGAGTATGTAGCTAAACTCATTAAACGCAGGTTGCAAGGTGAGACTTTGCCACAATTTCGTTACAATGACGTGGGTACTTTGGCGATGATTGGGCAAAATTTAGCTGTTGTAGATTTAGGCTTAGTCAAACTCAAAGGTTTCATTGCTTGGCTCTTTTGGCTAGTAATTCACATCTACTTCTTAATCGAGTTTGACACTAAAGTAGTAGTAGCAATTCAGTGGGGATGGAATTATATTACTCGTAATCGCCGCTCTAGATTGATTACAGGTCGAGAAAGTTTTGTAGAAACAAAAACTGTTAACAGTAACAATAGGTTGCAACAGCCTTCTGGTACACCTCTGTAACTTCAGGGATGACACCCGATAGGACTCATATAGTGTCCTGCTGAAGACTTATCATTTAGACCGCAGGGGAGCAGGGGGGCATACTTCGACTCCGCTCAGTAACCGGGGCAGGGGAGCAGCACTTCTCTACGAGAGGCTTCGCCAACGGCTACGCTCAGTGACCGAGGAGCAGAGGGAAAGAGGCTGTGTAGCGAACGCTATAAACCCTTTAAATTATTTACTGTCATAGCTGGCGATCGCCACAATCGTAGATAAAGGAACTTCCGCAAAATACTGTTGCTGAAATTGTTCTTCTCGAACAGCAGCTAAAAATCGTGCAACTGCTTCCTCAGCAAGGTTTTCGGCACTATCGTTTGGATTCCAACTAATTTGTAAAGAACGGTCTTGTCGTTGAACTGTGAACCCTAAGTATTTTAAAGTTTTGATGCCGACAAGTAAGGTTTGATCGCTGATGCCAATTTTCTCTAAAAGTTGTCTGCGGGTAACTAGTTGATTTGTGCGACTGAGATATTTGGCAATTCCGACAAGAGTCAGCCAAATTTGATTGGGTGGTTGATGCTTAGGTTTAGACCAAGCGATCGCTAATTGTTGCTGATTCTCAAGCCCAGACGTAGAGCGGCTGATTGCCAAACATCGCCGCAACCACATACGTAAATCATCCCAATTCGTGGGACAATCTTCAATAATTAGTCCTGAATGTTGAGTTGCTGAGTGTTCCTGATTCCGTAAGTCTAGGATGAAGGGTGTTAGCGATAGCTGAGTGTTGAGTGCTGAGTTAGCAGAAGAACGCACGGCAATCAATCTGATTTCATAACGTTTTTTGAAGGTGTTGTAGTCTAGTTCTGCTATGCAATCACATCTTCCTATAGGCAATTCATCTTTGTAGTGTCCCCACCATAAACCAGGAAAAGCATTTCTGGTAGAGTCATCCCGAATATCAAACTCAGCTTTAATGTACTGTACCTTTTTCCCCTGCCAATCCTGCTGATTGCGATGCCAAGAATTTTCAAACCAGCAGTTTTGAATTAGCAATTTCGGAACAGGATTACCCATTCCACAAGGTTCTAACAGTTTCAGTTCCAAAAATAACTCTTTCCCCAAGTCGGCTACTGTTACCGTCAAGTCTGCTTGCACGGTTGGCGTTAGAGTTGTACTACCTAAAGATTGCCGCAACTGCTGATTAATCGCTGCTGTAAATAAAGGAATATTCTCCACCAACAAACTCAAACCAGCTGCAAAGGGATGTCCCCCAAAGCGATGTAACAAATGTGCTTGCTCTTTCACCAGTTGGTATAAATCGACAGAATTCACCGAACGAGCAGAACCACGAGCTAAGATGAGTTCTGAGTTCTGAGTTCTGAGTTCTGAGTTAGAAGATAAAGAAGTAATTTCTCCCCCTGCTCCCCCTGCTCCCCTGCTCCCCTGCTCTCCTGCTTCCCCTGCCCCTTCCGTACTCAACAAAATCGTCGGGCGTCCAGTTTCTTGTGCTACCTGTCCAGCAACTAAGCCCAATACACCCGCAGGCCATTGGGCATCTTCTAAGACAATGACGCTGGTGGTTGATAAATCTAATTGAGTGAGTTTTTGCGCCACTTGTGCTTGCACATCTTTTTGTAAAGATTTGCGGCGGGCGTTGGCGAGTTCTGTAACTTCGGCTAGTTCGTTACAACGTTTGACATCCCGACTAGTTAATAATTCCAGGCAAAAACTGGCATCACCTTGGATGCGACTAACGGCGTTAATTCTCGGCCCCAAACCAAAAGAAATATCTGTGGGGCGATCGCCACTTTTCTGGCACAATTCTAATAATCGCCCTACACCTGGCCGCCGTCGCGCTGCTGCTGGCTGTTTAAAATCTTCTTGCAGTCGTTGAATTCCCATCTGTGCCAAGTAGCGGCAATCTCCACTTAACTGCACCAAATCCGCAATTAATCCAACTGCAACTAAATCTAATAAATCTTCTAACGGATATTTAGCAACATTGGGCAGACTTTGATATAGCGCTTCCACCAACTTATAACCTACCGCCACCCCAGAAAGATTAAATAACTGATGTTCCTTTGGAAAATAGCGGGGATTGATAATTGCTGCAACAGGTGGGCGTTCAGCTGGTAAAGTGTGATGGTCTGTAACTATTACATCTATACCTAGCTGTTTGGCATAGATAATTTCTTCAATGTTTGTGCTACCTGTATCGCAAGTAACTATTAATTTGCAACCTTCTTTTGCTAAGTTATCAATTCCTTGATTATTAAGTCCGTGGGATTCTTTCAGACGATTAGGAATGTAATAAACTAACTGAGTATTTTGAGCAAAAAACTGCCCCAATCCATCCCAAAGTACCGATGTAGCGGTAATGCCATCAGCATCGAAATCTCCCCAAATGGCAATTTTTTCTTTAGTATTATATGCTTGTTGCAACCGTGCGATCGCCAGATGCATTTCTTGTCCAAACTCAAAGGGACTTGCTGGTTGATAAGCTTTATAGTTGATAAAAGCTGTTAATTTTTGACGATCTTTAATACCTCGTTGCCACAACAACTGCGCTGCATACAGTCCATTTGATGCAGGTGTATACTGTTTTACTGCTTGGATAAACCATTCTGGTGGTTGTTCAGTTGCTGTTATAGTCCACTGCTGTTGTTCTGGCATATCAACAAAGTTAGGATTTAGAAGTTAAAACTCTTAAAATACAAGGATAATTTATAAACCTGTAGAGTTGACCTTTAGAAGAGTGAAGAAAGGTTTCAGGAATTGCTTAAATAATCTGGTTATCAAACTGAAATTCAAGTACAACAATATTATCGAAAACGTAAAAGACTGAAGTCAACCAAGCATAATTTTCTAGAATTATTTAACTTTGCTTACAATGATACAGCTTATTTTTACTTGTTTTTTGTTGTATAAATTTAAATTTGGTTAAGTAAAATTTCGCAATTTAGTTGTATATAAATAGCAAATGTCTTTAGTAGAATCTTTATATCATGTTTACCTGTAATTTGTGAGCTAAATCACACTAGGAAACTAAGTACCGAAATAAAATTCTATTTGTGCATAAAATACTACATATAAAATGATGGAATTACTTCAGCTGATGTTGGTGCTAGGTACAGTAGTTGGTATTACAGATGGAAACACAATTTTGGTTAAAGATAATACAGGACAAACAACTACAATCAAGTTAGCGTGTATTAACGCACCAGAGGCAACTGACAAGCGCTATGGTTTAGCAGCAACACAAAGGCTAAAACAGCTATTACCACCTCAAACTCCAGTCGTGATTAGAAGCACAGAACAAGTTAAAAGTGGTCGCGCGGCGGGTGAAGTGTTTGTAGATAATCGGTCAGTAAATCTTCTTTTGGTAGAGTCAGGTAATGCTGTCGTTGACCAAGAATCTTTACAAAATTGCTATGAGAGCAAAACCCAATTTTTAATTGCAGAAGCTAATGCTAAAAATAAGCATTTGGGTTTGTGGCAACAATCAAAATTGCAATTTAAGTTATATACCAAGTAAGCGCTGACATTATCAGTTATAATAAGCTGGAGCAATTTTAAAACAATATAGTTGAGAATGAGCAACAAAACCCTAATGTAGAGACGCGATTTATCGCATCTTGAAAAAACAATAATCTACACCAATAACCCTTAACTAAATCGTATTAAATTTTAGGATTGCTGCACTTATTTCATTACTTGATATTTTCCATATTTAATTTTTGTTAATAAGTAATATCATGTCCGCTTGATTACTTATTAAACCCTAAGAACTCCAAAGAAATAAAACTACACTTTGCCTCCCCGCTTGCGTAGCTACGGTGTATACACAAGTCAAATTACCCCCGTTAATCCCCCCGATGCATTGGGCTACGGTGTACACACAAGTCGAAAAAAGTTTGATTTTCCATTATTTTTTCGTTGATCTCGTTCCCATGCTCTGCATGGGAACGCCTGATTTAGAGGCTCTACCTCCAGTCAAATATTGAGTCTCTGACTCAATGAATGTATTCCCAGTCTCCGACTGGAAACGAGGAAAAACGAGGAAAGTCTTATCAAGCTAGGTTTTTAGGACTTGTGTGTACACCGTAGGATGCATTGGGGGGAAAAAATAAATCTAGTTCCCTCCCCAATACATACGGGGAGGGTTAGGGTGGTAAAACCGTGATTTCTCAGCTATTTAAGACTTGTGTATACACCATAGGCTTGCGTGGAGAAAATTAAGAGATGGGGTGCAATTACTGTAGGAATCATAACTAATTATTTATGCAAACATGATACAAGTGGGTCAAATCGCTTACTTTGTTGCGTTTTTAATATCACCAATCAACTCATCAATCCTTGATTGAGTAGTGTTCCAAGAACACATAAAACGCACTCCTCCTACACCAATAAATGTATAAAACTGCCAGTTCTTGGCTTTTAAGCTGTGAATTACTTCTTCAGGTAATTTTACAAATACGGCGTTGGCTTCTCTAGGAAACATCAAGTCAACACCTTCTATGTTTAATAGTTGATTTTCTAAGTATTCAGCACATTGATTGGCATGTCTAGCATTTTTTAGCCAAGCACCAGTTTCTAATAAACCCAACCAAGGAGCCGAAATAAATCGCATTTTTGAAGCTAGTTGGCCTGCTTGCTTGCATCGATAATCAAAATCTTCTGCTAGCGCTTTATTGAAGAAAAGAATGGCTTCACCTAATGCCATTCCATTCTTGGTACCACAAAAACACAATACATCCACTCCAGTTTTCCAAGTAATTTCAGCAGGGCTTTTATTCATAGCGGCAACTGCATTTGCAAAACGAGCGCCATCCATGTGAAGTTTTAAGTTATATTTGTTTGCAACTTTTTTAATACTTAAA
The DNA here is from genome assembly GCF_034530975.2 of Nostoc sp. DedQUE07. Classification (NCBI taxonomy): domain Bacteria; kingdom Bacillati; phylum Cyanobacteriota; class Cyanophyceae; order Nostocales; family Nostocaceae; genus Nostoc; species Nostoc sp. DedQUE07. Next base: position 61,895 of record NZ_JAVRCC020000026.1, on the reverse strand, counting down.
AGTTCTTCAATAGAATATAAAGTTCCTAATTCAGTTGATTGCGTAATGCTAATAACTTTAGGTTTGGGATAATGAATGTCAGTACGTCTGGTGACAATTGACTCTATAGACTCTGATGTTAATTTGCCATTCTTACCGTGAGCAAGTAACAATTTAGAGCCATTAGATGCAAATTCCGGTGCGCCACATTCATCTGTTTCTATGTGAGATGTCTCATGGCAAATGACGCTATGATATGACTGGCAAAGAGCAGCTAAAGATAAAGAATTTGCGGCTGTACCGTTAAAGGTAAAAAATACTTCACAATCAATTTCAAAGAGATCCCGAAAATAATCTGTTGCTTTTTGAGTCCATTCATCATTTCCATAAGCTGGAACACTACCTTGATTTGCCCTAATCATATATTCCAATGCTTCAGGACAAATACCAGAGGAATTATCACTTGCAAACTGTTCTAATTGGCTACTCATAATTTTTATTTTGATTTTTAACTAATTATTACAATTTTAGTAAATAATTTTTTAATTTGCCAAATCCCTTGGCAAGTAATGCTATTAATCTCTCCATTTATTTAAGAATTCTGCTAATTACAATAACTTTGGATAGCAGGAAGCTAATTTTTTGATAACCATAGTTCATAATTAATGAAAAACAAGGTTTGTAACTTATATAAAAAATAGCAAGTCTGAACCTTTTGATTTTCACAACTTAAATTTGATTTTTATATTTTGTATCAACCTGAATCGTTATAAAGTTAAGTAAAATATTAATAATATATAAATGACTTTGCTGATGTCTACAGAAAACTGAAATCTTCTTTTCACATCACTGAGATGTTTAATTACTACGGTGTCTTCCTCAGCCTTGCATTGAGGGTATTTTGAGACGATAAACATCGTCAGTAACTAAATATTATGCTAAAAAAATAAAGTTGACTCTAATCAGAATGCTAATTATGTACTTATAATACACTATACAATGTCCTACCAATCACCATCAAATCACTATTGGGCATATTTGTCCTTTGTAAGTTCTCAGTAGTCATTTGTTTATTTTCTACTGACTAATGACCAACGATCGATGACCAATACTTCGGCTTACCTCGGCTCCGCTCGGCACGAGTCGCTCAGTACAAGTGACTAAATAACTAATGACTGAACCATTGATTGAACTGAAAGGTGTTTCTAAGTCCTTTGGTAGCCATAAAGTTCTAGATAATGTAGACTTGACCATTTACCGGGGAGAAGCACTGGGTATTATTGGGCCATCAGGGACTGGGAAATCAACTATCTTACGAGTAATAGCGGGGTTACTTAGTCCTGATGAAGGAGAAATTTATGTGCAAGGAGTGCGGCGAAAGGGTTTGATTGAGGATGGCGGCCAGCAGGTTGGCATTGGTATGGTGTTTCAGCAGGCGGCCCTATTTGATTCGCTGACAGTGGAAGAGAATGTGGGATTTTTACTTTATCAAAATTCAAAGCTGCGGCGATCGCGCATCCGAGATTTGGTAAACGAAAAATTGGAGATGGTAGGTTTGCCAGAAATAGGCGACCTCTACCCAGCCGAACTTTCCGGGGGAATGCGCAAACGGGTAAGTTTTGCCCGTGCGATTATGTCTAACCCCGATAATCCCAATGAAGGGCCAGAAGTTCTATTATACGACGAACCAACAGCTGGACTCGATCCCATTGCCTCGACAGTCATCGAAGATTTAATCCGCCACTTGCAATGTTTACATGGAGTTTGTAGTACTTATGCTGTTGTTACCCACCAAGACAGCACTATCCGCCGTACATCTGATAGACTTATATTTCTCTATGAAGGTAAAGTGCAGTGGCAAGGTACAGTTAGTGAAATATACAACACAGAAGATCCCTTGATCAGACAATTTATCAGTGGAAGTGTTCAAGGCCCGATTAAAGTCGCCGGCTAGAAACTTAAAAGCCAGGAGTAAAAAGTTAAATTTAACTACTAACTCCTAACTTTTAACTCCTAATTGGTTATTGGTTGTTGGTGGAGGCAAAAAAATGCGAGGTCTTATGACAAGTCGCTTCGCGTCTGGGCGAACATTTAGAGAAGGTTCTGTGGGGTTATTACTCCTGCTAGGACTAGGGGTATTTGGATTACTCTTTCTGTGGTTAAATAGATTCACTGCTGCTGGCCGTTCATACAAAATTATTGTAGAATTTGCCAACGCTGGCGGAATGCAAAAGGGAGCAGCAGTTCGCTATCGTGGCGTTAAGGTAGGAACTATTTCCCAGGTTCGACCAGGGGCAAATGCTATTGATGTAGTGATTGAAATTGCCCAAACTGACTTAATTATCCCCCGTAATGTAGTGGTGGAAGCTAATCAAAGCGGATTAATTAGCGAAAGTATTATTGACATTACACCAAGAACAACCTTACCTCCTGGGGCTGTACTTGCTAAACCCCTAGATAAAAGTTGTGATACCAGTCTCATAGTCTGTAATGGCTCTCGGTTAAAAGGTCAGGTTGGCATTAGTGTTGATGCACTAATTCGCAGTTCAACTGAGCTAGCTGGTGCATACAACGATCCAAAATTTTATAGAAATGTCAATAGGGTTCTAGAAACTACCACAGGCGCAGCATCCAGTTTTACTGAGCTAAGTCAGGATTTACAAAGTTTGACAAAAAGCTTACAACTACAACTTAATACCTTTTCTGCTACGGCTAATTCAGTGCAACGGGCGACAAACCAACTTAATGCATCCGCAAATCAAACAGTAAATAAATTCGGTGCAACTGCAACTCAAGCAAATCGATTGCTGAACAACCTGGATAATTTGGTGACAACAAATCGGTCAACACTGGTTGGTGCGTTGAACAATATCACCGAAACCAGCAACCAATTGCGTGTTACAGTCAGTAGCTTATCACCAGCTGTCAATCGATTGACTCAAGGACAATTACTCAACAATTTAGAAACGCTTTCAGCAAATGCAGCCCAAGCCTCAGCTAATTTACGTGATGCTTCTAAAGGCTTAAACGATCCAAAGAATGCGGTGTTGCTGCAACAAACTTTAGATTCAGCACGAGTAACCTTTGAAAATACCCAAAAAATTACATCTGATTTAGATGAATTGACAGGCGATCCTAATTTCCGTAAAAATCTGCGGCAATTGGTGAATGGTTTAAGTGGTTTAGTATCTTCTACACAACAGATGCAGCAACAAGTGCAGGTTGCTACTACTCTAGATTCGGTAAAAGCTGCTGTGAGCAAACCAAAGAATCTAATTCCTACCCCAGCACCAACCCAACAGGCTATGTTTAATGACAAGTCGCTACCAGTCTACGAAAATAATCCTTCAGCGGCTAATTTTGCAAGCACCGACACCGACCTTCAATCAACTCCTAGTCCGTCTATCCCGAACTCATCCCAAGAAAACCTTTTGAAGCAGCTACGCGAGTACGGCAAGCAACGAGAGCAACTGGAGACGGGGAAAGAGGCAATACAGGTTGACCCTTCGGCTTCGCTCACTGCTGACCCTGAGCAAAGCCAAACTGTTGAAAATTTTAAGTAAGATATTTTACTGTCAGGTGAATGTCTTGAAGCTCATCGACACCACTCGCCATAACCTTGAAAACCGTATAATTTTGTTGACTGGTGTCGATTCTTTGCACAGTAGAGTTTTCAGGCTGCAAAACCCATTGCTTATTGATACAGCAGATTTCAAGTTGGTGAGCTACACAAGCTAAGTCTGTTACCCAGATATAAAGCGTGTTTTACTCCAATACGCTTGGGTTAAGGGTTATTGGTGTAGAATTCTGGACTGTATTGTGTTTTACTCCTGAATTCTGTTAGCAGTAGCGGGGCGTTTAGCCCATTCTGAATTCTGCTGTATCTTCCAAAACTTAAATAAGTTTGCTCCCTTTCATGACAGCCGCCGCTTTTAAGAGCGAATTAACATTGGGTCATAAATTTGAGACTCTTGAACCCCATAATTGCACAGAATAGACCTAGCTATATCTTGCTCGCGCTCTGTGCCACTAACGATAAGTATGTAATTGCCTTGCTCTATTTGCTCATTATAAAAGCGTGCCCACTCATCTGCTATTCCTAACCTCATAGCGTCAAAGCGTTCACTTAAATTAATGCCTATTGGCACAACCAATTGAGAAAAGTCTTTACAAATTAAGGAAATCTGGTTTACTGAAAAACCTGCGATACACATATCCTTAATTGCCGCTTCAGCATTATCTATGCTATTAAAGCAACTAACACTATACTTAGACATCATCCCAATTTTACTAGGAATGGCAGTAGCAGAAGTCGTTGTGGTCAGAGAATTTGTAGTTTCATATTCACTGTTGAGATGCTCGTAAATGCCAAACTCTTCAATACCCCAACGCTGTAGTATTTCTTGTACTTTAGCAATTTCAAAAGATGTACAATCCACGATTATTAAATAGTGTCCCTCCTCTACTCGCTCGTTATATGCTCTAGCTTGCTCTGACGACATTCCCCAACCAACTAATGCACCAGCAAAAGTCCCAGTGGCAGCACCAATACTTGCGCCAACAAGGGTTGTAACCAAAGCAGTTGCCGCTGCCCCAGCCAGCATTATTGGGCCAATTCCAGGGATTGCTAAAGTCCCAAGACCCACTAATAAACCAGTTAACCCACCAACAGCGCCTCCTGAAAGCCCTCCTACTGTTGCACCTTCGTCAGCTTTATCACCAGTGTCCTCTTTAACTTTATTATCGGTAATCTCATGATTGCGATCTGAATTTTGTACAAGTATAGATACTTTCTCCATTGCCAAGCCAGAAGCTCTCAACTCATGTATTGCCTGTTCTGCATCTATCCGATGAGTAAATACGCCTACAGCACGTTGATATTGACTTAAAACCATAATTACTCCTTGGTCGCAGGGGAAAGATTAATCGCTGACAAAGTTGATTCTTCAGTACTTGTTATATTAAATACGAGTTGGTTCAACTCAAAACTATCCTTAGTAATAAAATACATTCCTTGCTTATGAGGTAGGCAATAACACCCTCAACGGTGCAAGTAAAAAAATGAATACACCAAGATGGAAAGACCCTTAACTGATGCGGAATTATTATTAGTGATTGACACAGGACAGCCTCAACTACATATGTATGTCCAACGCAGACATAACTAGATTCCCCTGTGTTGATATTTTAAATTCTCACAGCTTGGTCGTGGAATGCAAATTACGTCTTTGAAATTTCTTTCGCTTTCGTCCTGACTGTGGTGTTCCCTATAAGGAGTCCAGGAATTCTGTGTGATTTGATGGGCAACCTATTTAACAAAACCTTCCTAAAGGCTGACTGTCCTTTATTTATAGTTTGTCCGTAGACAGAAGAGATCGATACATACAAAAAGTAATATTTATTTGTATAGCTAAAAGGCTTGTGTAGATTTCATCCTACGTAGTTCAAGCCGTATTTTTTTATGAGTTTGGTAAGCAGTAATTATGCGTTGGCAAATAGGTCGTCGGAGTACAAATGTTGAAGATCGGCGTGGGATGAAGATTTCCGCTCCTGTCGTCGGTGGGGGCGTAGGAGCAGCACTTATATCGCTACTAGTTTTACTATTGGGTGGCGATCCTAGTGCCCTTTGGCAAGAAGATTCCCCACCAAATGATAGCCCGGTAGCTGAGTCACCTCAAACAACAGGATCTCAAACTCAAGATCAAATGGCGGATTTTGTATCTGTTGTACTGGCTGATACAGAAGATACATGGAGTGAGTTGTTTCGGCAAGATGGAAAAAGTTATGTAGAACCAAAGTTAGTTCTTTACTCAGGAGCGGTAGAATCTGCTTGTGGATTTGCACGTTCAGCAGTTGGGCCGTTTTATTGTCCGCGCGATCAAAAAGTGTATATTGACTTGAGTTTTTACCGCGATTTGAAGACTCAATATCAGGCACCTGGAGATTTTGCTCAAGCATACGTGATTGCTCATGAAATTGGGCATCATGTCCAAAATTTACTGGGGATTTCGCAGCAAGTTAGAGGTTTGCAGAACCAAGCGAGTCAGACACAAGCAAATCAGCTTTCTGTGCGATTAGAATTACAAGCAGACTGTTTTGCAGGCGTTTGGGCAAATCATGCTCAACGCTCACGGCAAATTCTGGAAACAGGTGATATTGAAGAAGCATTGAACGCAGCTAGCAGTATTGGAGATGACCGCTTGCAAAAACAAGCTAAAGGTTATGCTGTGCCAGAATCTTTTACACATGGTAGTTCTGCCCAAAGGGTTCGTTGGTTTAAACAAGGTATCCAAACGGGCGATCCTCAGAAATGTAATACTTTTGCCAGGACAAATTAAATTCTTAACATAGAGCAGAATTCAGAATGGGCTAAACGCCCCGCTACCGCTAACAGAATTCAGGAGTAAAATACGCTTTATATTTGGGTAAACAAACTTGAAATCTGCTGTATTTCAAGTTTTACGATTCTCTGGCATATCGAGCTTTATTGGCAAAACTTTCCCGGTCGGGGAGCAGATATTGAGGAAGCGATCGCCAGAATCGATTTTGTTTAAACTCATCTGGTTCTGGAAACGAGATAGCGATCGCAAAACTCCCAATACCCCTCAATATTAGTTCCCAGTTATGAGTGCTGAGTTCTGAGTAAAGAAGTGAGATTCCCTACTCAGCACGGGCTAAATGCCCTGCTTCCGCTAACAGCACTGTTTTGCCCAATGTCCCATAACTAATTCCAATCCTGTTCGTCTTTCTTGCCACGGCTTTTGTAAATTCCCCCAAAATCGTGAATTTGACGAGTTTTCTCAAAAAGCTCGGCTTCGGTTAAACCCCACTGCTGCAAGACTTTATCTAGGTCTTTTTGAATGTCTCTCGCCCCTGGAAACCCTTGATAACGCATTCGCAGCCTAGCCAATTCTGCTAAGTTATAGTCTGTTGCCTCTTGAGCGAGTAAAATATCAATAAGGGGGCGATCGCGGTTATAAAGTGGATGTTGTTGGTCTTTCCCGGCCGTTGCTTCAGTCATTGTCAGTCGTGAGTTTAGAGTGCTAAGTCCTGAATTTTAAGTTTAGCTGACAGTGGAAAACAGAACAGACAAAAGAAAATTGTCAAATACCGAAAGTTTAACTGTCAACTTTGCAACTTCTGACTTTCCCCGTACTACACTCAGCACTCCTACTCGACGGCAAGTACACCTGATGTCTTACGGCTCTCACCACTGCCACTTAACTTTAAATAAAGTTACATTGTTCTTAAGAAAATACAAAAAACTTTAGATGAGGGTGAATTTTATCTCACCCAAAGTCCAAGCAGCGAGGGAGCAAGAACCCATTATGTTTGAACACTTCACTTCCGAAGCCATTAGAGTAATTATGTTAGCTCAGGAGGAAGCCCGTCGCCTGGGACACAACTTTGTAGGAACAGAACAAATTCTCCTGGGTTTGATGGGAGAAGGAACTGGGGTTGCTGCTAAAGTGCTGGCTGAATTAGGCGTTACCCTCAAAGATGCACGTCGCGAGGTAGAAAAAATTATTGGTAGGGGTTCTGGCTTTGTACCACCAGAAATTCCTTTTACTCCTAAAGTAAAAAGCCTCTTCGAGCAATCGTTTAAAGAAGCTCATAGTTTGGGACAGAATTACATCAATACTGAACACTTACTCTTAGGATTAACCGAGGCTGGTGAAGGTGTCGCCGCCAAAGTATTACAAAATCTAGGGGTTGACTTCAAGAGTGTCCGCACTGCCATAGTTCGCCGTTTGGGTGAAAATGCACCAGCTTTTGCTGGTAGTGGTAATCAGAAGCGCACCCAACCGCTAACAATGGAAGAGTTTGGCAGAAATTTGACCAAATTAGCCCAAGAAGGCAGACTTGACCCCGTAGTTGGTCGCCAGAAGGAAATTGAGCGGGCGATCCAAATTCTCGGTCGCCGCACCAAGAATAACCCAGTGTTGATTGGGGAACCAGGAGTTGGTAAAACTGCGATCGCAGAAGGTCTAGCTCAACGGATTATCAATCAGGATGTTCCTGAAAGCTTACAAGACAAGCAAGTTATCAGCCTCGATATGGGGTCATTGGTAGCTGGAACTCGCTTCCGTGGCGATTTTGAAGAACGCATCAAAAAAGTTGTGGAAGAAGTCCGCACTGTGGGCAATATCATCCTAGTGATTGATGAAATTCACACCTTGGTTGGCGCTGGTGGTACAGAAGGTGGCTTGGATGCAGCCAACATCCTTAAACCTGCCTTAGCACGGGGTGAACTCCAGTGCATCGGCGCAACTACCCTTGATGAGTATCGTAAGCATATTGAGCGCGATGCTGCCCTAGAGCGTCGTTTCCAACCGATTCAGGTCGGGGAACCATCGGTAGAGGAAACCGTACAAATTCTCTACGGCTTGCGCGGTGCTTATGAACAACACCACAAAGTCACAATTTTGGATTCAGCACTTGTGGCCGCCGCAGAATTATCAGACCGCTATATTAGCGATCGCTTCTTGCCAGATAAGGCAATAGACTTGATTGATGAAGCTGGTTCTCGCGTTCGTTTGCGGAACTCCCAAAGTTCTCCCAATAAAGAACTTAAGCGGGAACTCGCTGGCGTCACCAAAGAAAAAGAAGCAGCAGTCAGAGTCCAAGATTTTGACAAAGCTACACAACTGCGCGACCAAGAGTTAAAACTCGCAGAACAACTGCAAGCAACGTTTACACCAAACGAGCAACCTGTCAACTCGACTGTAGTTGACGAAGAAGACATCGCTCAAATTGTTGCCTCTTGGACTGGCGTACCAGTTAATAAGCTCACTGAATCTGAGTCAGAGTTGCTTTTACATCTAGAAGACACTTTGCATCAGCGGCTCATCGGACAAGAGCAAGCAGTCACGGCTGTAGCTCGCGGTATCCGTCGCGCCCGCGTTGGTTTGAAAAATCCCAATCGTCCGATTGCCAGCTTTATCTTCTCTGGGCCTACCGGAGTTGGTAAAACAGAATTGGCGAAGGCACTAGCTGCCTACTTCTTCGGTGCGGAAGACTCAATGATTCGGCTAGATATGTCTGAATACATGGAAAGTCACACCGTCGCCAAGCTGATTGGTTCGCCTCCTGGTTATGTCGGATACGACGAAGGCGGACAGCTTACAGAAGCCGTGCGGCGCAAACCTTACACAGTGCTGCTATTCGACGAAATCGAAAAAGCACACCCCGATGTATTCAATATGCTGCTGCAACTCTTGGATGACGGTCATCTTACCGATGCCAAAGGTCGGAAAGTGGACTTCAAGAACACGCTGATCATTTTGACTTCTAACATCGGTTCCAAGGTAATCGAAAAAGGTGGTAGTGGTTTAGGCTTTGACTTCGACACTCAAGCCGACGCTAGTTATAACCGGATTCGCACCTTGGTAAATGAGGAATTGAAAGCTTACTTCCGTCCTGAATTCCTTAACCGTCTTGATGAGATTATCGTCTTCACCCAGCTTTCCAAGGATGAAGTTAAGCAAATCGCCGAAATTATGCTTCGCGATGTTGCTAGCCGCTTGACAGAAAAGGGAATTATCCTAGAAGTTAGCGATCGCTTCAAAGAGCTTGTGGTACAAGAAGGTTATAACCCCAGCTACGGCGCTAGGCCATTACGTCGGGCAATTATGCGCCTCTTAGAAGATTCTCTCGCCGAAGCAATGCTATCTGGTGAAATTACAGATGGAGACACAGCCCTGATTGATGTTGATGATGACTCTCAAGTGAGAGTACAAAAATCAGAAAAACGAGAATTGCTCTTGGCAAATGTTGGCTAATTTTATACCCGATCGCTTTTTACTGTAATATTTGAGAAACACTCCAGCCTCTTGCGTAGAGCAGAGGCACAAACAGGGTCATCTCAGACAAACATCAAGTGAAATGGTATTATTTCTCACCCCTAGTAGAAATGCTAGGGGTTTTTTTCTGCGATTTATTTTGAGTGGGCAATACCCGTCTCCCACTGTAGCAAATAGAGGATTGAGGAAGAGTATGCTCGCGGACATGAAATAAGTTATACCAATTTAAAAAAAGAATGCGACAGATACATATTCCCAAACCTTTGTTCTGTCTACCTTTCCTAATTTTGAATGCGTGAATTTTGAATTGGTATTACGGTCTTTTTATAGTCTTCTCGGTTGACTTATAACTCCTGACTCCTGCCCAAACAGTAAGTGGCTGCCCAACTTGCTTATAAAGTAAGCTTTCCAGAATTACACCATTATTGTTAGCGGTGAGAGTTTTATTCGGCTGGCGCAGAGACTCATAAAAGCCGTTGTACCAGCCATCTTGAGACTTAAGATTGCCTTGAACGAAATCAAATAACTGACGGGTATAAGCAGTGTTATAAAGCACATGCCAGCCGATCGCAGCTTTGGCGCTGAGGAATCGCAAATTGTTGTGCTGTTCTCTAGTATCCGCGATGGTTGCCCAAGGTTCTCCATTGACAAATAGGCTGCTGTAAACAAAGTGTGGCGAGCGATCTAAGTTGTCTTCAGTGACAGCGGTTAATTGTTTTGTCGCCTCATAACGCGCTGCTTGAGCAGCTAAAATTCGATCGGCATAAGCTTTAGGCAAAGCTTGAAACCCAGTTTCGATGCCATCCAAGATATAGGGTTCGCTAAGAACGTAGTTATTGGCTCCAGAGTTTTTATAGTCCCGTTTGTCGTAAGGAATTCCCTGTCCGTAAAGATCGACAAAGGCAGTATGGGACTGATAATCTAAAGCTTTATTAACATTCAAGCCCCAAAGCTTCAAACCATAAGCAGCATAATTCTCATAGCCCAAGCGACCCTCTTGATTGTATTGTTCTTTGCCTTTGATAACGGCAGTACCATACATTTGGCCATTTGTCGTCAGACGCTTGACTTGCCAGTGTTGCCAAACTGCTGCTGTTTGCGATCGCATTTCTGGATACTTGGCCTCGACAATCTTCAGCCAGATTGCCATTCTTCCTAAATCGATGGCTGACCAGCCAATTTCTTCCCGTTTATCTAGTTGACCATAATTAACAGGTACGAGAGTTTTCGCATTGTAAACCTTGTTGGGTAGTTCTCCTTTATACAAAGGCATTGACGCCAGTGTATTCAACATTTTGCTCATTTTGGCTTCAAATTCAGCCGCAGGCACAATATTGAGTTCTTTAGCACTGACTAAAGCTGCGATCGCTGCTGTCTGATCCCACATACTTATTGAGGCAAAGCCATCAACGGAATTGATCAAGCCGGTTTCATCGTTCCAGTTGCGCTGGAAGTATGACCAAGCTTGACGGGCCGTTGTCATTTCCTCTGGGGTCAGTTTTCCAACTCCAGGGGCAACGTATGGAATTATGGCTACTGTTAATTGATTCTTAGGAATCGGTTGACCTGGCAAAACTACAGATTTAGCATCAAGGCTAGCAACTATTTCAGCATCTTTGACACCAAAGACAGAGGGTTGGGGTTTCTCTGGTTGTAAAGCAGTTGGGGATGTTGATATTTCAGGTTTTTTTATAGAAGTATTGGAAAGTTGCTTAGACCAACCATTTAAAAGTGCGATCGCGATCGCAGCGGTAACGACTCCTCCTACAGTAGCTAGTATGGACAAGCTCTTAGGTGGTGGTTGAAAGTCAGAACTCATACTGATTAAAGCCTTATTTCGTAAGTCAGGGTTATTTGCGTAGTTTCACCAAATACATTCTTCCCAACTTTGAAATCTAACTAACACCCAGAAGTGCACCTGACTACTACAATAAAATAGTCACGCACCCGATCTCTGGAGTTCTAGCAGTGGGATTATTTGATGATTTGAGTCGGTTTCTAGAAAACCGTTTAGAAGAATTCTTGCGTAACAATCCACATTTGGAGTTAGAGGCGCTGCTAGAACAGCTGCGTGAGCAAGAAGAAGACACATTAAAGTTAATCGCAGATTTAAAATTACAAGAGAAGCGATCGCAAGAAGAAATTCTTTCCACCGCGCAAGAAATTCAGCGTTGGCATATCCGCATTCAAAAAGCCAAAAACGCTAATAGAGAGGATTTGGCGGCGGCGGCGGGTGAGCGAGAAGCAGCCCTGTTGCGCGAAGGAAATCAGCGCTGGGGACACATGCAAGGGTTGAAAGAACGCATTAACCAATCTCAAGAATTACTGAAAAAAATTCAGCAACGGCGACAAGAAGTGCAAGCTAAAGCTGCCGAAGCACAAACAGCCCGTGCGAAAGCGCAAACCCAGCAGCGTTCAGAAAGCATTGGCTGGTCAAATCAAACTAGCAGTTTTTCTAGTGGTTTTGATGACTTAGAAGAGAAGTTCCGTAGCTGGGAAACTCAGGATGAGTTAGAACAAATGAAGCGGAATATGCAGAAGTAGCGCCTATTGGCTAAAATACGCCGAAATAACAAATGCGATCGCCAAAGCAACAAATGCGATCGCCAAAGTAACAAATGCGTAGGCGTAGCCAGCCGTAGGCATCGCCAGAAATAGCTTACTCACTTGGTTTTCCGCGTCAGTTTTACCCCACCCTAACCCTCCCCTTGGAAAGGGGAGGGAACAAGATTTCTTATTTCCCCCCTTTACAAGGGGGGATTAAGGGGGGTAATAATGTGATTAAAATCACAGCCAACTACTTTTTCAACAACCTCTTAAGCTGAGTGAACACTAAAAACGAAAAATCAAAGCTT
>NZ_JAVRCC020000026.1:0-49159 GCF_034530975.2 Nostoc sp. DedQUE07 | reverse complement strand
TTCAGGCACATTTTACAAGAAGAATTAGGGATTTTTAGAAGAGTAGGATAAGTTCATTGCTGTTGTTCATGGGAAAAATCAAAGCTTTCAGGCACATTTTACAAGAAGAATTAGGGATTTTTAGAAGAGTAGGATAAGTTCATTGCTGTTGTTCATGGGAAAAAGCAACGGTTGCAGGTAATCAGGATTATCCCGTCCTTGAATCGGTTGTAAAATTCGCGCAGCGACTGACAAAGCTAATAAGCGTGTAGTATGTATATAAACTATATATACCAAGCAATATGAGTGCAGAGTTATTAACTATTGCTGGCTCAGTAGGAAAAGCAGTATTTCCAGAAATTGTTAAGAAAATCAATAGTGCATTAAATCCTACAGACTTAGAAAAAGCTTTGAAAGCAGGCGTACAATCCGCCGAAAAGTGGGATTCTAATCAAGATTATTATAAGCATTTATTTTTTCGCTGTACGCCAAAGGATGCGAGAGAACTTGTAGAGGGTTTTTTCAAAGATACAGGGGTTCAAGAAGAATTACAGAAGCCTTTTACTGAGAAAACAACCCCAAATCTACAAGTTTTAATTAAAATATTCCACAAAATTAAATCAGAAAAGCCAAACTTAGAGTTTCGCGATGAAAGTATTGAACATTGGCTGAAAAAGTTTGCAGATGCTTATTTTGAACACACCAATACATATTTAAAGTTTCAAATTGCTAAATCAGATTATCTCAAACAACTGTTAGGCTATTTTGATGGTGTTGAATTTGTCGGAATAAAGGTAAAAACAAAAGAAGAAGAAAAATTTGCTAAACTACCACAAATTTTTGTGATGCCTAATGTAGTTGAACAGGTGGAAGTTAGAGAAAGCATAGGTTTAAAATTGAATCTAGATTTGGCTTTGGAAGAGACAGCTAACCAGCAACGCCAGCAAAATTTACTTTGGAAACAACAAAGTAGTAGCAAGAAATTCTCAGCCCAAGAACTGCTGAAACAAAGCATACGCAATAAATTTGTTGTGTTGGGAGAACCAGGAATTGGTAAAACAACTTTGATGAGTTACTTTGCTGTGATGCTGGCTCAACAGAAGACTGAAAAACTCGGTTTATCAGTAGACTTAGAGTTACTGCCTATTTTGATTAGAATTAGAGACTTAGGCAAAGCTTCAACGAAAAATCTTTTAGAATATGTACGCAATTTTGCCAATAGTATTCATGTTAAAGAATTGCCCAAAGGTTTCTTTGAACATTGGTTAGAAGATGGCAGAGCGTTAATTTTACTTGATGGCTTAGATGAAATTGCTAAACCAAGCGATCGCTATGAATTCGTAAAGATAATTCACAGCTTTCTCGGACAATATTCTCAAAATCGGGCAATTATAACTTCGCGTCCAGCAGGTTATAGTCGAGAGTTTTTTGGTACAGATGAATTTCCTCATTATCATCTAGAAAAGTTTGATGATAGTCAAATTGATTTATTTATTCAGCAATGGTATAACAGCAGACTGCCAAACAATTTGAAAGAAGCACAAGAGCGTCAAGAAAGCTTAAAAAAAGCATTAGCAGCACAAGAACGTATTAAATTATTAGCACGCAATCCTTTATTGCTGACAATTATTGCTTTGATTCATCGCTATGACGCACATTTGCCCAGACAGCGACATAAACTCTATGAACAGGCAGTTGATACGCTATTGATTAACTGGGATGTAAACAAGGATATTGAGTCTTGGAAGCTGAATTATATTCAATTGGACGATATCAAAATATTGATGCGACACCTCGCTTACTGGATTCACTCTCAAGGTGAAAGTGGGGATAAAGAAGGTGGTACGCTGATTGAGAGAGATGAGTTAATTACGCAATTAAGTCAATATATTCGTGAATGTAATTATCAAGTTCAGAAACATCAAGCTGAAGCCGAAGCAGAACGCTTAGTTGACCATATTACAGAACGCTGTGGTTTATTAAACGAACAAGGTCAAGATAGATATGCCTTTGTGCATAAGACATTTCAGGAATATTTAACGGCTGAAGAAATACGCGATCGCCAATCAGGAGACTTTAACGAAGTACTAAATCACATTCGAGATTATCTACACAATTCCCACTGGCGAGAGGTGTTGTTGCTGTTAATAGCTCAACAAAATCAAAATAACTCGAAAAAAATTATTGAAGCAATTTTGCAACAAGAGACTCCTTATGAAGAATGGCTGCACCGCAATCTTTTCTTTGCAGGTACTTGTTTAACAGAAGATTTAAAATTATCTGATGGCAATTTGATCGCAGATATTTTGCAGCGATTAGTTGAGCTTGAAGTTAGTAATTCTCGCTTAGTAGGTGCGAAAGTTAAATTACAAGTATTTCAAATTTTTTGCAATTTAAATGAAACCCAGTTTCAAGCTCAAGCACTACAACTGTTGAAAGCATCAGCAGAAGATTTGATATATAAAGAGCGACTGCGAGAATATCGGGTAGCTTTAGGTGAACAACAGAAAGTATTGGCAGAACTGCTGGGTTTACTCAAAGATGAGAGTCAGAATGTGCGTCACTTTGCTGCTGAAGCATTGGGCAAGTTGGGCAACGCCTCGCCACAGGTAGTTGAAGCACTGCTGGGTTTACTCAAAGATGATAGTTGGAATGTAGGTAGTTGAAGCACTGCTGGGTTTACTCAAAGATGATAGTTGGAATGTGCGTAACTCTGCTGCTGAACCATTGGGCAAGTTGGGCAACGCCTCGCCACAGGTAGTTGAAGCACTGCTGGGTTTACTCAAAGATGATAGTTGGAATGTGCGTAACTCTGCTGCTTTAGCATTGGGAAATTTGGGCAACGCCTCGCCACAGGTAGTTGAAGCACTGCTGAGTTTACTCAAAGATGAGAGTCAGATTGTGCGTTACTTTACTGCTGAAGCATTGGGCAAGTTGGGCAAAAACTCCAGCAATGTTACTGCTACTGTCGCCGAATGGATTTCACAACACCAGGATTCAGAATATGTAGGCAGTGGAATTGATGCGCTATGGAATTTGGTAGTTACAGAAGAATAATTTTTGTTTTTTCACTGGAAGTCCCTAAAGAGTGCTGAATACTCAGCACCCTGTCAAGCAAGCAAACCATTGACATTCAGTTAAAAATCGAAGCTTGTGCGAAGCACACCCACATACTGCGTATCATTTCTGCTGTCGTTTTCTGGGTTGAGAATCACCCAAAAACCAGGAGTCACTGAGATGTTGTCATTTAGTCGATAACGATAAAATGCTTCGATATGGTAAGCGTTGTCTCGGTCTTGACGGACATCACTGTTAGAGACATGGGGTGGTATACCAAAGAGAATTCCTGGGAGATTGCCTCTACCACCCACATCGGGAAACGACACACCAATCGCCCCAAACCAGGCATTGGCATTGGCACCATTGTTCACAAATAGAGAATCTGTTCCACCCCTACCATTGGAAATATCACTCAAACCAGAACTCTCGGCATTTGCCCAAATATATCCACCCCAAGCGTGGACTTGAAAATTCGGGGAGAAGCGATAGTATCCCTGTGTGCCGACAATATCGTTGGAAGTAGCAATGTTGTTGCCAAAGGGAGCGTTTGACAAGACGCTACCCGTCCCAGCTGAGAGTTCGATTACTCCAGCAGGGCTATAGCCATGAGAGTAGGCAACACCGATCGCTCCTTGCTTACCATAATAGGCTAAGTGCGCTAAGGCGTTGTAGCTGCCATCAAATAACCCGTTGCTAGGCGATGGCACATTAGAACTGCCTGCTAAATAGCCCAAGGTGAGAACCAAGTCTTTGGTAATGTTCCAGTTAGCGGCTGCACCGCCGCCACCTCGCCGGAATAAGGGACTGTACGATCCAAAAAGTGAGGGAACTCCATTGCCGTCGTCAGCAATTGTGGGGGGAGTGACGGTGGTGGAAATGTCGGTGTAACCAATGCCTACAGGCCCAACAACGAAGTTAAGGGAATCACTGACTGGGAAGTAATAACGGATGTGGGGGACATAAAGTGTCTCGTTGCTGTCATAATCGAAGTTCAGACGTGTCATCCCTGTGCCTGTGGCTGCGGCAATTTGACTGCCAACATTGGACGCAAAGTTACCAAATTCTAGCCGGACTCGCAATAAATCTTTGCCAGTGAAACTGCTTTCAAAGTTGAGACGACCCCGATTTGCAAAGTAGATGCGCGATTCATCATCTTCGCCACCGACTCGATCGCCAAAGGTATCACTAACGGCGGTGATAATTTGAGCATTCAACCTAGTAGTAGTAGAAAACTGCTGCGCCTCCAATGTTGTTGTATGTGCCTCTACGGTATCTACTCGTCCGCGCAGAGTTGTTAGTTCTGCGGCAAAGTCTTGCTGCAACTTTTGCAGCACTGCCAAATCTTGCTTATTAACTAAATCGCTAGTAGCTGTAGCAATTAACTCATTAATCCGATCCAAACAAGCATTTAAACCTGCGGCAAACTCATAACGGGTTAAGACACGGTTGCCGCGATAGGTGGAATTGGGATAACCTGCAATACAACCGTAGCGTTCCACTAGCGATTGCAATGCACCAAACGCCCAATCGGTTGGTTGTACATCAGAAAACTGGGAAACAGAAGTGACTTGTCCCTGCAAAGTCCGATTAGCATCTGCTGCATTCGGATCGTCTTCTGGAGGTGCTGCCCAAACTGCTGGAATTGCCAAAAATAAAATAAAAAAGCTAGGAAAAATAGTTTTTAGCATTGATTTATTAATTGAAAATGGTTGAATTATGAGCTTGTAACGAAAGAAATTACCCTTGAATCAAAGTATGAGCTAATCAACATTAAAATTACATATTTTAAGTTGGAGTTTTAGCTCACTTCAAGCAACGTTATGACTTTTTGCTCATTGCTGCTTTTAATAGCTGCTGCTATAATTTTCATTAGATTAATTCCGTTTTCGGTGGTAACAGCAATTGGCTGATTACTAACAATAGATTTATAGACTGCATCGTAATAACCTAAATAGCTCCCTTGTAAACTTTTGACTTTTTCTCGAATTATTTTTGTGTCTTTTTCTGTATGCAGCAAGCCATATTCACTTTCTGGCTCTGCTTTTAAGAAAAGAACCATGAGTGCTATGTATGATGTAGGCAGGCGCAGGCTCACGCACAAGGACACTTGCTTTTAATTTGACGCGCAGTTTGTCGTAGTATAGTATCAACTCAAAACAATCATCTACTTGCGATCGCAGCCTGTGATGCGGATGTCTGCAAAAATAGCATCAGGCATTCCAAATAAATGCAAAGCTTGGTCTATTAAGTGCGGCCCTGAATTCCTAAATTGTTTAATGTTCCTGCTCCCGGGCTGGAAACTTCTACTACATATTATTCAATTACGTTGTCCTCATCAGTTGTGAATGTTCCATCTAGTACTCCACTACATTAATTTTGAGAAGTTCGTAGTGAGTGACTCTAGCCCTAATCTAAGCACTAAAGTGCTGACTACAAACTCCTTTAACCATGCAACCTCACAAACACAGAGGATACAGAGATACAAATTATGAATTACGCACAGAGGTACTAAATGGATGCTAATTACATGTCTTCTAACTCAATTCCTTTGGTTTCTTTAATAAAAAAGAGAATGAAAAAGAATGAGGTAGCAGCTGCAATTGTATAGAGTCCATAGGCAGAACCTAGACCGAAATATTGCAGTATAGGAGGAAATGTTGTGGAAATGAGGAAATTGGCAACCCATTGCATAGCAGCAGCAATCGAAAGTGCGGCGGCTCGAATTTTGTTATTAAACATTTCTCCCAACAGCACCCAAACCACTGGCCCCCAAGAGAAACCGAAGCAAAATACATAGAGGTTGGCTGCGACCAGAGCTATAGTCCCGGCGCTGCCGGTAAGATTGGGGTTCCCAGCAGCATCGAGGGGAGCATGGCCAAAAAGATAAGCCATCGTCCCCAATGTCAAGGTCATGCCAATCGACCCTATTATCAGTAAGGGCTTGCGACCAAATTTATCTACGAAGGCGATCGCAATCAGTGTTGTAATAATGTTGACGGCTCCTGTAATCACCGTGATTGATAGGGAATCTTTTTCGGAAAAGCCGACAGCACGCCACAAAACGCTGCTGTAGTAGAAGATTACATTAATCCCAACAAATTGCTGTAATACAGATAAGCCTATTCCTATCCAAACAATTGGCAAGAGTCCGCCACTTCTGCTTAAGAGGTCAGAAAACCTGGGTTGGCGTTCGCGAAGCACTGTCTGCCGAATTTCTTCGATTTTTGGCAGTACGTCACCCCCTAAAATCTTGGTCAGAACGTTAACAGCTTCTGATTCTCGTCCTTTGGCAACCAAATAACGAGGAGATTCAGGAATTGTTAAAGCTACCATCCCGTAGAATACTGCTGGTGGGACTGCTGTCCAAAACATCCAGCGCCAAGCTGCAACCCCAAACAAAAACGGCGAGTCTGCTGAACCTGCTGACGTAGCGATAAAGTAATCGCTCAATAAGGCAATGAAAATTCCCACTACGATCGCTAATTGTTGCAGAGATCCTAACCTTCCCCGCAAATGAGTAGGAGAACATTCGGCAATGTAAGCTGGCGCGATGACGCTAGCAACGCCGATGCCAATCCCACCCAATACTCGCCAAAAAATAAAATCCCAGATTGTGAAGGCAATCCCAGAGCCAATGGCACTGATAGTAAACAATGCCGAAGCAACCACCATTGCGTTGACTCGACCATAACGGTCTGCAATCTGTCCGGCAAAGAAGGCTCCGATGGCAGACCCCAGCAACGCTAGGGATACTGCCAGCCCTGTCACCCAACTACTGGTATTAAAAGCTTTTGCTAAAGATAAAACCGCACCGTTGATTACAGCAGTATCAAAACCGAATAAAAACCCGCCGAGGGCAGCGGCACCAGCAATCAAAATTACATAAAACGTGCTGGCTTTACGACGAACAGTAGTGGAAGTCATAGTTTATATATTTATTATTGGGGATGGGGCATTGGGCATTGGGCATTGGGAATTGGGAATTAGGAATTAGTTCTTTCCCCTCTGCTCCCTGCCCCCTGCTCCCTTGCTTGTTTACCGTCTAGAACGTCTGCGTAACCGATCGATAGTTACTGCCAAAATAATTACTAGTCCTTTGACGACTAGTTGCCAGAAGTAAGATAGGTTCAACAAGGTTAAACCGTTGTTGAGAATCGCAATAATCAATGCACCGAGAAGAGTGCCGCCAATGGTGCCAATACCGCCTGTAAAGCTGGTTCCACCTAGAATAACAGCTGCGATCGCATCTAATTCATAACCCTGACCTATTACGCCACTGGCACTATAAAGACGGCTGGCGCTCATGATTCCTGCTAAACCTGCCAGTAATCCGCTAATACCATAGACGAATAGCAACACCCGATTAACTTTAATCCCTGTTAATCTGGCTGCCCGTTCGTTACCACCCACAGCATATATCTGCACTCCTAAAACAGTTTGCCGCAGGATAAACCAGCTAGCTATCACAGTCAGTAGCGCAATTATCACTAGCCAAGGAATGGGGCCGATATATGTATTACCCACCCAAGCAAAATTTATGTCAGGGTTAATCAGGGTTGTACCTTTGGCAATCAAGAAGGCAACACCCCGCAAGGCTGTAAGTGAACCCAGCGTCACAATAAAAGGTGGCACATCCAAGAAGGTAATGAGCGCACCGTTGAGTAAGCCTAACAGCAATCCTGCAAGTAAGGCAGCAGGTACAGCCGCCCAACTTAAAGCCGGTAGTAGCGATACCAGTAATGCAACTACCGCAGAAACAGCTAAGATTGACCCAACTGAAAGATCGATACCGCCAGTGAGAATTACAAAGGTCATTCCTGTCGCTAGCACAATATTGATTGATGCCTGACGCAAGATATTGACGATGTTAGCACCGGTGAGGAAGTTGGGAGAAAGGAATGTAAATAAGATGCAGATAATTACTAAGATTGGCAAAATACCCGCAACTTCCAACAGGGTGCTGATTGATTTCCGGTTGCGAGCTGCGGGATTGTTGGCTGATTTATTGATAGGCGGTCTGACTGTCTGACTCATAATGCTGATACCTCCGATGCTCCAGTTGCGTAGTGCATAATCTTTTCTTGGGTGATTTCTTTGCCAAGACTGCCATCCAGCTCACCTACCAGCTGTCCTTCTCGCATCACTAAGACGCGATCGCTCATGCCGACAATCTCCGCTAGTTCGCTGGAAACCATTAAAATAGCAACACCTTGCGCTGCCAATTCGCTCATAATTCGGTAAATTTCGCTTTTGGCACCGATATCTACGCCCCGTGTTGGCTCATCTAACATTAATACTCTCGGTTTAATGGCTAACCAACGCGCTAGCAGTAGTTTCTGCTGATTACCACCAGAAAGATCCAATGCTCTAATTTCCAAATTGGCTAGGCGGATATTAAAGTTTTCCACCGCATCTGTTGACAGGCGATTTACTGAAGGCCAGTTAACAATTCCACCCTTTGCATCCTGCTTGAGTGTGTTGATAGCAATATTCTTGCGGGCGCTCATCTCCAAAAATAAACCTTGGTCTTTGCGGTCTTCTGGAACGTAGCCAATTCCGGCTGCAATGGCATCACTGGGCGTATTAATTTCCAGTTTTTTGCCATTCAAAAATACTTCGCCACTAGCTTTACGGTCTGCACCAAAAATCAGCCGGGATAGTTCTGTGCGTCCGGCACCTACCAGCCCTGCTAAACCCAGAATTTCTCCAGCATGAAGTTCAAAACTAGCCGGCTCAATCTTCTTGCGGGCGTCGCTCATATTTCTGACTGACAGTACCACCGGCCCAGGATTCATTTGCCGTTGATGTTCGTAAAAGTCTTGCATGGAGCGACCAACCATCATCTGCACTAATCGCTGGGGAGAAATTTCGCTGCGTGTGAGACTGCCAATATATTGACCATCACGCAACACGCTAATCCGGTCAGCTAAGGCATAGATTTCTTCCATGCGATGGCTGATGTAAATAATCGCAATACCATCACGCCGCAGTTTGCGAATTACCTCAAATAAATGGTCGCTCTCGCGGTCAGACAATGCTGCTGTTGGTTCATCCATCACCAAAACGCGGCTTTTATCCTTCAGCGCCCTAGCAATTTCCACTTGCTGCTGTTCGGCGATGGACAAAGTACCAACTATTGTCTGGGCGGTAAAATTGGCTCCCAGGCTGTCCAGCACTTCCTCTGCTTCTAGTTGCATCGCTTGGCGGTCTAAAAGCTGACCTCGCCGCAACTCGCTACCCATAAACATATTTTCGGTAACGGTTAAATTCGGTGCAACATTCAATTCTTGATAAATGAGATTAATACCCGCTTTGCGTGCTGTCGCCGGGTCGGTAATTTTCAAGGGTTGACCATTGATGCGAATTTCTCCTTCATCGGCAATGTAAGCCCCTGCCAGGATTTTCATCAATGTGCTTTTGCCTGCTCCGTTTTCACCCATGAGGGCGTGAACTTCTCCTGGGTAAATCGTCAGATTAACATTTTGGAGCGCAGATACACCATGAAATCGTTTTGTAATCCCTTGCATTTCTAACACTGGGGTGCTAGTTGGTGTATCAGAACGTGAAGTTTCAATATTGGTTGTCATCAGCAAAACCTGTAAAAACTATTTAAAATTCGCGAATCTGAATTAGAAATGAATAAATTCATATTTTATCGATCGCAAAATCATGTTTTAAAAGCTGACTATGAGTGGGAAAGAGATATTTTCATCCTTTGTTATTAACGTTATTTCAGAGAGATTGTTGGGAAAGTTCAAGTACTATATATAGACACTCAAACTTTCCACTGATGCACATACATAGCGGTTATCAATTCGGTGCAGCAGAGTTTTAACCTCTTTATAAATCCATCTTTCTATTAAACAAAAGCCAAGAAATAGAAATGAGGTTTGGTATTAATTTAAATGAAAACTGTCGGACATTCTAGGTATGTGCAAAAACTTTACAAATGCGCCAAAGGAGTTATATCAAAAGACATAATTTTCAATTGCAAATTCATAATTTTTATTACTCCCAGCCTTTTTCTGTGCTGACGTTATCTTTTGCGATCAACTTAACTGGAATCAGAATGGTTGGATTAGCAGGTTTCTTACCATTTAAAATGTCATTCCCAACCTGAACTGCTTTTTGGGCCATCCCTCGTGGATTTTGAGTAGCAGTTGCTGCATATAAACCATCTTTATTGGCGATCGCAGTTATTGCTTCTGGCGCACCATCAACTCCTACAATAAAGAAATCTTTACGTTGTGCTTGCTTTGCTGCTAGTTCTGCGCCAAGTCCACTCGGATCGTTAATGGCAAAAACAGCATCAATCTTCGGAAAGGTTGTGAGCAAATCAGTCATAACTCTCAGTCCTCCATCCCGGCTACCATCTGCATTCTGGTTTTTAGAGAGGATTTTGATATTGGGATATTTGGATAATACATTTTCGCAGCCACTAACTCGCTGAATTACTGAGTCCACTGGCGGCCCATTAACTATTACTACATTGCCTTTACCCTTGAGGCGATCGGCAATATATTTGCAACTAACTTCTCCAGCTTGGACATTATTAGTTGTGATGGTGGCATCCACACCTCCCTCTGCACCTGTGTCTACGGCAATAACAATTTCACCTGCTTTTTTTGCTCTTTCAACTATTGGTCTAATTCCACTTTTATCAGCAGCATTTAAAACAATAACATCAGTATTTGCAGCAGTAAAATTTTCAATTTGGTTGGCTTGTTGATTCAGGTCATAAGCACTGGAAGCTATAATAACATTGACATCTTTTCCGCCAATTCTCTTCGCTTCTGCCTCAACTGCTTGTCCCATAACGACGAAGAAAGGGTTACTCAGATCGCCAACAGTGAAGGCAACCGATCGCAACTTTCTATTCCCAGTGGCGGTTTTAGTTTCTGCACTAATATTCGTAGCAGGTTGAGTATCAGTGTTAGTAGCTGTGTTGTCATCGGGAGAAGCATTTGTACAGCTGATAAGACTGCCACTGATGATACTTAATAAGCTAGCTGCGATTACGCTTCGCGTAACACCAGAAGTGAACGCAATCTTTTTCACATTCATATATCTCCTACAAGTCATTCTGACTTACACAAATTTTAAAACGACGTATTAAAAAACAGGGTAAAATGTTCTAATCTTCCTGTATCAAGCCTTTTGTGTGTTTTGTAATTACGAATTACGTTAGTGTAGCGTTAGCGAGTCTTCGTTCGCTTTTAGCGTCTCGTAGAGAGCGTCATTACAAATTACCAGCCTTGATAGCTGCTGAGGTTCTCTCTAGTAACCAACTTGACTGGAATCAGAATCTCAGATGACTCAGGTTTTTTACCCTGAATGATATCGTTGCCAATCTGAACCGCTTTTTCAGCCATCCCTGCGGGATTTTGAGCCGCAGTTGCAGCAAATACACCATCCTTATCTTCCATTGCTTTGGTTGCATCTGGCGATCCGTCAACCCCAACAATAAAAAATTCATTGCGTCTTGCTTGTCTAGCTGCTAAATCTGCACCAACACCGCTTTGATCGTTCGTAGCAAAAACGGCATCAATTTTCGGAAAGGTTGTCAGCAAATCGCTCATGACTCTCAGTCCTCCATCCCTTGTCCCTTCAGCGTTTTGCTCTTTAGAAATGAGTTTAATATTCGGATATTTAGACAATGATTTCTCACAGCCGCTCACTCGCTGATTGATTGAGTCCATCGGAGTACCGTTGAGGATGACTACACTACCTTGACCTTTGAGGCGATCGGCAATATATTGGCAAGCAACTTCACCAGCTTGGGTATTGTTGGAACTAATCATCGCATCCACATCTGCATCAACGGCTGAATCTAATGCAATCACAACCCTACCTGCAAGCCTTGCTTGGTCAATAACTGGTTTAACTCCTTTTTTATCAACAGCGCTGAGGATAATTAGGTCAGTATTTGCAGCCGTAAAATTTTCGATTTGATTGGTTTGTTGATTTAGGTCAAAGGCACTGGAAACTGCATTAACTCTGATATTCCCTCCGATTTTTTGGGCTTCTGTTTCGGCCCCCTTCTGCACAGCATTATAGAAAGGATTGCCTAAATCACCCAAAGCTACACCGATTGTTTGCAATTTTCTATTTGAAGTACTAAGACTCTCTGCACTTATATTAGTAGCCTTGTTAGTAGTATTAGTAGCAGTGTTGTCATTATGAGCGCCATTTGTGCAACCAACAACCGCAAAACTTAATATACCAGCTATGAGCGAAATTCTTTTCATATTCATCTATTTCTAACAACTGATTTAAATTTGAGAAAGGCGATCGCAAGATAAACTAAGTCTTAAAAACTTAGACCTAACCTAGCGATACTACTAGCTTTTGTAATTTAAACTCCAAAGGTATTGGATTTGGAAGTAGCTGGAGTTATTGCTATTAGTTTCACAAAACAAAATGGGTTATTTTTAAAGCAGAATTACGAACATTACACTACTTAAAATACTCACATTCTTTTGGTGAAATGACTTTGTAGTGCATAGCCTGAAAACAGCTTTTAAGTGAAACTTCCAAAAATTAGTATTATTAAAGTTGTAAATCTTTATTTGTTTTGACTTTTTTCATTTTATCCCGATCCAGTGCAAAAACTATTTTTGTTTATCGAACTTTACAAATATAAAAGGTTTTAAATCTCTCGATAGAACCCAAAGTCTTTATTCCAAAGTATTTGGATAAGTTAGGCTATTCAATATTAGGATTGATGTTAAAAACGTTAACATTTCTCAATCAATCTCTTTCAGAAAAGATACTATTAGAGTAGAGAGCTTTTTGATTGTTAGTGCGAGATTTTGGAAAATGTAAACATCCTTTAGTTAGATTTTTAAAATCAACTTTCATCAGCTTGACAAGTGTATTTATTTGTTATTGATCTTCTTTCATATGCAGGCAATAAAAGAGTAAACAAGATGATATTTGTAAGCTTGATTAGGGATAAAGAAAGTTTGCATATCAATTCTTGTTCTTATTTTATCCCCCCAGAATAGAAGATTACAAATTCTTCTAGCAGTTTAAAACTTTAATATTGTCGGTAAATATTTAGCCACCAAATCTTCATAGTATGGTTTTAATTTCTGCCAATCAGGAGGAATAGGGTTTTTGGAATACAAATCGTAGGGATTGAATAAACGTACCCATCTAAACATTTCTCGATCGTGTTTATCCATCAAATGCTCATAGGCATTTTCACGATGTTGAGGATAAAATGAGTGATAGCGAAGCATATACAATGCAGGTTCGGGCAAATAGTTTTTCATCATCTGATAAAAATACTCATCATGCCCCCATGATATGTGTACATTACTTAATCCACAGTTAGGCTCGTAAATGCCATATTTAGTGTTGTAATCGGGGTTATTATAATCAGGATTTTCTTTAAAGAATTCTGAGAAAACAATTTTATCAGAAAATGCACAACCTACAGGATAAGTATCCCCTACGGTAGCCCATTGAGGTTCACCAAACAGACAAAGCACTTTCCCCATATCGTGAAAGAAGCCAGTAAGTACCATCCAGTCAGGATGACCATCAGCGCGAATCGCTTCTGATGTTTGCAATAGATGCTGTAACTGATCCATGTCTGTATCAGGATCGGAATCATCAACCAATTGATTCAAAAATTCGACCGCATCCCAAACAGACATTTCTTTTTTATCAAACTTTAAAAATTCTTTTTCTTTTTGAAGGACAAAATTATATGTTTGATTAATATGATTTAATCGATAAAACTCTTTTACCGTATATCTAATAGTAGTTTCGTAATTCCTGTACTCTTCGGTGGTTTTACCTTCTTTAACGATGTTATCTGGATCGGGATAGCGATTAAGTAAGTCTTCTTCCCATTCTTCTAGCGAACGTAAGGGATTGTTTTGAACTTGAGCAATGGCATTATTTAGAGTTTGAGACATATCTTCCTAGTTGTCGATATTGTATTTGTTAAATTGTACTTTCGCACTCTATTATGCACAGGTGTGCATAACCTGTATTAGACTTATTTATTATTTTTGCACACGTGTGCAAAAATAGGTGTTAAGTTTCATTTCGTCTTTGCATACCTGTGCATAATTCAACCTGAGTTCGACAGACCTCTCCCTCTCCTTTTAGGAGAGGGAGGAGTAACAAGTAAGGAGGGTTTTTGCTCCCCTCTCCTGGTAGGGGCTGGGGGAGAGGTCAAAATAGCACTCGTCGAACTCACGTTAATTTATTTCTTCCAGTGTTTTATCCAATCTCCTTGGATCGGAGTTAAGACAAAGCACTGATGCGATCGCTAATTAATTCTCAGAGACTTTGATGCCTTCTGGGTAGCGACAACCTTGTACCACAGCACCCAATCGCCCAGCATCGGCATATTGCTACGCCTCTATAGCTGATTTTTGTGTTGGATAGATTTTTGAAAAGGCTTGTGTATACGCGTACACAAGCCTTTGATTATATATAAGCTTCTCTTTTGTTTTACACACGCGTACAAAACCTCTGTTAATTTTTTATCGAACTCAGCCAAGGGAGTCGTTAACTATTTTATTAATTGTATGACAGTGGAATCCTTGACAATATTAGCCAACTCTTGTAGCTGGTTTATCGCTTCTGCACCCTCCAACTTCATTAATTCGCGATCGTCCCACAATTCCATCCAAGTAATTCCGTAATCAGACACTAAAAACCGAATCAGGTGCTTTTCTTTCAGGCTAACCATAAATGAAGCACTGTTCATTTGCTCGCCGCATGTATAACAAGACGCAGTATAGCCATGCCGCTCAAGTATAATTGTCAAGGCTTGCAGGTTCATTACCAAGTCTTGGACGAATTCCTGATGCTGTTGCGCTAATCTTATAAACACTACTTTTCTCCTACCATTACAGTTATCTGCTTGCTTTTATATTTTTTTAGACTTACATCTGATGTGATTTAGTTGCCAAAAATTCGTGTTTTCCTAGATACGTGATTAATCTTAATATTACGGTTGTCACCACTCAGCTAAATTTCTAAAGCAGTTCTAATGTTTTGGACAATTATCTGGGGTGGCTGTGCAACATCCATAGATAGAGTATCTACTGGTTCTTCAAGTGTATAAAACTGACTATTGAGTAGTTTTTCACTCATGTAATGATTGCTACGCTTTTTTAACCGCATTTGAATCAACTCGTAAGACCCTTTGAGGTAAACTAACTTGATGCGATCGCTATCCACTACCAAAAATTGCCGATAGCTATTTTTTAAAGCCGAACACGCCAGCACTACATTTTTATTTTCTTGCAACCAATGCTTGATGGCTGTTTGCAAATCTTGTAACCAAGGTATTCTGTCCTCTTCACTCAGAGGGATACCGCGCCGCATTTTCTCAACATTTTCTGGCGAGTGGAAAGTATCAGCGTCGCTAAATTCCCATTCTAAGGAGTTTGCTAGTAATTTTCCGATGGTGGTTTTTCCCGAACCAGATACACCCATGACGATAATAATCATTTTTTTCTTAATAAAAGTTCAACTAATTCGGAATTTGTAATTTGTAACTTGTAGTTGTAATCATTGACGGAGGTGAGAGTGAGGATTTTTAACTCCTTGCCATGCAAAATGTGAGTTGTATTCAAATCTCTTGACAAATGACGATTATTTTCTATAATACATACAAATGCACACGTGTGCAAATATTTAAAACCTAAAATAAAATAATGAATAAACGAAGAATTTCAATTGAAGATATTGCCCGCAGAGCAGGGGTTTCTCATTCTACAGTTTCACGCGCTTTGCGAGATAATGCTCTCATTAGCCCGAAAGTGCGAGAAGAAATTAAGCGACTGGCAGAGGAGATGAGTTATGTGCCAAATGCTATTGCTCAAAGCTTGCAAAATAAACGTACTAATACTATTGGTGTAGTAGTAACTTCAATTTCAGATCCCTTTTACGCTGAGGTGGTAGAGGGAATCGAGAAGATAGCCAAACCAGCAGGTTTGAGTGTTTTGTTGAGTGCTTCACACCGAGATTTTGAGGAGGAAATGGCAGCTATTGATACTTTTCATCGCCGTAGGGTGGACGGGATTTTAATAGCTGATTCGCGAATTAGTAAACAGCATACTAAACAACTCACACAAATTGCTGTACCAACAGTTCTAATTAATAGTCAAACTGAAGACCAATCAGAAATATTTCATTCAGTTGCAATAGACGATCGCTTAGGTGCTAAATTAGCGACAGAGCATCTAATTAGTTTAGGACACACCGCTATTGGTTATTTGGGTGTAGGCGATCGCAGCAGATCGAACCAGCAGCGCCTAGAAGGATATCAAATGGCCCTTGCAGAAGCTGGTATCCCACAAAATACTGATTGGGTTTCAATTAGTGACGAATATAATACCAGAACCAGCGACGTAAACACCGGACAAAATATGCTATCTAAACTATTGACTGCGGAAGTTACAGGCATATTTTGTTACAACGATATGGTGGCGGTTGGCGCTCTGTTAGCTTGCCAAGAATTAGGTATTTTAGTACCGCGAAATTTAAGCCTCGTTGGATTTGATGGTATTGCTTTGGGCGGTTACGTTACGCCGCCGCTGACCACAATTAGTCAGCCAATGTTGGAAATTGGTGGCATAGCCATGCAAATGTTACTCGATTTAATAGAAGAAAAAACTGTGGAAAACCGCGTTTTATCTCCTTTTCTATTAAAACGTGGTAGCAGTGCAGCATTATTAACAATTTAAAATTTAAAACATTTTATACAAAAATTATGTTAACTAAAAAACTGGGTTTATCTCCCGATCGCTGCTTTTCTCCTGAACCAGTTCAAAGACGATTAGCTCATCAATTTTTTGACAGTATATCTGCGTTACCTCTAGTTTGCCCACACGGACACGTAGATCCAGCTTTGTTAGCTAATCCCGCAGCCCGTTTTGGTTCGCCCACGGAATTAATGATTATCCCTGACCACTACCTTTTGCGGATGCTCTATAGTCGAGGCGTATCTCTGCAATCTTTGGGGATACCAAGCAATGATGGTTCGCCAGCAGAAACCGACCACCGTAAAATCTGGCAATTGTTCGCCGACCATTTTTATCTATTCCAAGGTACTCCGTCAGGGTTGTGGCTGAAAGAGGAACTAACTAACGTCTTTGGGGTGGATGAACCTTTAAATTCTTGCAATGCTGGACGTATCTATGATTATCTAGAAGGTTTGTTAGCCTCACCGGAGTTTTCCCCGCGTGCTTTATTCAAACGCTTTAACATTGAAGTGCTTTGTACTACCGATGCCGCCAGTGATAACCTAGAGAATCAGCGATCGCTCCACAAAGAAGGTTTTACTCAAATTAGACCAACTTTTCGCCCTGATGCAGTAGTTAACCTGGATGCTCCTGGTTGGCGCGAAAATCTTTCCAAGTTGGAAAGCACTATTGGTAGAGAAATTAATACTTATGCCAATTTTGTAGAAGCTTTAGAAGAACGTCGAGCTTTCTTTAAAAAAATGGGTGCGACAGCTACCGATCAAGGTGCAGCTACACCTTATACCACACGCCTTTCTGACCAAGAAGCTGAAGCTATCTTTGCGAGAGCATTAGCCAGTAAGCTGAATTTAGGTGATGTAGAACATTTTACCGGTCATATCTTCATGGAAATGGCGCGGATGAGTGTGGAAGATGGGTTAGTGATGCAAATGCATTGTGGTGTGATGCGTAATCATAACCCAGCTTTATTTGAGAAATTTGGAGCTGATAAAGGTGCTGATATTCCCGTAAAAATCGAATGGACTCACAATCTACGCCCATTGTTATCAGCTTACGGTAGCGATCGCCGCTTCCATTTAATCATTTTTGGCATGGATGAAAGCACTTATAGCCGCGAAATGGCTCCGTTAGCTGGTCATTATCCCAGTGTATTGCTCGGGCCGCCTTGGTGGTTTCACGACAGCGTAAATGGTATGGAGCGTTATTTCAATCAGGTAATGGAAACTGCGGGAATTTATAATACTGCTGGATTTAATGATGATACACGGGCTTTTGTTTCGATTCCGGCTCGTCACAATGTTTGGCGGCGGGTAGCTTGTAATTGGTTGGCTGGATTGGTCGCACGGGGATTGGTTGAGGAAGAGGAAGGGTATGGTATGGCTCGTGCTTTGGCTTATGACCTTGCTAAGGTTGCTTATAAGTTTGAGGGGAATTGAAACGCAAAGGGGCGCGGAGGGAAGCGCAGAGGTACGCAGAGAGGGGGAATGGGTGATGTCAGAGTTGATTTTAAGTAAACTTTTTAGTTTGAAGGAGCGGGTGGCAGTAGTTACTGGTGGTTCTGGTGTGCTTGGTGGGGCTATGGCAAAGGGTTTGGCTCTGGCTGGAGCGCGAGTGGTGGTTTTGGGTCGCAATGAAGTTAGGGCGGGGGCGGTGGTGGCTGAGATTACTGCTAATGGTGGAGAAAGTATGGCTGTGGTGGCAGATGTTAGCGATCGCTCCCAATTAGAAATCGCTAGGGATGTTATTATACAGCGTTGGGATGAGATAGATATTTTGGTAAATATGGCTGGTGGTAATATTCCGGCTGCCACAATTACTGCTGATGGGAATATTTTTGAGATGCCACATACAGCTTTTGAGGAAGTAGTTAGCCTCAATTTAGTTGGTACTCTCCTACCTTGTCAGGTTTTTGGTCAAGCAATGGTGGAAAGAAGTCAGCCTCACGGTTGCATTGTCAATATTTCTTCTATGTCTGCCATCCGAGCGATTAGTCGGGTGGTTGGCTACTCGGCGGCGAAAGCGGGGATAGATAACTTTACTCGCTGGCTAGCTGTAGAACTCGCCCAAAAGTATGGTGATGGAATGCGAGTAAATGCGATCGCACCAGGTTTTTTTATTGGCGAACAAAATCGAGATTTACTCTTAAATTCTGATGGTAGTTTGACCGAACGCGGACAAAAAATTATTGACCATACTCCCGCCGGACGTTTCGGGAAACCAGATGAATTACTCAGCACCTTAATCTGGTTATGTAGTTCTGGTTCTAGTTTCATCAACGGGGTAGTTGTGCCGGTAGATGGTGGATTTAGTATCTACAGTGGAGTTTAATAATGTCATGTATTCACTGGCTGTAAATAATGGGACACTTTCAAATGAGCAAGTTTCCGAGCTAGTTCATCAAGCTTTCGCAAACCCTAAATTTGATGGACAGCGCATCTTGGTGTTAATTCCAGATAGTACCCGTACTGCTCCCATCCCGCAAATGTTTCGATTGCTTCATCAGGAGTTGAGTCAAAGAGTAGCGGCTCTGGATTTTTTAATTGCTCTGGGTACACATAATCCGATGAGTGAAGAACAAATCAATCACTTGGTAGGAGTGACACCAGAGGAGCGAGAAACAACTTTTAAAAAAGTTCGCATATTTAACCATCTGTGGAATGAGCCAGATACTTTTATTTCTTGTGGAGTAATTTCGGCAGATGAAATAGCAGAAATTAGCAGTGGAATGCTACATCAATCAGTTGACGTGCGGATTAATAAGCTGGTAACAGAATTCGATTTGCTCGTGATTTGCGGCCCAGTTTTTCCCCATGAAGTTGTCGGTTTTTCTGGTGGAAATAAATATTTTTTTCCTGGTATTGGTGGTCAAGAAGTAATTAATCTCTCACACTGGTTAGGTGCTTTAATTACTTGTTACGAAATTATTGGTACGCTGGGAATCACACCAGTCCGGCGTTTGATTAACCGAGCCGCTAACCTGATTTCTACCCCAAAGCTTTGTTTGGCGATGGTGGTCGCACCGAAAACAAATCAGCTAGCTGGACTTTATATAGATAAACCAGAGTCAGCTTGGGAAGCTGCTGCAAAACTATCAGCTAAACTGCATATTAAATATGTAGATCGGCCTTTTAAACAAGTGCTTTCAGTCATGCCCCAAATGTATGATGACATTTGGACTGCGGCTAAAGGAATGTACAAGCTAGAGCCAGTAGTAGCTGACGGAGGCGAAGTAATTATATATGCGCCTCATATTAGCGAGTTTAGCTATACACACGGCGAAATTTTATCCCAAATTGGCTATCATGTGCGGGATTACTTTCTCAAACAGTGGCATAAATTCCAAGACTATCCTGCTGGAGTGCTAGCCCATAGTACTCACTTAAAAGGGATGGGTACTTTTGATCCGATAAAAGGAGAACAAGCGCGGATTCGCGTGACTTTAGCTACCGGCATTTCTGCTGAACGCTGTGCTGCTCATAACTTAAACTATCGCGATCCGGCGACCATTCAACCCACTCAATGGGCTAACCGAGAGGATGAAGGCATATTGCTTGTGCCGAAAGCTGGCGAGATACTGTACCGTTTAAGTGACAGTAATTTTCAGGAAACTAAATCGTAGTTTTCGAGACGCGATAAATCGCCGTCTCTACAGGTGTTTTGGTTTTATCTGAAGTGTATTGAATCATAAACTGCGATCGCAGGTTAATTTTACACTTCGCGCTATTCTTGATCTGATGAAACGTTAGCGAATCAGTTTATAGCAGCGAACAAAAAAGCATGGGTGGGAAATTAATTGTATTTGAAGGGGTGGAAGGCTGTGGCAAAACAAGCCAAATGCAGCTTTGTTCTGAGTGGTTGGAAAGTCTCGGTGTTTCTGTGGTGGTAACTCGCGAACCGGGGGGAACAGAGTTAGGTGTACATCTTCGCTGCTTGCTACTAGAAAAGGCAGAGGACAAGCCAGTTGCAGAAGTGACAGAACTCTTGTTGTATGCTGCTGACCGATCGCAACACGTTGAACAAGAACTTAAACCGCAACTGCAAGCTGGGAAATATATTTTATGCGATCGCTACACTGACTCTACCATTGCCTACCAAGGATATGGTCGCGGTCTGAATATGAGTTTAATCAATCAGCTTAATAATATTGCCACTGGTGGTTTAGAAAGCGACCTAACTATTTGGTTAGATGTCGATGTCGAAGTCGGACTGTCCCGCAAACGGGGAGATGGAGTCGGACTAGACCGCATTGAACAGGAGACAATCGCTTTTCATCGGCGCGTTCAGCAAGGATACGCACATTTAGCAGCATCCCATCCCTCACGAATTGTGCGGGTAAATGGCAGCTTGAGTAAAGAAGCTGTACAACAGGTAATTCAAGAAATTTTGCGCGTACATCTGCACTTGGCGAGGTAGGACAAAAATAAACTTTAGAAAAGTTGCTGTACTAAACTCCAACAACTTTTCATTACTTACCTTTTTTCTCATCCAGTGCTTTCTGAATAGCTTCTCTGCAAAACTCAGGAGGGTCGTCTTGTGCTTTTACCTCTTCCTTCATTTTTTCGGTGACACGAAAATTAAGATTTTGTGTTAGCGGTTCTTCTCTATCAGACTTAAGTGGTTTTAAATTTTCTGGATTACCTTTAGGGTTAGGCATTGTTGAGAGATGTAAATATAGCTTGAACGATACGTGAACATATAGATAGAGTTTTATATCGGTGGTGTTCGCGTCTGTCAAAACAGTTCACCACCGATACCACTTTTACAAATGGGTAATTCTATTTTATGTTCACAAGGTCAGAACTCGAAATCAAAACTACTGCTGAGTTGAGAGACTTATGTAGGCGTTATGGATTAAAGCCTACCGGGAATGGAGGGTACAAAACTAGTTGGATTGTCACCTTGATGGCATTCCCACAGATAGCACTCTCGCAATTAAGGCAAGGAAAAGGTTTAAAATCACCAGGCTTTAGTGTTATTCAATTCCTCGAAGGAGTCGTAGATGAGATGAACTCCCCCACTGATGAACAAGCGGCACTAATTCGGATAACTTTAGAGCGCAAGGCTATGAGCTATCCTGACCGATACAACCAAGAGAGTTTACTAAACTTGCACAAAGCGAAGATGCACCTTGAGATGGCGATCGGACTGCTAAATCAGTAAATCAGTTTACAAGCCGAAAGTAGTTAGTCCCTAGCAACCTAAAGCTGGGGACTTTTCTATATCCTATATACCCAAAGGGTTTGCTGTCTCTATTAACCTTTATGCGTACATTTACTTGTCAAATTTTTTCCTGATTCTTCAGCTATTCTGGCTCCTGAATTCAGAAGGACTGAATTCTTACGACAAGGGATGCAGAGATTTTTCAGATAATATCAGCATTTATCTGAGATTTTGACGATTTTATAAAATTTTTTGTTATCAGTAAAATATATATTTAAGATTGCCCAAAATCATCAAAACTTCATCATTCAGAGTGTATTTACCTCTTGAGGAGTGTGTAATTTCCGTACTAGGATAGATGAAAAATATAGAAGTAAAAGCTTAAGATTTAAAGATAATTGTTAATAAGTTTAGTATCTGAAGTTATTTTCTGATGCAAAGTGAATCAATAAAAAGCACTACAACAACAGAAAGAAAAAACTTCTAATTCAAGTTTTATTTGTTAGGAGGTTTATGATGCGAATTGCTCAAGTAGCTCCACTGTGGGAAAGAGTTCCACCTCCAGCTTATGGTGGCATAGAGTTAGTAGTAGGGTTACTGACTGATGAATTAGTCCGGCGCGGACACGAAGTAACTTTATTTGCATCGGGAGATTCGATTAGTCTGGCAAAACTAATTTCAGTTCATCCCCGCTCTCTCAGACTCGATCGCACAATCAAAGATTACAGCATTTACGAGATGCTGAATCTAGCTTCGGTATATGAACGTGCAGAAGAGTTTGATATTATTCACTCCCATATTGGTCATGGGGCACTGTCTTATGCAAATCTAGTAAAAACTCCTACAGTTCACACGTTGCACGGTACTTTTACCCCTGACAACGAAAAGATGTTTAGTTTTGGTAAAAAACAACCCTATATCAGTATTTCCAATTCCCAACGAGAACCAAGATTAGGGTTGAACTGTATAGCAACGGTTTACAACGGGATTGATGTTAGCAGTTATGAGTTTCACTCCCAACCAGAAGATCCTCCTTACCTAGCATTTTTAGGTCGGATGTCTCCAGACAAGGGAGTGCATTTAGCCATAGAAATTGCAAAACTTGCTGGTTGGCATTTAAAAATGGCGGGTAAGGTGGATGTCGTTGATGTGGAATACTTTGAGAAGGAAATCAAACCACATATTGACGGCGAGCAAATTGAGTATTTAGGTGAAGCCAACCACGAGCAAAAAAATGCTCTAATGGGAGGTGCAGTAGCAACTCTGTTCCCCATCACTTGGCGGGAACCCTTTGGATTGGTGATGGTAGAGTCAATGGCTTCCGGTACGCCAGTGATTGCGATGAAATTGGGTTCTACTGAAGAGGTAATTTCCCACGGTAAGACGGGTTTCCTTTGCAATAATATTCAAGAGTGCATCAGTGCGATCGATCGGGTAACAGAGTTAGACCGCTATGCCTGTCGCCAACATGTCGAAAATCTTTTTAGCGTTGAGCACATGACTGATGGCTATGAGGCGGTTTATCAACAGATAATAGCAGAACGATTTTCTCAGAATGGGCGTTTCCGTAGTTTGCTTAGTTTAGGTAGCAGCCAAATTTAAATATGGTATTTGTGTAATCTTAGATGTTTTTAACTAGGTAGAATACTCGTTGTAAGGATGTACAGCTAGCTGTACGCCTTACAAAGTCACGCGATATCTACGACGGACTATCGCCTACGCTCCATTTTTCTAAAGTTATAGCACTCACTCCTGGAACTTTTCCTAAGTCTTGTAAAGATATAAATTGTTCCTTCTGCCCTCTGCCTTCTGCCTTCTTCAATTGAGGACATCGTGTTTGTTCTAATTTAATTTTTTGTTGAATTGCTGGTGGTAAGCCTGGTTTTACTTTGGCATAAAGACGAGCAAATTCTCGCACATAATGGGCAGCAACTACCGGATTTTCGATCGTTACAAGCGTCTCATCGTTGCCATTATTGGCGGCATCTGACCAATTATGAGAACCTGTAATTACTGTTTGACTATCAATAACAGCAAATTTGTGATGCAATAAATCGCCTTTGGGTAATACAGGTACACCTACGGTAGTAATTGGATTTGACCAAGGATGATTGTCAACTTCATATTTACATTTGTTACTAATAGCAACCCCCATCATATCTAAGGCTTCGCTGTAAGGACGGTAGGCAAATTGTGGTTCAATTAAAGCGCGAATTTGCACGCTTTGTTGATGGCGTTTTTCTAAAATATTGGCAAGAGGCTGTTCGGAAAAGACAAATAACGCCATATCAATAGATTTGGTTGCTGAATCTAAAGTTTTACCAATTAAACCATTACTGCTGTTACTCCAAAGTTGAGTTGGAGAAGTAGGCGAAAATTGCACAGTAATTTTGGTGTTACCTAAAGAAATAACTTTAGGTAAACGCATCGGTTTTTTCAAACCAAATTGACTATCCATCTGACCCCCCGGCCCGTCTCCCCACATAACATTAAACTCTTCTGTAAATAAAGCAGCTAATTCCGGGCTGTCAATCTGCAATAAGTTATTGGCATTGCCTAAACTACTAAGATTTGTAAAATCACCAGAAGTATCACTTAATGTAAAATTAGCTGAAGTGATAATTACGAGGCGATTGTCCACAATCACAAATTTATGATGCATCAAGCTGCTACCTGCTGAACCATCGGCTCGATCGTCTAGCCAGGGAATTTGGGCATTCTGCAAAATTATCAAAGCATCTCTTTGATTGATTTCGCCTGGACTGAGTTGATTATCTTGGTTAAGATCGATAAATTTGCGAAATTCGTTGTAACGTTCCTGTTCTCTTTTATCTAACTTACCTACTTCGGCAGATGTTAAGCTACTCCAAGGTCGGCTATAGGTATTTTCTAAAATTATCCTGACTTTTACCCCAGCTTTTTGTCTATCAGCCAATGCTTGGGCAACTTTGGGCAAACGTAATTCTTGTACCGCCACATCTACTGTAGATTTAGCTTGCACAATAGCATCGACAATCTGTTTTTCTAAATCATCCCCAAGGCGAGTTTGCTGACGGTAAGCTTCTTGGTATTCTGAAGACTCAGAATGGTTAAAGTAAATTCGAACTAAGGGGTCTTGTGGTAAGGGTGCTGGACGCTGATTAAATGACTGGACTCGTTGACAACCAGCGAGGGAAAATATCAGTAAAAAGATATATAAAAAATATCTTGGTCTAGAAATAAGTTGCACTGTAATCTGTTAAAAGTGGATTGGGAGTGGACATATTTATCATTCCCAAAATTTTGCGTTCGGAATTAAGTAGAGAAATAGCTTTCCAAGTACAGGAAAAAAGCCGCTACTAGATGTAGAATTACAGATATTTTTTCAGGATTTGTCCACTAAAACTGTATCTGCTGGCAAGATCGGCAGTCTATCACCAACGTGTGTTCTCACCATTATCGGTTATATGCAAATTTATCTAGATTACAGCGCCACTACTCCGACTCGAAAAGAAGCGATCGCAGTTATGCAAACAGTCCTCACTCAACAGTGGGGCAATCCTTCCAGCTTACATGAGTGGGGACAACGGGCGGCAATGGTTGTAGAACAAGCCAGAGTCCAAGTTGCTGGTTTAATTAACGCCGCCACTCCTGAATCGATCGTTTTTACTTCTGGTGGCACTGAGGCAAATAATCTAGCAATTATGGGTGTGGCTCGGTTGTACACTGTACCTCAACATATAATTATCTCCAGCGTTGAGCATTCCGCAATTTCTGAAACAGTGCGGTTGCTAGAAATGTCGGGTTGGGAAGTTACGCGCTTGTCTGTAAATGTTAAAGGCAGAGTCAACCCCTTGGATTTAAAGGCGGCGTTGCGACATAACACAGCCTTAGTTTCTATAATTTACGGTCAAAGTGAAGTAGGGACTGTGCAACCAATTGAGGAACTGGGTAAAATTGTGCGATCGCATGGTGCTTTGTTCCACACAGATGCGGTGCAAGTTGCGGGACGCTTACCTATAGATGTGCAACAACTACCTGTAGACTTACTTAGCCTTTCCAGTCATAAAATCTATGGGCCGCAAGGTGTAGGGGCGTTGTATGTGCGTCCTGGTGTGGAATTGATGCCTTTACTAGGTGGTGGTGGGCAAGAAATGGGACTGCGTTCTGGTACGCAAGCAGTACCGATAATTGCCGGATTTGGTGTAGCAGCAGAATTAGCAGCCGAAGAATTAGCTACAGAAACACCACGATTAATTGAGTTACGCGATCGCGCTTTTGCCCAATTAGCTGAAATTCCTGGTTTAATTCCTACAGGGGATGTTTGCGATCGTTTACCTCACCATGTGAGTATGTGCCTAGAATACGCCGACGGGGAAAAACTTAGCGGTAAAACCTTGGTACGACAGCTAAACCTTGCTGGCATCGGCATCAGTGCTGGTGCTGCTTGTCACAGTGGTAAACTTAGCCCTAGCCCGATATTGTTAGCGATGGGTTATTCCGAAAAAGCGGCTTTGGGGGGAATTCGCATCACATTGGGACGTGAGACGACTGAAGCTGATATAGATTGGGCAGTGATGGTGTTGAAGCAAGTTTTGCAAAGGCTAACACCAGTTTTTAGTGGGCAAACTAAGTATATTTCAAAAATCAAATAGGAGTCCTATAACAGCGAGCCAACTGTTGCTGCGATCGTCTAATAACAAATTTTGTTTGTATAACAATCCGATTTAATTTGCGAGAATTGTAAGCCACAGATATCTGACTTGTTTTAAAAGTCAGATATCTAGTTTCTTACAAATAATTCAGCATTGTATCAGACTGATAAAGCCTCAGTCTGATTCGTAGTTGCCTGGGTAATAGGATTGACTTTTATAAATTGTTCGATTGCATCTTTTACTTTCGGCCCTTTACCATACACTCTAGAATCATAAATCAAACCAATATCAATGAAAGCTTGAGCCGCAGCGATCAAAGTTTTAATATTTTTATTGCTGGAATCATCCATCTCTTCATTTACACGGATATTCTGAACTATGCAATCATCATTGTATTCTTTTAAGTTTGTATTTACAGCTTGAACTAAGTACTGATTTTTCCTTTGATATTTTTTTTCTATGAGAGTACGAGTCATTTTATAATCTTCATTTGCTAAGGGTTTGTATCTTTCATTCAAATCAAAATCCAATCGGAGGTAGTGCCCTGACTCGAAACCTCCAAGGATGTTTTGACAAATCGTACTATTTATTTCACCTGTTGGTTCCATGAACACATCCACTAGCCGCTCTACCCAGTTTAACGTGTGCCATTTTTTTATTTGTTCATATTCAAATGGGTTGGCGCTTCTACCCGTACCGATAGAAAGTACAGAAATGTCCTCTAGTTTAAGATTTT
Organism: Nostoc sp. DedQUE07; assembly: GCF_034530975.2. NCBI lineage: Bacteria > Bacillati > Cyanobacteriota > Cyanophyceae > Nostocales > Nostocaceae > Nostoc > Nostoc sp. DedQUE07. The sequence goes on along the minus strand of NZ_JAVRCC020000026.1, from coordinate 21,854 downwards.
CTAAATTATATTTTTTCTTGTCTTCTAGTGATAATTTAGGAGAACGACTCACTTTTAAAGCTTGACTAATTGCTGCCAAGGATGGATTATTAGCACAAACTCCACCATCAATATGAGGGAATGACCATTTACCAAATACCTGTTCGTTAGATGCTTTTAACTCGCGTGGAGGGAAGAAAGTTGGCGCTGATGCCGAACTAATACATATATCTTTTAGTGGAATTCCATCGTACCAGCGAGCACCTAAATCAGGATGTAAATTGGTGAAAAAAGTTGTGTTGCGATAACGCATATCATAGGCGAGAATCAACAATATAGTATTCGTAATTTCGCCAATTTTAGTCTCACCTAAAGCAGATTCATCTTCCAGAGCTTTCTCTAATCCATCATGAGAATATTTAGGTGAAAATATATTTCTGACAAATCGCCAGGGTTTTTCAAAATTCCTTGGCTGCGGGAAGATTTGCTCGGCTTTTGTTTCATATAGTTTCAGCAGTTGAGTTGTGTTTAAGCCTTTCGCCAGTCCCGCAGCAATAATTGAACCAGTAGAAGTACCAGTAATCATGTCAAAGTATTGGTGTAATTCTAAGCCGTAAGTTGCTTGGATTCGACTTTCAACCTCTTTGAGCATTTGTACTGAAACTACACCACGAATTCCACCACCATCTAAACTGAGAATTTTGAATGTCATAACCTACTCCTAATAAGACAACCATTAAAACAATGGTTATATGGTTCCCAGTTATTGGTGAAAAATTTCACGGTGTGTCAGAAAAGAGAAGCAAGTGTCCGTAGCGTTTACACTTTTACCACAATGATTTTACCTTTCTACAAAAAAATTCATACATCTAATCAGCAACACCACCGAAAGGGTTAAAGGAGTTTACCACTTAAGCACTGTACAAACTAAGCATGATGTAAATTATCAGAATTGGTCGTTTTGGGTGTTTCACATAACCCTAATTTACTTACATATTTGCGTGGGCGTAGCCCGCCATAGACATCGCATCCTGTAATATTATTAATAAAAATCAGCATCATGAGTATTATCGTTTTCGGCAGCATCAATATAGACTTGGTAGCAACAACACCCCGATTGCCAGTTGCAGGAGAAACGTTACTAGGAGAAGACTTTTTTAAAGTTTCGGGAGGGAAAGGAGCCAATCAAGCCGTAGCATTAGCAAAATTGGGCATTCCTACCCAGATTGTGGGGCGTGTAGGTGCAGATGATTTCGGTAAGGAACTTGTTAACAATTTGCAAACATCTGGTGTGCAGACTGATAACATTTTTGTGGATGAAACTGTTAGTTCTGGAGTCGCTATTATCACCGTGAGTCAGACTGGTGAAAATCAAATTGTCGTCATTCCAGGTGCAAATGGGCGCGTCAATCAAGAAGATGTAGAACGATTATTCCACTTATTACCAGCAGCTACAGCACTACTTTTACAACTAGAAATTCCGATTACTGCCGTGATTGCTGCTGCTAAAGCCGCAAAAGGTGCAAACATAAAAGTGATTTTTGACCCCGCACCCGCACAATCTAATTTACCAGATGAATTGTATCCATTGGTAGACATTATTACACCGAATGAAGTTGAAGCAGCGCAATTGGTGGGTTTTCCTGTGAATGATGAGGAACAAGCCGCTAAAGCAGCTGCGGTTTTATTGCAACGGGGTGTGAAATGTGCGATCGTCAAACTGGGTGCTAAAGGTGTTTTTTGTGCCACTGCTGAAGAAAAGTTTTTTGTACCTGCGTTTTCAGTTCATGCAGTTGACACAGTAGCCGCAGGCGATGCTTTTAATGGTGGTTTAGCGGCGGCACTTTTTGAAGGACTTTCCTTACATCAAGCAGTTGTTTGGGGTGCAGCAACAGGTGCTTTGACAGCGACAAAACCAGGCGCACAAACTTCGCTACCGGATAGGTTTACATTTGATGCATTTCTTAAGGAAAAGGGAATGGGTAGTAGTTTTTAAGGGTAGGTATTTAAAAAAGTATAGAATAAACAGGTAAAATGCTTATCCGATCGGGATTGGCAGAAATATCAGTGCAAAGCTTCTGAACGATGTAGGGTGTATAGCAGGAGAAATGTAGATAGTAAAAGTGAGGAATTAAGTATGGCACTATATCTAGACTCCGCGATCGCATCGGAAGCTGAAGTTGTTAAACTTTGGGGATGGGTAAAAGGTATCACCACAAATCCCACTTTGTTATCTCAAAGCGATACTCCACCAGAAACCACGCTCAAAAAACTGGTTGCCTTGACAAATGGGCCGTTATACTATCAACTTATGGCATCTGATAAAGCTGGGATGCTAGCTGAAGGTAGAAAAGCTTTCGAGATTATTGGTTCGCAAACAATTTTGAAGATTCCTGCAACACCGTTAGGGTTTGAAGTAGTGGCGAGTCTATCGCCAGAGATTACCTGTTCGGTGACAGCGATTTATAGTGCAGCACAGGCAGCAGTCGCACGAGAAGCAGGAGCTAAAATTGCCATAGCTTATGTAAATCGAGCTACCCGATTGTTAGGTGATGGTATTGCCTTAGTGCGGGATATGGCTAGCGTACTCAAAGGTAGTGATACGGAAATCTTGGCAGCTAGTATCAAATCTCCCGAAGAAGCAGCCGCATCATTGCAAGCCGGGGCACATCATTTAACTTTACCATTGGCAATGTTGCAGGCGATCGCAACTCATGAATTCTCACAAAAAACCGTTGAAGAATTCGCTAAAGGAGGCATCGGTTTAAGTAATTCGTAATACTTCGGCTACGCTCAGTACAAGTTCGTAATTCGTATGCGCTCAATAAGTGAATTTAGCTAAACTATAAAAATCAAATTTACTCAACATCTCCAAAAAGGTGAATACCGCAGGCACTTGCAGAGTATTAGATAAAGTTGCCGTTGCAATTACTCTTTCGAGGGGTGCTGGTAAACTGTATACCTGCACCTTTGGGGGAATGGGTACAGCTGCTAAACGAGGCATAATAGCTGCTCTCAGTCCTTGATTCACCATGCTAACGACTGTGGAATCTTCTTGAATGTCAGTAGCAGTATTGATTGGAATTGCGAAAGTCTTTAGGTGGTTGTGAAGAATGCGTCCGCAAGGTGTACAAGGAAGCAAAACCGGCGGATAGGCTGCGATGTCTTCCCAAGTAATTTGCGGACTGGTAATTTTGCTATCTGGTGGTAGTAAAGCTACATACTCATCCCGAAAAATTTCCCAGGTTTCAAATTCTTCACCAGTTGGGAGACAAGTAATACCAATATCGGCACGTCCATCATGCAAACACTGCTCTACATCCGTGAAAGCAGCACACTCTATGATTGTGACAGCAATTTCTGGGAATTGATTGTGAAATTGAGCGATCGCTTTTGGTAATAGATGAGTAGCGACGCTCCGAAAAGCCGCAATTCGCACATGGCCACCGTGTAAACCTTTATGCAAGTTTGCTTCGTGTTGCATCATCTCTAGATGCTGCATTGCTTGACGCGCATGATACAAAATGCGCTCTCCAGCAGGTGTCAGCACAGCACCGTGACGACCTCTGGCAAATAATGGCACACCTAATTCTTCTTCTAGGGTGGCGATCGCATGACTAATTGCAGGCTGGGAAAGCTGCAATTCTAAGGCTGCTTCACTAAAGTTACCACAATCTGCTACTGCAACTATGGCTCGGAGTTGGGAGAGTTTCATAGGCAATTGATCGGAACAAGGGTATACACATCCTGACTTTATTGTGGCAAAAAGGTTGTATAGCAATCTGATTTGATTTCTGAATTAATCGTAGGGACTAGGGACTGGGGACTGGGAAGAAGGAATAAAGCTGTACTGAGTTTTTTTCAAAAATCAAATATGAGTCCTATATTAGGGACTTCCAAATAAAAAAATATATAACTTTTATTGTGGGGTGGGCGTCTCGCCCGCCCAGTTCATAGGGCGGACAAGATGTCCACCCCACAAGAGCGGATAATTTATTTCTTGGTAATCCCTTAATGATTTCTCATATCTATAAATGGAATTTATAGAACCTATGCAAGCCATGATTTGATTCCTAACTGAGATGTTGTTACTGTTTTATTTACTGAGAAACTTTCAGGAATAATTTTATGAACAATAACATTAAGTGTTTACAAAAAGAAGATATAGAAATCAATTGTAGTCCGTCATTCCAGAAAAAAACCAACTCAAACTTCTGGAAATCTCTGCATCTGATTTGGGAGAATTTTGTCAAAAAACTCCTAGCCGATCGTAATGAATTACAAGTTTGGCAAAAGGTTGACCGCCACGGTAATATCTATTGGCAAGCTTACGACCCTGTAACCGGAAAATCTTTCTCTTCAGGTTCGGAAACTGATGTGTCTATGTGGATTGAACAACTTTATCGGTATTAAAAACATGACACAACTTACTTTGGTAATCGGCAATAAAAATTATTCATCTTGGTCGCTTCGTCCTTGGTTAGCGATGAAGCAATTCGGTTTGGAATTCAATGAGATTCGGATTCCTCTTTATAACCACCCAGATTGTTCATTGAAAATTCGGCAATATTCGTCATCGGGAAAAGTACCTGTGTTATTGCACGATAAACAAACAGTGTGGGATTCTCTCGCTATTTGTGAATATTTAGCTGAAACTTTTCCAACCCTGCAATGGTGGCCAGAGGATAAGGCTGCAAGAGCATTAGCTCGTTCTATCAGTGCAGAAATGCACTCAGGATTTCAAAACTTGCGTCAGAATATGCCGATGAACTGCCGTACTAAATATCCTGGTAAAGGTTTAGAACCCGGCGTACAACAAGACATTGACCGTATTATTAGTATCTGGCAAGAATCACGCCAAAAGTTTGGGGCTGGTGGCAATTTTTTATTTGGCAATTTTACGATTGCCGATGCTTTCTTTGCTCCAGTTGTTCTGCGCTTTATAGCCTATGATGTGCAGTTAGATACTGTTTCTAGAAATTATGTGGAGTCAGTTTTAGAACTTCCAGCAATGCAAGAGTGGATAAATGCAGCAAAGAATGAGACAGAAGTTATTCCCCAATATGAGTTTTAGGAAAATATTAGATAGCGAGAATAAGAAGGGTAGGAATATTTTAATTCGATATGCAAATAAAAAAGATATTCCTGCCATTATGGAATTGATTCATTTGAAAGCTGAATTTGATGGTTGTCCTGAATCTATAGAAGCAACTCCTCAAAAGCTAGAAATTGATTTATTTGGAGAAGCGCCTCTTGCTTTTGTTCTTTTGGCTGAGGTTGATGGCGATACTATTGGGTTGGCAACTTATCACTTTATCTATTCAACTTTTTTAGCAAAACCTGGAATTTGGCTGGATGATTTATATGTCAAAGCTGAATATCGAAGCCACCGAGTTGGTCAAGCACTCATGCTACACTTGCGCCAGATTGCCAAAGAAAAAGGTTGTGGCAGAATCGATTGGACTGTAGCTGTGTCTAACGAGCGTGGAATCAATTTTTATGAAAAAATAGGTGCAAAGATCATTAATAAAGTAAAATTATGCCGCTTAGACGGTCAGACATTATAATAGGCTGGGTATTACAATACTCACGCCTACAAACGACAAACTTTTTTTAGAGATGTCTACTATAGTAATCCTAAATCATTCATGAAAATCTGAGATAGTTTGACCCTCTGTAGTTTCCTCAATGCTTTGGGGAGATGACGTTAGCTAGGGCGTGAATTTTCTTACAAATCATTTATTTAGGATTGCGATCGCTCTCTTAAGCCACTCTGGTAAGCTTTAAGGTCTATCCAGGGAAATCGCCCGATCCATCCTGACATTGTTCAAGCTCTAGTGCTTATGGAGCATAGATTGTAGCTTTACAAACGTGCTATTCTTCTCTAACGACTGTTTAATAGCGTTAAGCTCTGACTTTTCACGTTATGTGGAAAAGTCTACCAAAAACCTAACCCCCTAACCCCCAACTCGTCGCGGGAAGGGGGAAAATTCAAAGTCTCTCTCCTAAAAGGAGAGAGATTTAGAGAGAGGTTTTCCAGATGCCGTGAAAAGTCAGCGTTAAGCTAGAATAAATCCATTTTAATATTAGTAATGCCTAATATTCAAGAACACGTAAACACTCTAGTTACGAAATTGGTTCCGGGTTATAGATTTTTTCGTTTACAAGAACTCACAATTGACAAAAATCATTCAATTCAAACAGAAATTAATAGTCAATCAATTAAAGTTCTCAGTTGGAATATTGCTAAACAAAACTATAATAATGCTTGGGTAGAAGATTTTTCCAAAATTATTGCAACTTATCAACCAAACCTTATATTTCTACAAGAGTTTTCTCTAAAGTTAGAGGCAAATGAATGGGGAAAATGGTTGAAAATGAATTGGAGTTTTGCTCCTAACTTCGTAGATATTCATCACCAAACTTATTCAGGAATATTTACAGCCTCGACAATCAGCCCAATTACCAAAAAAGTTATAGCTACTAAACATTATGAACCGATTGTTAAAACTCCTAAAATTTCTTTAATAACTGAGTATCTGCTACCTGAGCAAAGCATAACTCTGCTGACAATTAATACTCATCTGATCAATTTTGTAGATATAAATAAATTTAAAATCCAACTAAATGAATTAGAGCAAGCCTTATCTACACATCGGGGGCCACTAATATTTTCAGGAGATTTCAATACTTGGAGTCGAAAAAGAGCAGTTATTCTCAATCAAGTAACCACTCAATTAGGATTAACGCCTGTAATTTTCGCACCTGATGAGAAGGAGAAAATTAAACGCTTTTTGTTATCACCTCCTTTAGACCATATCTTTTATCGAGATATCAGTGTGAAGAAAGCCAGTCCTAAAGTGCTAGACCAAATTTGTTCATCCGATCATAAGCCATTGCTGGCAGAATTTACTTATACCAATACTCAAAAAAATTAAGATGCTTGTAGATGCTGGTGTTCTAGCGATTTTTAGCACAGCTACAGTTGTTGTTCATTGCGTGGGAGTTGCACATGCAGCCCATGCAGTGATGAATGTGCGTTCTTCTCAAGGGGCAATCGCCTGGAGCATTTCTCTAATTACCTTTCCCTGGCTAGCGATTCCATTGTATTGGATTTTAGGAAGAACTAAATTTCATGGATATGCTGAAACACTGCGCTCAGTCTATGCACAACACTACCAGCTTGTTCGTTCGACTTATAGCGAACTAATTAAATTTCAGGTTGCGCCACCAGATAATCTAGCCGAGTTGCAACCATTAGCGGAGGCTTTTACAGAAATTTCTTTCACATCAGGCAATGCTGCCGAATTACTAATTGATGGTCAGCAAACCTATGAAGCAATGCTGAAAAAGATTGCATCGGCGAAAAATTATATTTTATTCCAATTCTATACTGTTAACGATGACCAATCAGGTAATGAGTTTAAAGAAGCGTTAATTGCTAAAGCCAAGCAAGGAATAAGCATCTATTTTCTCTACGATGAAATTGGTTCTAAGAAATTATCTCGCCCTTATATCCAATCTCTACAACAGCATGGAATTGCAGTGAGTGCATTTAACACTACTAAAGGTCAGGGTAATCGGTTCCAATTTAATTTTCGCAATCATCGGAAAATTCTGGTGGTGGATGGAGAAATAGCATTTGTAGGTGGACTGAATATTGGTGACGAATATTTAGGAAAAAATCCTCGCTTGAGTCCCTGGCGCGACACCCACATGATGCTCGAAGGCCCAACTGTACAATGCCTACAAAGCTCTTTTGTGCGAGATTGGTATTGGGCAACTCGAAAACTTATCGAAGTTAACTGGCAGGTAAAAATTAATCAGGATAATCAAACTGTATTCATACTTCCTACAGGCCCCGCAGATCATTTCCCAGCTTGTAAGCTTTTTTTCGTCGAATTAATTAATCAAGCTCAAACTCATCTCTGGATTGCTAGTCCATACTTTGTGCCGGATGAGGCAACATTGTCAGCTTTAAAACTGGCAGCAATGCGAGGTGTGGATGTGCGAATTCTCTTACCAAATCGACCCGATCATTTATTTGTTTATTTATGTTCCTTCTCTTACTACACCGAAATGGAAAAAATCGGTATCAAGTTGTATCGTTACAAAAATGGGTTTATGCACCAGAAAATTATAGTCATTGATGAGAATTTAGCAGGGGTAGGAACCGTTAACTTAGATAATCGCTCTTTTTCCCTCAACTTTGAAGTTATGGGTTTTGTTACCGAGCCTCGGTTTGTCCAAAGTGTGAAAAAGATGTTAGAGGATGATTTAGCTGTCTGTGTTGCTGTCGATCTTAATGAGTACGATAAAAAACCTTTTTGGTTCAAGTTAGCTGTGAGAGTCTCTCGATTGCTGACTCCTTTACTTTAATCGCTAATATATGGATTAATAGAATAATCCATCAGGCAAAGTTAGAGTAATTTACTCAGTGGTGTTGCTAAACCGTCAAGGCTGACAAGATTTTTCTTCTGTTGATATTCTCTAACTCCTTCTTCGCCTTTTTTAGTAGCCCAGTTTACTAGAGTCTGTCGCTGACCTTGATATTCATAGAGTGGTACGCCAAAACCACAGGAAGTCTGGATTTTTTCAATGTCAGCGACGATAATTTGACGAGTTCCTGGTATCGGCAAAAATAGAGAATACAACGAGTCCCACTCTGGAGAACTCGGTAAAATGGTGGTTCCTTGACCGTAAAGACGCAAGATACACGCAGGTTCTTGAAAGGCACAAAACATGAAGGTTATCCGCCCATTTTCTTGCAAATGGGCTGATGTTTCGTTACCACTACCTGTGAGGTCTACATAACATACTCGGTTGGGAGACAAGATACGAAAACAGTCCTGACCTTTAGGAGACAGGTTAACATGACCCGTAGGACTCAAAGGTGCAGAGCCGACAAAGAAAAGGTGTTGGGCAGCAATAAAGTTTTGCAGTTCTTCAGTAATACAGTCAAATAATTTAGACATAGACTGTCTGAGTTATATTTATAAATTGATCGTGTTTTCAGCCTATGTCTTAGCTAAAAATCTAGCAAGGTATAATTACCGATGTCTGGTTTATCCCAAAGGAATGGGGAGTTGGGAGAAAACTCTTACTGTCTCATATATCGACTAGCCATTTGGATGGCATCAGCGATATCGACATCACCATCACCATCAGCATCCAAAAAGGAATTTAGGACAGGATTACCGCCAGCTTGGGGATTTTGAGCGTTGGCACCTGATTGCAAAAACTTTAGCACCAGAGGTACTGCCAAAGGTAGCAATTGTTGAACGATACCAGCATCCAACCCAGTGCGCTGGGCAGCAACTTCAGCTACTTGCTGTTGTATCTGAGGAGAAAACAACGAATTGACGGCTTGGGGGTTAGCAGAAGTACCAGCATATTGACTGACTAAATTTTGTGTGGCTTCATTACCATCTGTGGCTTGTTTGTCTTGTAAAGCAGAACGCACTTGACCACCTACAATTGACAAAACTGATTGGATGGTAGAAGGATTTGCGCCTGTGCGATCGCTCAACTGCTGTACAGTATTAACAATGCTTCCTATTTCACCTAAGCTGCCCTGTTGATTGGGATTAGCGACGGCACCAAGAATTTGATCGAAAAGTCCCATAAGTTTGTTGCTCTCTTTGTTCTCAAAAACTTGCCAAAACTGGCTTAAAGTTTTTTGTGTACACAGACTTTTGTAAGTCTACTAAAAGATTAGAACACGCTTGCCTCTAAATTTTAACAACTACTAGCTTAAGGATGAAAAGTCGATCGAGCGATCGCAAAACGCTCAACTTATTTGCTTTACGCTAATGCCGCTACTTTCTCTAGTAAGCCTTGAAACAACCTCAAGCCGTCACTACCCCCTAGCATTGCGTCTGATGCCCTTTCTGGGTGCGGCATCATTCCCAACACATTACCCCGACGATCGCAAATCCCGGCGATGTTGTTCAGTGAACCGTTGGGATTTTCGCCTTCATAGCGAAATATGACTTGCCCGTTATTTTCAATTTCTGCAAGAGTAGCTGCATCAGCGTAGAATCGCCCCTCTCCGTGGGCAATGGGCAAAGTGATAACTTCACCAGTTGTATAAGCTTGCGTCCATAGATTAGTACGCTCAACTTTCAAGGGGACGCGATCGCAAATAAAATGTAAATCCCGATTTCTGGTTAACACCCCTGGCAAAAGGCCAGCTTCAGTTAATACCTGAAAGCCGTTGCAAATACCGAGGACAAACTTACCCTTTTGGGCGTGTTCCACAACCTGTTGCATCACAGGTGAAAAACGCGCGATCGCACCACAGCGGAGATAATCCCCGTAACTAAAGCCACCAGGAATAATCACAACATCCAAATCAGCAATATCTGTTTCTTGATGCCAAACCATGCGCGTTGGTTGCCCCAGTAAATCTCTGATTACATAAGCAACATCGCGATCGCAATTAGAACCGGGAAAAACAACAACACCGAATTTAGTCATTTGTCATTTGTCATTTGTCATTTGTCATTGGGCATGGGGCATTGGGTATTGGAAAACTTTTTCCTAGTCCCCAGTTCCCAGTCCCCAGTCCCTAGTCCCTAAAATACTCCAGTTTGAGTTTCAACCTCAATTAATTCAAAGCGGTAATTTTCAATTACGGGATTTGATAGCATTTGGTCACAAATGGTATCAAGGTCTTTACGCGCTTTCTTCTCTTCAGTTGAGGTGATGGTGAGTTCAATGTACTTGCCAATCCGCACCTGGTCAACGTTATCGTATCCCAGTTGCTTAAGACCGGATTGTACTGCCACACCAGCGGGGTCTAAAACTGAAGGACGAAGGGTCACAAAAATTTTGGCTAGATACTTGGTTTGCACGGGCTTTTGCTGAATGCTGCGATCGCTATACTATAACTTTCTGTTCCAACTGAGTGAAAATAAGATTACGAAGCGGTTAAAGTTAATCGATCGATTAGCTCATCTAACAGCTTCAAACTACAGTGGCATACTTAAATAATTGTCTATGAGAGCCATACGCACCCGCAGTCAAGAGCGTATTTTCAACCTCCTGAAAAATATCAAAAAAGGCATTTCCGCCCAAGATATTTACGTAGAACTACGTAATACAAATCAGAGTATGGGTTTAGCAACAGTTTACCGTTCTCTAGAAGCCTTAAAACTAGAAGGTATAGTACAAGTGCGGAATTTGGCTAATGGTGAAGCCCTCTATAGCCTAGCACAACAAGATAAACACCACCTTACCTGCTTGCAATGTGGTGTCTCAATTGCGATTAATCAATGTCCAGTTCATGACTTAGAAAACCAGTTAGAATCAAGCCATAAATTTAAAGTTTTTTACCACACCCTAGAGTTTTTTGGGTTGTGCAGTCAATGCCAGGTGAATCAAAGTACTGGGATTAGTCAATAGTTATACCAATTTTATGAGACGGATAAAGCGTGTTTTATTTCTGATTTCTGATTTTTGATTTCTGATTTCTGCTGTAATAAATGTTTTATTCAAATAAAACTCAACCAACTAAATACATCTGCAACTGTTAATTGCCAGTTTTCCAAAACACTCAAAACTGGTAAGATATCTTGCTGTTCTTTTAATTATGGTAATTTATTAGGTTCAAAAATCATGATTGACTCATCAGCAGAATCGAGTAACCAACCTAGCTTCGCTCCATTTTGAATAGAAAATGTAATTTTGCGGATCGCTCGGTTAGGTGATTGTTCTGGTGAAAGAATTTCGATTATCCAATCTGGGGGAATCTCAAATTTATTTGTAACTCTACCTTTTGCATCAAGGGGAATTTTTTGCCATTCAAACACAGCAATATCTGGTACTATTGAACGACCTTCAAATGTACAGCGTAATTCAGGAAAGGCATAAGCTAATTTTTGTAGTTTTGCAACTTGATTTATGGCAGAAGCTAATTCAATTTGTAAAGTACTGTGTTCTCCTTGTGGCATAGGCTTTTGGTATATTTGCCCGTTAAAATACTCGCTTGCTGGTTTTGTCTCCGGTAGTTTTAAGAACTCTTCTACACTTATTGCTGTGGTTGGCTGAATAGATAATGTCATAATTTACAAAGCATCAAAGCTTGATTATTTCATCATGAAAAGTATGGGATAAGCGTTGCGTAGGCGTAGCCTGTAGTAGACATTAAATTTTTCTTACTAGTCATTGTAATTTTATCAAATAGTTTAGATGAAATATGAGGTGAACCTAAAATGCGTTCACTATCTTTCATTGTATCTATTTTTTAGATATTACTAAATAAGATATAAAGTGGCTAAATCCAATTACAATAATGTAAACAGGAAATTTTATTTAATATTTAAGCTTAACAACAGGAGTAATGAAGTGTTGAGAATTAGCATTGAAGAAGCAGCCATCAATTTAAAATCTCTCTTGGAACGGGTAGCTAGGGGAGAAGAAGTAATTTTGCTGGAGCAAGATAAAGCTGTAGCTCGTTTAGTTCCTCTGCTACAAAAGGAACAACGGTTAGCAAATATGAAACAATTTCGAGATTCCCTGGCGATTGAGGGTGAGTCTTTGAGTGCAACCGTCATAAATGCGCGTACAGAGGAATGTCGTTGATTTATTTAGATACAAGCATTATTGCTCCTTTATATTGGACAGAAGCTTTAAGCGATGTAGTTGAACAGTTACTTATCAATGAAACTGAAGTTGGTTTGAGTCAATTGGTTGAGGTTGAACTGGTTTCTGCGCTATCGCGTCGAGTCAGAATGCGAGAAATATCTCAGCAGGATGCAACAGCTATTGTAGCGAGGTTCCAAGCAGATTTGGAAAGTGAATTTTATACTCAAATCGCGATAGAAACAGTTCACTATAATTTAGCCCGTGAGTGGATTAGTCGATTTGATACACCGTTGCGTACACTGGATGCTCTACATTTGGCGATCGCTTTTCAAAATAATATCCAATTGGTAACGGCTGATGAAGCTTTAGGAACAAGTGCTGAAGTTTTAGGAGTTGAGGTTTTGTTACTGCGGTAAATCAACTTTCCTTTACAAGTCTTCATCTTCTACATTTACCAAAAGTGCGTAGGCATAGCCCATTGTAGACATCGCGCTAGCCTCCCATCAGGTATCGCCTAAAATTTATTCCCCATCTTCCATTGCACCTAATGATTTAAGGGTAGTAATTTCTGCTGTGGTTAAACCTTTAACACCTGTGATATTCATGCGTTCATAGGGGCGATCGCTTCTCAATGTTTTTAGACATTCGCCAGTTTCAACATCCCAAATTTTGATTGTTTCATCTTGGCTACCACTAACAACAGTTTTACCATCAGGATTGAAGGAAACTGAAAATACCTCAGCAGTATGTCCACATAGTGTTTGAAAACATTCTCCAATCGGGATATGCCACAACTTAACAGTAGTATCTTCACTAGCTGTGGCAAGGATTTGCCCATCAGCACTAAAAGCTACTTCCTGCACTACATTCGAGTGTCCTGGCAAAATTTTGAAGCATTCGCCTGTGTCCACATCCCATAACCTTACTGTGCAGTCGGAACTACCGCTAGCAAGACTTTTACCGCCAGGGTGGAAGTCAAGCGAACGAATTGTACTACTATGCCCCTGTAGAATTTTAAAGCATTCACCTGTATTCACATCCCATAATTTTACTTTTGAGTCAGAACCCCCACTAGCTAATGTTCCATCAACAGGATTAAATACAACTGAATGTAGTGTATATGGATCTCCATTAATAGCTGTTAGGCATTTACCTGTTTCAATATCCCATAATCTAACTTTTGCGTCAACGCTACTACTAGCTAACAGCTTTCCATCAGTACTAAAAACAACTGAGAATATCCAACAACTATGCCCATATAAAGTTTTTAGGAGTTTACCTGTTTCAATATCCCGTAATCTAACTGCGTTAGTGCTACTACTAGCAAGAATCTTTCCATAAGGACTAAATGCAACTGAAAGTGTAAAATCACAATCTGCTAAATTTGCTTCTGCAAAATTCACGCTCTGCAAACGAGCATTCCTAAAATCTGTCCCTTTAATCAAAGTACAACTTAAATCTCTCCCCTCCAAGGCTCCTTTATCTACCTTCACTGCTAAGGTCGCCGCATTTCCGCCAACATAACCAACCTCATCCTCACTTCTAAAGCGTGTCACCTCAATAACCTTAATTAGCGAATCACTATCACCTAACATCGGCACAAGCAAATCCATCACAGCTTTTGTAAGTGGTGCTTTACCAAAAGTTTCTCTCAATTTCTCAAAAGACTCACTTGTAAATGCTTTTAGTGGTGCAATAATATTATCCTTGCGCGAAAAATAACCAGACCATGTATAGTCAATAGGCACTGCACTGCTATTCAAACCTGACTGTGCTTGGGCTAATTCAGTAAAATCGCTAGCCAACGCTCCCAACTCTGCTGCAAATTTATACGCTACAAAAAACTCTAACAGCGATCTATGAGCCGGAGTGTAGTCACCATCAGCATTACGCACAAGCATCGTTTGCGCCATCATGTCATAATGCCAGTGGTCTAAATCCTTCTCTTCTTGAACGATAGAACCAAATAAGCGGCGAATGCGTTCTGGGAACAGCCGATAATTGAGGCTCATTTTGTCAGTAGACAGCATTTCCCAAGAAAGTTCGCACAAAAAGTATAGCTTTTCTGCCAAAGAAGTAAACGTGCGATCGCTCTTTATATCCCGTTCCATTTTCCGCCGCACCGCGTACAAGTAAACCCGCGACATATCCACAGGTTTACCCGCCTCAATATCTGGCAAAGCTTCCAAAATTAACTCACTCATCACCGGACGACGGGCTAAATCCAGTAATTGCGGATTTCCCATTACTTGTTCAATCGTTGCAGCTACCGTTTGATGCGACAACACTAGTCGAATTTGCTCGTCGTTAAATTTCTCTAGTTCCAGCATTTCAAACTGCGGTGTTTCCCCTGTGAACTGCTTGGTAGAAGCTTGCAACTCGGCATTGAGTAAAGCACGTCCTTCCTTAGCGTCGGGAAAATGTTCGGTGCGACAAGTCAGGATAACCTTGGCACTGGGAACCACCACTTTTGCCAGTTCCCAAAAGTTATTAATCATCTGCTGACGGTCAATTTTTGCTGCCATTTCGTCAAAACCATCGAAAATTAGCAGCAATTTGCCCATGCGGTTTAACTGGTCAAAGACTTCGCTAGTTAAACGAATATTATGTTGTGTAAAAAAGAACCCTGCTAAAACGTTCTCGACATTTATCGCTTTGGCAAAATCTCGCAGCGTAATCACCAAAGGCAAACGGGGACGCTCTACACCGCGTTTTTGGGCATCTCGATAACGTTGCAATGCCACCCAAGCATAATGGAAGGAAAACCAAGTTTTCCCCGTACCAAATTCTCCTAGTATAGAAATATGCTCTTTGGCGGGATCGTCCAACCACACATCAATATAACCATCAATCCAACCATCGCGATCGCTATAGTGACTGATGCCGATACGCTGTTTAGTATCGGGGTCAATTTCTTCTTTTGTACAAGCTAAAGGAACGTATTTTGTATCTATTTGCCGCCGGATGATTTCTGCTTCCAACCAATCGAGATAATCGCTAAAATCAGCATCTTGGTCAATGAGTTCGTCAAAAGTGTAACAACCTAAGTGGCGATTTTCCTCCTTTTCCACCTCATTTCGCGCCGCGCGTGCAATCCGTCTGGCTGTAACTAACCAACCTTCATCAGTTCTCTGCTGCTCCACAGAGGAACGCAAAACAGCGACATCCTTAAGTCCAACTTCCCCCTCAATTCCCCGAATCAGGATGCGGTCATATCGGTTACGCCGGGTTGGCACATTGATAATCCACTCAAAATATGAATCACCCCAAACTTCATACTTTTCAAAGCGGTAGCCCAAAGTTTCAAACCAGCCGCGCATTTGTTGAGCTAAAGCTATAGCTCGACATTTATTTTCAGTAGATGTTTCGGCCTCTAGCAGTGCAAAGGAATTTTGTGCAGCCAACCGCGCTATTTCTGTCCGAATACCTTCCAGCGTCGGCAACCTGTCAAGTACTTCTTGGATATTTGCAATGCGTTTTTGCAAAGAGCCAATTTGTTGACTCATTAATGTATCTGCTGGGTTGCGAGTGCGTTTAGCAACTTCTGCAAAAACAATATAAAATGCGGCAATTTCCCTTCTAATGTCAGTTCCCAAACTTCTAATGTCATCACCCAACGCATAAGCATTAAGCCAAGCATCAACCTCAGAAAGCAAAATTGAGGGGTTGTTATGGTCAAATGCTTTACGGAAAGCCTGTTTTATTGCTTCTTGGCGAAAAAGTTCTAAAAAAGGCTTAGGTTTTCCAACACCGTACTCTACCAGTGTGTATGCATAAACCCCACTAAAATCTGCTGGTGGATGCTCTGGATCGAGGTTAAACTGCTGAAGTAATTTAATTACAGTCTCATTGCGCTGAATTTTTTCCTTAATTAAAGGATTCGCGATCGCAATAATAGCGTTGATAACCTGTTCTGGGTTAATTATCATTAGTCATTAGTCATTTGTCATTAGTCATTTGTCATTTGTCATTGGGAATGGGGCATGGGGCATGGGGCATTGGGCAATAATTATTCTTTCTCTCCGTACCTCCACTGTCTCCTCTGCTCCCCTGCTTCCCATTTCCCATTCTTAACTAGAGCGGTTATTTTCTAATCCTGGGATTTGTTTAGAAAACAAATCGTTAGAGTTAACCTGACCATCTGAAACGACGGAGCGTATACCCTCTAAGGCAGCGGGAATGGAACGCGGATCTATAAAAATCACTTTACTGCTATCGCTTTTACCAATTGTCGCGCCCATATCGAGATAGCCCAAGGCAAACAGAACTTCCACTGCTTTATTGGCATTGGGATTATTGTGGAGCTTTTGGGCAATAATTTCTGATGACTCTGCGATCGCTTGGGCTTTCAAAACTTGTTGTTGACGTTCTGCTTGAGCCTTCAAAACGATCGCCTTTTGTTCAGCTTCCGCTTGCAAAATTACCGATTTTTGACGAGCTTCCGCATCCAAGATTTGCGCGTCAGCCTTACCTCTGGCGCTATTGACAGCAGCTTCGCGATCGCCCTCAGAAGTTAAAATTGCAGCCCGTTTGCGTCGTTCTGCTGACATTTGCAATTCCATCGATTCTCGTACTGCTTGAGACGGAATAATATCTCGCAGTTCTACCCGTGTCACTTTCACACCCCAAGGATCGGTCGCAACATCCAAATCTTGTAATAAAAGCTCACTGATGTGGGAACGAGCAGTAAAAGTTTGATCCAACTCCAGTTGTCCCATTTCGGCGCGAATTTGAGTCAGCACCATATTTATCATTGCCGCTTGGAGATTTTCTACCTTGTACCAGGCTTTTTCCATATCCACAATGCGCCAATAAAACACTGCATCTACCTCAATACCAACGTTGTCACGGGTAATGCACTGTTGAGGAGGAATATCTAAGACTTTTTCTTTGATAGTTTCTCGGTAGACAACTCTATCTACAAAAGGAACGACAAAGTTTAGTCCTGGTTCTAGTTTTTTGTTATAGCTACCCAATCTTTCCACCAAAGCTTCATTGCCCTGATTGACGACTTTCACCGAACCTGCTACAGCAGAACCACCAAGAGCTAAAAATACTAGTAAAAAAAACTGTTCCATTGTAAATCTCCTAATTTTTAATAAAGGGAGTGCAAAGTGGAGGAGATGAGTGAGCAGAGAAATTAGAGTAAAAAGAACTATTGAATTGTGACAAATGACAAATGACAAATACTTCGACTTCGCTCAGTACAAGTGACAAATGACAAATACTCAAGAATTCAACAGATTTTCCGGTACAACAATCAAAGTAGTACCTTCCCTCCTAACCACATAAACTCTTTGATGGGGTGGTATGGTAAATTTGTCATCGTCACATCTTGCTTGCCAAGAATTTCCCTCATACCGTACCCGCCCTGTTTTTCCAGGCAGAATTTCTGTTAAGGTTTCAGCTATGACTGCATCCCGAATTTTTGATTTGCGTTGTCTTGGTTGCAAAAACCGACGAGAAAGCACGATTAGGGCTATGGAAAGCAACAGCCAAACTACAATTTGCAACCATACACTTCCCATACCCACTCCAGACAGCAGCGCCACCACAAAAGCGCTAATTCCCATCATCAAGGCGACAAACGCCGACGGTAAGAACAGTTCCATTAAACACAGAACTGCTCCTGCCAGAAGCCAGATTAAGGTAAAACTTGGCATAGCGCCATCCTAAACTCTACATTGACGTAAATGCATTTCTAAGATTAGATACAGCCAGATATAAGTTATTTACAGAAAACAAAACTGGGTATTTCTACCAATAATTTTGATTGATTTCAGTAACAAGGTGTAGCTAGCAGTACACAAGTCCAGTTTATTCTAGCCTTCAATTCATTGCCAGCTAAAGTTAATCGAAGTTTATGTATAAATAAGAATTCTGACTCCTGACTCCTGTTTTATGATTTCCACTCAACTGATAATTTTTTGTACTAATCCACGCTGTAACAGCCCCATTAATCCTATGGGAGATAACGTTTGTGCCAGTTGCCAAACTCCTTTAGTTCACCGCTATCTTTGGGCGACTGGCTCATTGGCTGCTTGCATCCCACCAGGCACAAAGGTAGCAGATAGGTATGAGGTAATTAAACAACAGATTTGGCTGGATACTCAACCGGGACTGCCGCCAGATGTACCTGAAGAATTGCCAACGGCAGTAATTCCTTATTTACGGTTATATCAAGAGCGGTTGCATCTGCCCCAGGCTTATGGGTTTGCTAGTAATCTTGAAGAAGATACAACTGATATCCTCTTATTGGAAAATGCGCCGATAGATAAGACAGGAAATATCTATCCAACTATTGTTGAGGCTTGGGAGGAAGCCACGGCAATACGACAAGTTTATTGGCTGTGGCAAATTCTCCAACTTTGGACACCTCTAGCAGAATTGGGACTTAGCCGCAGTTTACTAGTAATAGACAACTTGAGAGTCGAAGGTTGGTGTGTGCGACTGTTGGAACTCTACCAAACACCAGCTGATGAGAAGTTGAGTTTACAAAATCTGGGGGAATGTTGGCAGTTTTGGGTAGTTTCTGCGAAGGCATCAGTAGCTAAAGCGTTACAGGACATTGTCCAAGAGATGTGTGAAACTGAGATTGAGTTAGAGGAAATTAGTATTCAACTCAATAATTTACTACTAGCAGCTGCGGCAGAATTGCCATTAGTCTTGAAGGTGGCAGGTTCTACAGATATTGGCCCAATGATGGCGCAAAATGAAGATGCTTGCTATCCCAATAGTTTGAGTGATTTAGATGAACCTTTATTGCGCCACTTGTCGATTGTGTGCGATGGCATTGGTGGGCACGAAGGCGGTGAGGTTGCGAGTCAGTTGGCAGTGCAGTCTGTAAAGTTGCAAATTCGCGCTTTACTAACTGAGGTGACAGAACAAACTGCACTTTTTTCACCTGAGTTGTTGCAGGAACAATTAGAAGCAAGCTTACGGGTGGTAAATAATGTAATTTGTGCCCGCAATAACGAACAAAAACGCCAGGGCAAAGAACGCATGGCTACAACTATTGTGATGGCGTTGCAAGTTCCACAACGAATCCAGACAAGTACTGGGTGGCAATCAAATAATACCCATGAGCTTTACTTGGCTAATGTTGGCGATAGCCGTGCCTATTGGATTACTCGCAATTATTGCCAGCTACTAACTATAGATGATGATGTGGCAACGCGAGAAGTACGCCTTGCTAAAAGTTTGTATCGAAAGGCACTCTTCAGACCAGATGCGAGTGCTTTAACTCAAGCATTGGGGACAAGAAATTCAGAATCTTTGCGTCTCAATGTTCAGCGATTTATTCTGGAAGAAGATGGCATTTTGCTACTGTGTTCTGATGGTTTAAGCGATCGCAACTGGGTAGAACAATCTTGGCAGGATTATGCAATACCCGTGTTAACAGGGCAAATGACAGTTGAAGATGCTGTCCGCAACTGGATTAACTTAGCAAACGAAAAAAATGGGCATGATAATACATCGGTTGTTATGACCTATTGCCGTGTCTCTCCAGAATACTTAGTACCCGTGACTCCGGCGTTGCCAGAAGAGATTATAGAAACAGAAATACAAGAAGAACTAGAGAAATTAGAAGAACTAGAAGAACCAGAAGAACTAGAGGAATTAGAAGAACCAACTTCTTTTACAGAAAGTTCCCAAGCTTTGCTAGATTTGGATCTAAATTCGGATCTAGATTTGGATCTTTCAGAAGAACCACCTCTCAACCCAGAAATTCCACCAACTTTAATTACAAAACCGAAGTGGCGTAAACCTTTGGTAATGCTGGGGGGAGTGTTGGCGTTGCTTGTAGGGGGTACAAGTCTGGGATTATTTGCTTGGTGGCAAATTAATCCTCAAGGATTACAGCAGATGTGTCGGCAACTTCCCCAAGAAGTGCAGTCAGTGTGTCCGAGTGGGAAATAGATTATACCGAAATATTCTAATGTTGATGAGAAATATTGCAATGTTTGCCAGGAATATTCTAATGTTGATGAGAAATATTGCAATGTTTGCCAGGAATATTCTAATGTTGATGAGAAATATTGCAATGTTTGCCAGGAATATTGCAATCTTGACAAGAACTACTTGTATATTCACAGTGATGGAAAAGAAAGTGGCGATCGCTAGTCAGTGAGAATTGACTTTTTACATAAAATATGATATAACCGATTGCTATCAAGAAAAATCATATATAAACGTGAATATCTCTCCATTTATCAAAAAACCGCGTGTCTCATGGCAAGCGGTTTTCTCACTGCTGATATTTGTGTTCATGTACCTGCCCATACTGGTACTTGGCTTTTATAGCTTCAATAAGTCGCCTTACAGTGCAACTTGGCAAGGATTCACTCTCGATTGGTATCGCAAGTTGTTCAGTGACGATCGCATTTTATCGGCTTTGCAAAACAGTATGATAGTTGCGGGTTGTGCCGTGGCAATTTCCGCAGTGCTGGGAACCTTGATGGCGGTTGGGTTGGCGCGTTACGAATTTCCTGGTAAGAAATTGTATTTGGGTATTGCTTACCTACCATTGATTATTCCCGATATTGCGATCGCAGTGGCTACTTTAGTATGTCTAGCAGCCTTTGCAGTACCTTTGAGTTTGTGGACAATAGTTGCAGCCCATGTAGTGTTTTGTCTAGCCTACGTTGGACTTGTAGTTGCTTCCCGACTGACTAATTTAGACCCCCACTTAGAAGAAGCAGCACTAGATTTAGGTGCGACACCAACCCAAGCTTTCATCAAAGTATTGTTACCTCAATTAATGCCTGGGATTATCGCTGGTTGTCTGTTGGCTTTTGTTCTTAGCTTAGATGACTTTCTGATTGCTAGTTTTACTGCTGGTAGCGGTTCTAACACCCTGCCAATGGAAATTTTTAGCCGCATTAGAACCGGAGTTAAACCTGATATTAATGCTCTCAGTGTAATGTTAATTTTAGTATCTGCGATCGTTGCCTTTGTAGCTGAATTAATTCGCGCTTCTGGAGAGAATAAAACTTTCAAATAAGACTCGTTATTGCCAATAAAAATTATGGGTAATTTGGTTCTTTATGAACTTTTTTGGATAGCGAACAACAGCTATATTAAAATATCGGGTGAGTTATGCTTGTCATAACGCACAAATATCAGTGTCATTCGGAATTTTAAATCTCCTAAGAGGTTGTTTTAAAAGTAGTTGCTTGTGATTTTAATCACATTTTACTCCCCTTAATCCCCCCTTATAAAGGCAGGAAAAAATAAATCTATTTCCCTCCCCTTTCCAAATACCGTGTATACACAAGTCAAATTAC
>NZ_JAVRCC020000025.1:0-110770 GCF_034530975.2 Nostoc sp. DedQUE07 | reverse complement strand
GTTGACCTTCTGAGGCTCGACGTTGACCTTCTGAGGCTCGATGTTGACCTTCTGAGGCTCGACGTTGACCTTTTGAAGCTCGACGTTGACCTTCTGAGGCTCAAAAATGCCTTGGCGAATTAGCGCTTATCGGTGGAGTCTGATATAGACCTAACCCCCAGCCCCTTCCCTTGTAGGGAAGGGGAGTAAGATTCAAAGCCTCTCCCCTTGTAGGGGAGAGGTTTGGAGAGAGGTTAAAGTGTATTTGAGATTAACGAGATGCACTATATAAATCGCGGCTATACAGACAAAACCCGCACTTCGGCAAGCTTAGTGACCACCTGCGCGGGTTTCAAGAATCTTTGGATACAAAACGCAAAAAGGGCATAACAATGTTATGCCCCTATAAATTATGTGTATTCTAGTAAGTTTACAATTGGTATAATTACCTGTTTTAAGCTTTAGCTGACTGGGACTTCGGGTTGCTTTTTCTTAGAACGGCGGTTAAACCTGCGTCCCATCTCATCAATTACTGCATCTAAACCTGTGACATCACCGCTAGCTTTGGCATAGCTATAAACTGCTAATGCTGAGGCATACGCTTCACTAGCAGCAGCTATACAGGTATCATCTACCAGTTCTTGCAGTTGTGTCAAAGATAACAGCACCGGATACAAGTCCTCATATATTTCTAAGTCCCGGCGCATCTCTTCTAAATCAAAAGAACGGGGCAAAAAGTTAGGGTTTTGTGTCGCCACTTCTAAGGCTTTGCTGACAAAAGCCCGACTTTTATCTCCCATCTTCAACATCGTTCGCCTGTCTTCGGGGGTCAAATCTACTAAAAACGGTAACTTTTCTCTAATTGTAGCGATCGCCTGCATGACTGCTTCTTTGTCTGCTGGGGCTAAGGTGGCACTGATGCGATTTTCTGCCATTTTTAATACTCCTTTAGGGCACTTAATTTCAGTATTCCCAAAGTTATAGAGGCGATCGCGTTTGTTGAGAGATAATTAACGATGAAACTGAATGCAGAAATCAATGCGTAAACAAATCATTGAATATACATCTCCATTAGATGCGCTGATTGCCCTTACCAAACAGTTAAATACCTATGAAATAAAGTACCAAATGAATTCAGAAGATTTTTTTGCCAAATATAGCCAAGGCGAAACTTCTGACGATGAAGTATTTGTCGAATGGGCAGGAAACTACCAACATTATCTAGCTCTACACCAAGATATAAAGAGCAAACTTAGAGATGTCGCGTAAAGTCATCCAAGCATATCTAGATGAAATCGCTCAACTTTTACTCAACTGCTCTAACACATACGTTGAAGAATATAGTGCCGTAATTTTAACGACAGAGAGAGCTAATCTCCGCATTAGAATACGTTTCGCTCTCAAATATTTACTAGCAATCAGTGAAGCCTTTATTATTGTAGATAATCAGATTACATATATCGATTACCGCTATCACTTTCAAAACGAGCAAAATAGTCTGATTTTTCGTTATGACAGTACACCACACTTTCCCAACTTACCTAGCTTCCCGCACCATAAACATCTTTTCGATAACGTAATTGCTTGCGAAAAGCCACATATAGCCGATGTGCTACAAGAAGTGATGGAGTTTTTAGAGTCAAAACAAAACAATCAAATGTAACCGTTAAAATTTGCTCATTGATGCGTTCCTCCTAACCGCCAATCACAGCGATCGCATTCATCAGAGGAGAACACTCAAAAATACTTGCAATTGCTAATTGCTAACTTTGCTGTTGAAGTTCTAATTTTTTAAACCACGATCCAGTCAAGCTTGTATTTCCAACAAAAGTGCCTGATAACCTGCTTGGACAAAATGTTGATCGGCCGTGGCTGCAATAATTAACCCCTGATCCTGCATGACAATAAACGAAATACAATCAGTTAAACCCCAGGTTTTGTCTAGACGGGATTGATAAAGTTTTAAAGCATGATTGAGCAGTGGTGTGTCTACACTCACAATATACATATTTGGGGTTTGATAGCACTGTTGGATAAACTGCATGGCAGCTGTGCGATTAAAAGCACTCAAAGCATTACCAACTTCGATTAAAACAGCTTCAGTAACCCATACTTCAACAGGATTTCGGACACGCGGTAGCAGCGTTCTAGCCTTGATATGGTATTGAACGCGTGCATTCAGTAACGCCTGGATAAAAACAGTGTCTAAAAATATTCGCTCACCTGTCATGTGTTAATTTCAGGTTGACGTTTTGGTGTGCCATACAGGTAATAATCGTGTTGACTTGCCCAATCATCGGGTGCATCAACTGTTCCAGTTAAACCTTCTAATACATCCCATGCATCAGCTACTTTAATTTGAGATGAGTTAATATCCTCAGAAACAATGGTAATCACATAGCGTTTGTTCGGTTCTAAATCAAGTGGAATATCTGGCCGCAAAACAGAACCATCAAATGTAACTGTTAAAATTTTGCTCATTGTTCTATTTCTCCTAACCGCTAATCACAGCGATCGCATCAATCTCTACTAACACATCTTTAGGTAAGCGCGATACCTGCACACAAGCCCGCGCTGGGGCTGTATTTTCCGGGAAATATTTAGCATAAATGGCATTCACCGCCGCGAAATCATTCATATCAGCTAAAAATACAGTGGTCTTCACCACATCTTGAAAAGTCGCACCGGCTTCTGTGAGAATGGCTTCAAGATTAGCTAATACCTGCTCAGTTTGCTTTTTGACATCATCAGTGTAGACGACATCACCAAGGCGGGGATCGATGGCAATTTGTCCAGCTATAAATATAAATTGACCTGAAGCTGCGATCGCTTGATTATAAGGGCCGACTGGTGCGGGTGCGTTATCAGTATTAATTACTTTACGGATCATAGATATTACTTTCTCTAACGATGTTTCCTGTTTACCGATTTCTGCTTCAGCTGCGATCGGTTTATAGATTTCTCCATCTGGCATTATCGCACCAGTTAGGTCAGCATCTTTAAAGTTGACACCATAGATATTTGCCCCAGTTAAATCTACCTTCTTCAGCTTTGCCTCTTTCAGATTCGCGTTGATCAAATCTACTTTTTGTAGTTCTGCTTTCTCTAAATTTGTCCCCTCAAGGCAGGCTCTTCTGAAATTTACACCGATAAGATTTGCTGCGCCAAGATCAGCCTGAGTCAGATTCATACCTGACAAATCCTTTTGAGATAAATTAACGCCCCGAATTTTGGCTCCCTGCAAATTAGCACCTTTGAGTATCACTTGAGCTAAGTTTGCTTGACTCAAATCAGCTGCAAACAAGTTAGCTCCACTTAAATTAGCACTAGTAAGATTAGCTCTAACTACCTTTGCTTCATTTAAGGATGCGTCAGTTAAGTTTGCAGAATTGAGTGTTGTATCACTCAAGTTGGCATTATCTAGGTTGGCATTACTAAAGTTAGCGCTACTCAAGTTTGCTTTACTCAAGTTGGCGTTATCCAGATTAGCGTTACTAAAGTTAGCGCTATTTAGTTTAGCTCCACTCAAGTCAGCACTACTTAGGTCTGCCCAACTCAAATTTAAACTAGAACTTTCGCCCAACTCACTCAAATTTGCACCTGTTAGAGAAGCTCTAGTGAAGTTTGCGTTTTGAAGTAATGCTTTACTTAGGTTCGCATCATTTAAATCTACACCCGTCAAATCTGCACCTGTTAGGTCTATTCCAGTTAGATTTGCATATTTGAGGTCTACTCCTCTAAGATTCTCGTTGTGAAATTTTCGTTCTCCTGCGGCGTATTTCTCCAACAGTGTCTCAGCGTCCATAATTCACCTTTAAATACCACTGACACAGTATAATCACAAAAACTTTGTGTCACAGATATTCCTCTCCCCTCTTCTCTCTGCGCTCTTTGCGCCTCTGCGGTTCGTCCCTCTTACCCCAACCTCGGACGTATCCCATAATGCCGATATCGCCAATAATCGCGCAGAATGCGATCGTGGTCAAAACATAAATTACCAGGCATACGCCAATACTCAAAAATGCCTACACCCTTAGCATCATCTCCAGCCACCGGTTCCCCCGTAGCTGTCGCCAAAAACACAATACTAATGGTATGCTGACGCGGATCGCGATTTGGGTCAGAATATACCAGTAATTGTTCAACTAATTCCACCTGTAAACCCGTCTCTTCTTCAGCTTCTCGCCGCGCCGCCACTTCCACCGCTTCTCCATAATCTACAAAACCACCAGGAATAGCCCAACCTAAAGGTAGATTATGTCTTTCAATTAACACTATTGGCCGATGAGGTCGATCTACTAGTTCAATAATGATATCAACTGTCGGTGTAGGATTTCGGTAAGTCATAGTGATTTACTCATTAGTCATTGGTCATTGGTCATTGGTCATTAGTCACTTGTACTAAGTTTCGACTGCGCGGTAATCGAGCGACTTGTACTGAGCATAGTCGAAGTAAGTCGAGATTCAACTACCGCGTAGTCGTTGGCGTAGTCACTGAGCATAGTCTAAGTGCAGCCTCTCCAAGAGTTGTATTGGTTATTACCAAAGAACAAATGACAAAGGACAAATGACAAACAAAATGAGTTTACTTGATTTCCCCTGCAAATACCGTTCCGTGATAAATTCGATGCGATCGCCTAGCGTTTCCATCAGACAATTGCTCCCTCTCATAATTCAGGTTACTTATGCCTTTTCCTAGATCCAGTGGCATTTTGCTGCATCCTACCTCCTTTCCCAGTCGATTTGGCATTGGGGATTTAGGCTTAGAAGCCTATCGCTTCATTGATTTTCTTAAAGAGAGCCATCAACAATATTGGCAAGTTTTACCACTGGGCCCCACTGGATACGGCAATTCTCCGTATATGTGCTACTCGGCAATGGCGGGAAATCCCCTGCTGGTTAGCCCAGAAAAACTGCGAGATGAGAATTTGCTCACTGAAGAAGACTTTGCCAATTTACCAGGATTTCCGGTAGAAAAGGTAGACTTCGAGCAGGTTGTGCCAATTAAGATTGGGCTACTCAAAAAAGCCTGTGACAACTTTAGAGCCAATGCTACGCCCATTCAGCAGAAAGAATTTGCAGGTTTTTGCGACAGTAAAGCTTATTGGCTAGATAATTACGCCTTATTTATGGCGCTGAAAGATGCCAACGACAATGCAAACTGGCACTCATGGAAGCCCGAATTTGTCAAGCGCGATCCCCAAGCATTGGAGCAAGTACAGCATCGGCTCAACGGAGAGATTTATTATTACAAATTCGTCCAATTTGAGTTTTTCCGCCAGTGGTCAGAACTAAGAAGTTACGCTAATATGCGCGGTATTCACATTATTGGCGATATCCCCATCTACGTATCTCATGATAGTGCCGACGTGTGGGCGCATCCCGATATGTTTTGCTTAGATCCAGAGACAGGTGCTGCTGCTCAAATGGCAGGAGTTCCACCAGATTACTTTAGCGCTACTGGTCAATTGTGGGGCAACCCGGTTTATAACTGGGATGAATTGCAAAAACAAGACTTTAAATGGTGGGTACAGCGCTTTGAGGCAATGCTGGATTATGTAGATATAATTCGCATCGATCACTTCCGGGGCTTCGAGGCTTATTGGGCTGTGCCGCAAGGCGAACAAACTGCCATCAATGGTAAATGGGTGGAAGCGCCTGGAGATGCTTTTTTTGAAGTGATTAGGCAAAAGTTAGGCAAGCTACCTGTCTTAGCAGAAGATTTAGGAGTAATTACACCGGGGGTAGAAGCACTGCGAGACAAGTATGAATTTCCGGGGATGAAAATTTTGCAATTTGCCTTTAGTGCTGATTCCGCTAATCCATTTTTACCATTCAATTATCCGCACAATGCTGTAGTTTATACCGGAACTCACGATAATGATACAACTATAGGCTGGTTCAATACAGCCGAGGACGAGGAAAAGCAAAACTTGTTGCTTTATTTAGGTTCTATCAGCCCTGATGGCATTCACTGGGATTTAATTCGCCTAGCTTTGAGTTCTGTAGCCAACCAAGCGATTATTCCCTTGCAAGATATTTTGGGATTAGGAAACGAAGCGCGGATGAATTTTCCCAGTATTGCAGAGGGGAACTGGGAGTGGCGCTATCAAGCAGGAGCGATAACAGACGAATTGCGCGATCGCTTGAAGGTTCTTACCAAACTCAATGGACGCGCCCCGGAAGATCAAGTCCAGTGAGGAGTGGGGCTGAGTGAGCAGGGGAGCAGAGGGGCAGGGGAGCAGGGAAGCAGGGGAGCAGGGGAAGCAAGGGGACAAGGGGACAAGGGGACAAGGTGACAAGGTGACAAAAGTTTAGAACTTACAACAAGTCTTTCCCCTTGTCCCCAATTCTCCTTGTCTCCAAGTCCTCTTTCCAATGCCCAACGCCCAATGCCCAATCCCCAATCCCCAATCCCCAATGCCCCATGCCCCATATTTCAAAATTTAGGTTTCGCAGCAATCCTAACTTCTTCCTCTTTCCCTGGCTCTCCCATTTCCTTAGCTTTCTCTTGATTGACGCTCACCAAGACACCACCAGCATTATCAGTTTTCACTGTCAGTTGCTCTTGGGCTTTCCAAACTCGGTGAGTTCCCTCTGGCAGAATACCCTCAAACTCGGTTTTGCCATCGGCTACTATACGAATCCAAGATGAGGCTTTCAAAGTTACACCAACCTGTACAACCTGTCCCTTTTGGACACCGTTGAGGGTATCGCTGACAGGTTGTACCTGTGTTGACTCTTTTAGTTGAGCTAGTTCTGGTTTAACAACAGACTTTTGTTTTGGATATTGCTGGTTTGGGCTATTACTTGCTTGTAGTAAAGCGTTATTTAATAACTGAGATAACCCATTTACAGAGCATACTATTAGCAATATGTAAAGAAAGTAAAGATGAATCGGACGTAGTTGAGCCAGGGGTGAAGTATTCCCCTTACTTAAAGGACTAACTTGGGCAGAACTGACCGGAAAAGTGCCAGAAAATTCGACTCCATTCAAGCCGAGTGCATCGGCAAATTGTCTGATCAAACCTTGAATATAGACTGGTTCTGGTAGATCGTTTAAATTACCTTCTTCGATCGCCTGCAATAATCGTCGGGGAATCCTGGTCAATGCAACCACTTGCTCTAGAGATAAACCCTGTTCTTGACGCAATGCCCAAAGTTGAGCGCCTAATTCTGCCAACTTTTCGGCTCGTTGTTCCTCTAATGAAAGTGATGGCTGGTGCTTATTCTTCTTTCTTAGCCATTTCATGCCTACTGACACTCCTTAACTCCACTGAATCAATAATTAGGTTGCGTTATTTGATCTTGCAAAAAGCGAATTTCATAATCTTTGAGGGAACGATATTTACCCTCTGACAAAAAGGGTTGCTTTGGAGTTTGTAATTGAATTGGGCCGATAGCAGTCCGATGCAGCTTGATTACTGGGTATCCTAACTGTTGAGCTATCCGACGAATTTGACGATTTCTTCCCTCCTGCAACACTATTTCTAAAACACTTTGCTCGATACGACGTTCTATTAGGTGTACCTTAGCAGCCCTGGTTTTTCTACCCTCCAACATCACACCTTGACGCCACATCTGTAGTACCGTTTCTGGAGGATGTCCTTTGACCAAAACATGATATGTCTTGGAAATACTGTGACGTGGATGGGTTAGTCCAAATGTCAGTTCTCCGTCATTAGTCAGGATTAATGCTCCTGTAGAGTCTGCATCTAGACGGCCAACTGGGTGAATACCTGAACCCTCCCGTAATTCTTTCGGTAGTAGATCCAGGACTGTTGGTCTGCGATGAGGGTCGTAGCAAGTAGAAACCACTCCCGCAGGTTTGTGCAGCAATAGATATATTAAAGCCGGACGCTGCTTTTCGGATACAGACTTACCATCAATTGCGATCGCATCTTTTTCGGGATCGACTTTTTGGCCTAAATGTGCCAATACCCCATTAATCCGCACGCGTGAGTGCCTAATCATTTCTTCGGCTTCACGACGTGAGGCGATACCCCATTGAGCAAGAATTTTTTGTAACCGTACCTCCATGTGGAAATTGCTTATTTATTGTTATCAATTAAATGATATTTGCATTTTGTAGCGAGTAGGCATAAATGTTACATTTAAAGCTTATTTAATTTCGGTTCGGTTGTTGAGCAAATACTCTTAAACAAATTGGTTAAATGCCAGAGCAAAATCCCCAAACAACAAGTGGAAATAAAATCCGCATAATTACGCAAGTACTCACAACAGCAGTCAAGCTTTGGTTGAGAGCGCAGGTCAGCCAAATATCGGCATTAGAAGTGGAGATTAAAGCTAGCGATCGCCAACTTTTCTCTGGACGCATTCCTTTGGTATCTGTTTTTGCTACTCATGCAGTTTATCAAGGTCTCCTAATTACCCAAATTCAATTAATAGCAGAAAATATTCGGATAAATCTTGGCTCCGTACTCAAGGGAAAACCCCTGCGACTGTTAGAAACAGTACCAGTGGTTGGCAATTTGATCGTAGATGAGAAGGATCTTAATGCTTCTCTCTCATCAGACTTATTATCGACTGCTTTGAGCGATCTATTGGTTAAGGTTTTACCAAAAGATTATCCCCAGTCACAACCAATCAAGTGGCAAGAAATTATCCTTGGGAACAACCAAATTATACTGCGAGGTTTGAGAGTAACCAATAGCGAAACAACGCCTCTAGAGATTTGTCTAAGCTCACAATTACTTAGTGGACATGAGTTGCAACTGGTACATATCCCAATCAAGCCAGACCAAGGAGATATATTAAAAAACAATTATGAGTACAATCTCGATCTTGGCTCAGATGTCGATATCCAAGAATTAACGCTGATCCCAGGAAAGCTGGTGTGTCGTGGGCGGATTAACGTTAACCCTTGACGGATCTCACAAATTAAAAAATATTAATACCCTATTTTAAATGATGTGGCGTCTAGTGGAACAAGAGCAGGGGTGCAAGGGGGACAAGGGGGACAAGGGGGACAAGGGAGACAAGGAGGAATTATTGAATAAATCTTTTCCTGTTCTTCCCCCTCTTCCTTGTCTACCCTGTCTCTTTTTAATGCCCAATGCCCAATGCCCAATGCCCAACTCACCTATTTACTAAGTAGTGGCAAAAGTAATGTCACAAAATAGTAAACCAAAGGAGCAGTAAAAATATAACTATCGGTACGGTCTAAAATACCACCATGACCGGGGATTAATTGCCCAGAATCTTTAACTCCAGCATCCCGCTTGAGCATAGATTCTGTAAGATCCCCTAAAAGACTAGCAATGCCAATCAGCAAACCCAATGCTAAACCAGTGAACGGGGATTCAGGCAAGTGAAGATAATAAGCTCCCGCTATGGCTACGGCAACACTTGAAGTAATACCAAAGACAGCGCCTTCAACAGTTTTTTTCGGGCTAATGTCAGATAGACGCGTTTTCCCAAAGAATTTGCCAATGGTGTACGCACCGATATCAGCTGCCCAAATACACAAAAAAGTTAGTAATGTGGCTGTAAAACCTTGTGCTAAAGAAGCGGAATTTGCTTTTTCCCAGAAATCTGTCCAGGTTGTGGGCCAGTAACCTCCCAAAGGGAGATTGCTAAAAGCAGCGCTATCAATTGCTCGTAACCGCACCCAGTAACTTGGTAAATAACCGACGTAAAATAGCCCCATAATAGAAGCGGAAACATCAGCGATCGTCGCAAATTTGGGTTGAAACAGCAGGTAAAAACAAATAAGTGTGCCAGCTATTGGCATCACAGCGTCAGCTAAACTGCCATCAAGGGTGCAAATCACCAGCAATACTTGGCTGACAGCCATAGTGGTTTTAGCGGCAGGAGCGATGCCTCTAGCTCGCACCAAATTAAAATATTCCTGTTGACCCAAAAAGATGATAACCGCAAAGATGATGGTAAAGTACCAACCCCCAAAAAGGGTTGCAGAAAGAGCAAGAGCGATCGCAACAATTCCACTAATAATCCGAGACCAAGGCATAGAAGTATTGGGTACTGGGTATTGGGTACTGGGTACTGGGTACTGGGTATTGGGTATTGGGTATTGGGTATTGGGTATTGGGTATTGAGTATTTGGAAAACTTTTTCCCATCTAGTCCTAGTCCCTAGTCCCCAGTCCCCAGTCCCTAGTCCCTAGTCCCTAGTCCCCATGCCCCATTCCCTAATCCAGTTTCTCACCACTGAGGATAAAAATGGGATCGACGGCGGTAAAGGTTTGAGAAAAGCCGCGTGTCTCTAGGCGGTTAACCGCAGATTGGACGACTTCGATATTTCTAGCCCTTAATAGGGAAAAGCTTTGGGAAATAGCATACAGACTTTCTAGATTAGCAGCTGTGGCTACAACCCGACCGGATGGTGGCAAATAATGCCAAGCTGCTTGCAGTATTTCCTGAATGGGGCGACCTCCCTCGATACAAACGCGATGAGGAGTAATTTTGAGGTCATGTAAACATTCTGGGGCGCTGCCTTCAACAACTTCGACATTTTTCACATCAAAGCGATCGCAGTTACGCTTGATCAGACTAGCTACTTCTTCATCCCTTTCGATAGCGATAATCTGTCCGCTTGGACACAATAGCCCCACCTCTACCGGAATTGTACCCGTCCCTGCACCAATATCCCACAATACGGAATCTGATTTCAGCCGCAGTTGGGCAATCAATAGCAGTCGGACTTCTCGCTGGCTCAGAGGAATTCCTGGCAAATGCTCGAATAATTCATCGGGAATACCGGGGGTAATATAAGGCCAAAGTTGGGAGGGCATAGAATTACGCAATTATACTAAAGATATCGATTTGCCAAATTGAAAAGCTATCAGCTATAAAACTTTTCAACGGTAGCATTATAAGAAAACATAATGATTGGTGAAATATTAGGCGATCGCTACGAAATTCAGCAGCTATTAGGAAAAAAAGCAGGGCGACGGACGCTATTAGCTCGTGATTTGCAAACTCAGAAATTAGTTGTCATTAAATTACTCTCTTTTAGCAGTGACTTTGAGTGGGATTCACTCAAGTTGTTTGAGCGAGAAGCTGAAACTTTAAAAAACCTAGCACATCCCTCAATTCCTGGCTATTTAAACTATTTTGAGGTAAATTTACCAACCATCAAAGGATTTGCTCTAGTACAAACTTATATCCCTGCACAAACTTTAGAGCAATGCTTACAAACTGGGCGGACTTTTACCGAAGCTGAAGTTAAACAGATAGCTAAAGCACTTTTAGAGATTCTCGTTTACCTACATGAACTACATCCGCCTGTAATTCACCGTGATATTAAGCCTAGCAATATTTTATTGGGGGAGCGTTCTGGAAATAGTGTCGGTCAAGTTTATTTGGTAGATTTTGGCTCAGTGCAAACAGTCCTGGCTAGCGAAACCGGGACAAGAACTGTGGTGGGAACTTATGGCTATATGCCACCAGAGCAATTTGGCGGACGCACTGTTGCAGCATCAGACCTTTATAGTTTAGGCGCAACTTTAATTTACTTGGTGACAGGTACTCACCCAGCCGATTTACCCCAAAAAGATTTTCGCATTCAGTTTAAACAACTGGCTAATCTCAGTCCCAGCTTTAGCAATTGGTTAAAGTGGATGATTGAACCTAATTTAGAACGGCGTTTGAGTTCAGCTGACCAAGCACTCGCAGCTTTAGAGAAACCACAACCAACAAAC
Source organism: Nostoc sp. DedQUE07 (assembly GCF_034530975.2). Classification (NCBI taxonomy): domain Bacteria; kingdom Bacillati; phylum Cyanobacteriota; class Cyanophyceae; order Nostocales; family Nostocaceae; genus Nostoc; species Nostoc sp. DedQUE07. The sequence goes on along the minus strand of NZ_JAVRCC020000025.1, from coordinate 99,108 downwards.
TTGCCGATTTTGGTTGTTGGCAAACCAGATGGCAGTAAGATTCAACTAACCAAAAATTGGGATTTTCTAGAAATTATCGTTCCACCATCTGGTTTTGATCCATCAATAATATTTACAGGTTTATTTGCGATCGTCTGGAATTCATTTATTCTCTTTTGGACAATTGGCGCACTTTCAGCACCTTTTCCTGTCAACATCCCCTTTGCGTTGTTTTCACTTCCATTTTGGGGTGCTGGCTTGATGATGGTGTATAAATTTTTCTTTCATTTTTTTGGACGCATTTGCTTACGCCTGAATCCAGAACAAATTTCCCTAACTTGGGAATTGTTTGCTTGGAAATTTTATCGTCCCCGTGCATCGCCAAGACAAAGTATTAATAAATTAGTTTACATTCCCAAACATTTTACGAAAGATTCTGAAGGTACGAGAATTGCCGTTCCCGCACAATTGGATATTTGGGTAGGAGTAAAAAAATATCAACTTGGTGGTAGTGATGGTGCAATTAAATCGGAAGCGGAACTGGAATGGCTAGCTCAGGAATTAAGCGATTGGTTAGGTTTGCCAATTACCAATCCAATTAGAAGTTAGTTGCATTGATCGGTGGCGAACTTATGGGATGTGAGCCATCAATGTCTATATTTAATTACAGATGCCTTAGAGGAAATTTATATGTTTGGACTGGGATGGCCAGAAATAGCTGTAATTAGCATAGTCGCTATTCTAATTTTCGGCCCAAAAAAAATTCCTGAACTGGGAACTGCACTGGGTAAAACCCTAAGAGGTTTTAAGGAGGAGATGAAAACTCCCAGCGAGGAAACCAATCAGGGAGAAGAAAAACAGTAATTAAAAGAGTCAGGAGGAGCCAGCATCCTGCTTTCTCCTGATTCCTGGCTACAGTAAGGTATTCACCACAGAAGAAGGCGCGATCCCATTTTGGGAATCGATTATAGTTGTGCCGGAATTTGGTTGGTGTATCTCTTCCTTGGCTAAACCACGCAGCTTAATTAACTTAATGGCGCGAGTAACGCTTTCTGGCAAAATCACCACCAGGCTGTTATCAGGAGCCATATCTAAGCCTTTATTGATTGCTTGGGTTTCATCCAGAATTGATTCATAGCGGCTATCAGGCTTAACTTCTGTGATGCCTTGAATAATCAACTGGGCGGCTGAACCCCGTAAGCGTCCGCGTGTATCATCGTCTTCTTTGATGATGATGTAATCAAAAATTTGCGCTGCTAATTTACCCAAAGTAACAAAATCTTCGTCGCGGCGATCGCCAGGGCCCCCAATTACACCAATCCGTTGTCCTGTAGTCCAGTTCCGCACAAAGGAACCTACAGCTTCGTAACTGGCTGCATTGTGAGCATAATCCACTAAAGCGTGGTAGTTGCCCAAATTAAATAGATTCATTCGTCCCGGTGTTTGACTAACTGAAGCCCGGAAGGTTTTCAAACCAGCACGAATCTGCTCAATTGTGACGTTTTGCACAAACGCTGCCAAACTTGCTGCTAAAGCGTTGGCAATCATAAACGGCGCACGTCCGCCCATTGTTAAAGGTATATTTTCTGCTCTTTCTATGCGATGTGTCCAGTCACCTTTAACAATTGACAAATAGCCATTCTCATATACTGCCGCAACTCCACCCTTTTGGATGTGCTTTCGCACTAATTCCGAATCGGGGTTCATAGTGAAGTAAGCAATATTAGCTTTAGTTTTTTCTGACATCGCAGCGACGCGGCGATCGTCGGCATTGAGTACCGCATAGCCATCAGGGAATACAGCTTCTGCCACTACACTTTTGAGGTTAGCTAACTGCTCAATGGTATCTATATCGCCTATTCCTAAGTGGTCGGCGGCTACATTCAATACTACTCCTACATTTGCGGCTTCAAAGCCCAATCCAGAGCGGAGAATGCCACCGCGAGCCGTTTCTAGTACTGCTACTTCTACCGTAGGATCTTGGAGGATGAGATAGGCACTTTGAGGGCCTGTATTATCGCCAGCTTCTACTAAGTAATCACCGATGTATGTTCCGTCGGTAGTAGTATAACCTACTACTTTTCCAGTTTGTTTATAAATATGTGCTAGTAGTCGAGTCGTGGTGGTTTTGCCATTAGTACCCGTGATGCTGAGAATGGGAATTTGGCTAGATTGCTCGTTAGGAAACAGCATATCCATCACTGCACCAGCGACATTGCGGGGAATACCTACGCTTGGGGCAACGTGCATCCGAAAACCGGGAGCAGCGTTAACTTCGACAATCACGCCATCCACTTCCCGCAGAGGACGGCTAATATCTGTGGTGACGATATCGAGTCCGGCGATATCCAAACCGATGATCTTGACTACTCGTTGTGCCAACCACAGATTTTCTGGGTGAATTTCATCGGTACGATCGACGGCACTACCACCTGTACTCAAGTTGGCTGTTGCCCTGAGATAACAAATAGTGCCCTTGGGTGGCACGCTATTTAGGGTGTAACCTTGCCTTTCTAGCAGTTGGTAGCTGGTGCGGTCTAGTTCAATCTTGGTCAGGACGTTATCATGTCCTTCACCGCGATTTGGATCGAGGTTTGTTTCTTCAATCAGTTCGGCAATGGTGGATCTGCCGTTACCAATGACATGAGCTGGGACACGTTCGGCTACTGCTACTACTTTGCCATTTACCACCAGTACCCTGTGGTCGCGCCCAACGTAATATCTTTCGACAATAATTGACCGAGAAACCTGTCTGGCAGCTTCATAAGCAGCCTCAGCCTCTTCCCAACTTCTGATATCAATGGTGATCCCACGCCCGTGATTGCCATCTAAGGGCTTGATGACGATGGGATAGCCGCCAACGAATTCAATGGCTTGTTCCAAATCGTCTAAGAAGTTGATTACTGTACCTCTGGGTACTGGCGCACCAGCAGCAGCAAGGATACGTTTAGTGGCTTCTTTATCGCAAGCTAGTTCTACGCCCAGAATGCTGGTGTTGTCCGTCATTGTCGCCTGCATCCGCTTCTGGTTCACGCCATACCCTAGCTGAATCAAAAAGCGGGCTTCCAGCGCCATCCAGGGAATACCTCTTTTTTCTGCTTCTTTGACGATCGCTTCCGTAGAAGGGCCTAAGGAAGCATCACGAGAAAAGTCTTTCAGGTCTTGGATATCTTGCTCTAGTTCTGCCTTGGGATAACGGCCTCGATCGACAATACTCTGGCATAGCCGTACTGCGGCTCGTCCAGCGTAGCGTCCCGCTTCCTCATTCAGGTACTCGATTACTACTTGGTAAATTCCGGGTGTGGCAGTTTCGCGGGTGCGACCAAAGCCGACATGCATCCCAGCTAATTCTTGGAGTTCTAAGGCTACGTGTTCTACTATGTGGCCGATCATAGTGCCTTCTTTGACTCGCATCAGAAAACCACCGCGACAGCCAGGCGAACAATAGTGACCCTCCAGACTTGGCAGCGCCTCAACTAATCCTTCATAAAAGCCAGGGATTTCATTCGAGGGCGTCTCGCCAAGGTTTTCTAAATCGAGGCGCATGACGATCAGTTTGTGGCGTCGAATGCTCCAATAGTTTGGGCCGCGTAATGTCTGGATCTTGAGAATTCTCATGGGAATAGGTAGATGGAGATTCGGAACCAAAATTCTAGTTTCTTACTGGAATTGACCGCTAAACTGTTCGTTAAAAACAGTTTTTTCTTTTTACATGGTATTATTATCATTTTTCTTTCTACGGTAAGAAATAATAAATGTGCGGTCAACTCAGTGTAACCTCAGATACTCTATCCCGTCAGCTGGAGATTCGGTGTACAGCAGGCAATACAGTCCGCTGGTACAAGTGGAAGCGATCGCCTAAGCTGAGGATATGGAGACGTAAATTATGTACGGTTAAAGGTTCATTAGCACCGACATGGGGTTCGTTAGTATGGGTCAGTTCGGTGGGATCGACAATGGTGACACTGCCTTTACCCATAACTTGTAGCCAACCATCACGTTCAAACACAGCACAAGTATCTTCGTCAATGCCAATACCTAAGCGATCGGGATGAGCTGCGATCGCACTAATCAGTCGCCCCATCCGATTACGGTTGTGAAAGTGTTGGTCAACGATTACTTCGGGAATAAATCCCAAACCCGTTGCCATATCCACTAGGGAACGATTGGGCGTTTCTCCACTCCCGCCGCCAGCAATCATGTGATGCCCCATCACCGCCGCTCCTGCACTGGTGCCTGCTAACGTCAGTTGCCCCGCCCTCACCCGCTGACGAATAATTTCCATTGCTGGCGTATCTGCCAATACACCACAAAGACGCAGCTGGTCTCCTCCTGTCAAAAATACCCCACTACAGGCTTCTAAGGATGCTTTGATCTGGGAGGCTTCACACTGTTCTCGTTCGCGGATGTCTAAAATCTCTACCTTCTGGGCACCCATTTCTTCAAAAATGCGAATATACCGACCACCGATAATGGCAGGTTCGCGAGAGGCAGATGGAATAATTGTAATATAAGCCTTACTAGCACCAGCGCGTCCAAAAAAAGTTCGTAGGATTTCGCGCCCATGAACTTTATCTTCTGCACCTCCGATAACCAGAACGGCGGTTTTAGTTGCTTGGGGTGTCCTCATTTCTAGCGATTTAGCTTGTAATTGCGGCATTTTGGTTCTCCTGTCAACAACTTCAGGAGCCATCGCCTTGGTGTTCGCATAGCGTCTCCGTCAGGAGAGGCAGCACGGTCTTGAGGGTTTCCCCCATGAGCGACTGCCGTGCATGGTTCCCCGGCTTGTGGCGAATGGCGTGTGAATTCAACAAGGTTCAGTTGCTGATAATTTTTGCGCTTTGCAACTTTTGAGAGGACACTTTTTGGAAGTTTGGAACTGGGGAAAGCCACTCTCCAAATTCTCGCTTCACGCTCGCATTGCCTCAGTCTAAACGTGTTTGTTCCCATTCCTCTCTGGCGGGCGCCTTGTTTTTCATCTGTCCACTTGCAGCAGGGCAAAATAGTCTTTGAGTAGCTAGATTCCCCCTTTAGAGTTGGGGAAAAGCAGTTAAGACTACGCTTTTTTCTGAGGCTGGCTCGATGCATCCTGGAAGTTGTTAACTTGATATGATTATTAATTTAAATGTAGTTGTGACAACATTTAAACATAAATTAAGTAATTAGAAAAACTTTTGATCCCATCTAAAATCCAGGAGGTCTGGTAGTTTTAGATACTATTGATAAAGTTTAACTGGAGTTTAACCCGACCTTGGCTTGCTGGTGTTTGCTAGACATTCAAATTTAAGATTAGTGTCCTCGAATACGAATAACTGTGCGCTTTGATATAGTTACGCTTTTTCCTGACTGTTTTAACTCTGTTCTCAATTCTGGGCTGCTAGGTAAAGCCTTAGCCAAACAGATTGCCGAAGTGCATCTGATTAATCCACGGGACTTTACCACTGATAAACACCGAAAGGTAGACGATGAACCCTACGGCGGCGGCGTTGGGATGCTAATGAAGCCAGAACCTATTTTTACCGCTGTAGAGTCGCTGCCGATTCTACCCCGAAGAGAAGTAATTTTGATGAGTCCACAGGGTCAAACAATTAATCAAGCTCTTTTGAAAGAATTGGCGACAAATTATGACCAGTTAGTAGTTATTTGCGGGCATTACGAAGGAGTGGATGAGAGAGTGCTGCATTTGGTAACTCGTGAAGTATCTTTAGGCGATTTTATTCTGACCGGTGGAGAAATTCCAGCAATGGCCTTAATTAATGGTGTAGTGCGGCTAATACCAGGGACTGTGGCTAAAACGGAGTCCCTGACAGCAGAAAGTTTTGAGGAGGGGTTATTGGATTATCCCCAATATACTCGTCCGGCGAATTTTCGCGGTTTGAAAGTGCCTGATGTCTTGCTCAGTGGAAATCACGCCGCGATCGCTCGATGGCGTTACGAACAACAAATTCAAAGAACCCGCGATCGCCGCCCCGATCTCCTGGAGAAATTGATGCAGGGGGAGCAGGGGGAGCAGGGGGAGCAGGAAAGCAGGGGAGTATGGAGAGAAGAATAATTTATAACTCCTGACAAATGACAAATGACAAACGACAAATGACAAAAATTCGTATTGGTAACGGCTACGATATTCATCAACTGGTGAGCGATCGCGCTTTGATTTTAGGTGGAATTCAAATTCCCCATGAACTGGGTTTATTAGGGCACAGTGACGCTGATGTGCTAACACACGCGATTATGGATGCCATGCTTGGGGCATTATCTTTGGGCGATATTGGTCATTATTTTCCACCTAGCGATCCCAAATGGGCGGGAGCAGATAGTTTAGTACTATTAACTCAAGTACATCAACTGATTCGCGCTCAAGGCTGGCAGATCGGAAACATTGACTCGGTGATAGTAGCAGAACGTCCAAAATTAAAGCCGCATATTGAGAATATGCGCGACAAACTAGCGGCGGTTTTAGAATTACAACCAAATCAAATTGGCATCAAAGCTACAACCAATGAAAAATTAGGCCCTGTTGGCCGTGAAGAAGGTATATGTGCTTATGCTGTCGTCTTGCTAGGTGCTTCAGAATAACTTTCTTTAGCTTCTAATAAAGATATTCAAGACTGATTAGAATGTAAATAGATTAGTAATTATGAACTTTTTTAGACAAATATTTTTGGCAATTAAACGTTTTTGGCTGCCAATAATTTTTACTTCAGCAATAGCATTTACAGTTACCGCCTGCAACCCAGCTAACTTTAAAAGTCACGCTGCTCAAGTACCGCAATTAGTAAGTAGCATTCTCAGCGATCCTAAAACTTTTAACTACCCCCTGAGTCAAGAGTTTCCTAATGTTTTTCCTTTAATTTACGAGGGGTTAATTACCCAAAATCCAATCACTGCAAAAATTGAGCCAGCATTAGCTGAATCCTGGCAAATTTCTGATGATAAATTAAAGATTGTTTTTACCCTACGCGAAGGGTTGAAATGGTCTGATGGTCAGCCACTAACAGTAGATGATGTGGTGTTTACCTACAACGATATTTACCTTAACGAAGCAATTCCTACAGATGTGAGAGACGGTTTGAGAATTGGTGAGAGTCGGAAGCTACCCACTGTGCAAAAAGTGGATGAGCGCCGGGTTGAGTTTATCGTACCAGAACCCTTTAGACCTTTCTTACTAAATACAGGTTCGCCAATTTTGCCTGCCCACATATTGCAACAATCAGTAAAAATCAAAGACCAAAATGGGAGTCCGATTTTTCTGACAAAATGGGGTGTTGATACTCCTCCCGACCAAATTATTGTCAACGGCCCTTACAAAATAGAGCGCTACGACACAAGTCAGCGTGTGGTCTTCCGGCGCAATCCCTACTACTGGCGCAAGGACGCTCAAGGTAATTCCCAACCTTATATTGAACGGGTAATTTGGCAAATTGTGGAATCAACAGATACTTCCTTGCTGCAATTTCGTTCTGGCGGGTTAGATACTGTAGGAGTGTCACCAGATTACTTTTCTTTGCTAAAGGTGCAAGAAAAACAGAGTAATTTCACAATTTATAATGGAGGGCCAACATCTGCTACATCGTTTGTTTGGTTCAATCTCAACAAAGGTAAAAGGGACGGAAAACCACTGGTAGATCCAGTTAAATCTCGGTGGTTCAATAATGTGCAATTTCGGCAAGCTATAGCTTATGCAATTGACCGCCAAACGATGATTAATAATACTTTTCGCGGCTTGGGTGTAGCACAAAATTCACCGATTTCTGTGCAAAGCCCCTATTACCTTTCCCCTAAAGAGGGGTTAAAAGTTTACGATTACAATCAACAAAAAGCGAAGGAATTACTGCTAAAAGCAGGATTTAAGTACAACAACAATCAGTTAGTAGATTCTCAGGGAAATCGCGTTCGTTTCTCTTTGCTTACTAATGCTGGAAATAAAATCCGTGAGGCAATGGGATCGCAGATTAAACAAGACTTGAGCAAAATCGGCATTCAAGTTGATTTCACGCCGTTGGCATGGAATACTTTTACTGATAAAACTTCTAACTCCTTGGATTGGGAAGCTTCTTTGATGGGTTTGACTGGCGGATTAGAACCGAATGACGGAGCTAATGTCTGGGCACCTGAAGGCGGATTGCACATGTTTAATCAGAAACCCCAAGCAGGACAAAAGCCGATTCAGGGTTGGGAGGTTGCTCCTTGGGAAGCGGAAATAGGGAATCTTTACATTCAAGCTGCACAGGAATTAGACGAAGCTAAAGTTAAAGCGATTTATGCCGAAACACAGCGGATTACTCAGGAAAATTTACCTTTTATTTACTTGGTTAATCCTTATTCATTATCAGCGGTGCGTAATCGTTTTGAAGGCATTAAATTCTCTGCTCTTGGCGGCGCATTCTGGAATATTGAACAAATTAAAGTAACAGAAGATTAGGCATTGGGCATTGGGCAAAACAGTTCCTTTAGCGGAAGCGGGGCGTTTAGCCCGTTCCGAGTTCCTAGTAAATAAGTAAGATTCACAACTCAGCACTCAGCACTAATTACTATTGAGGGGCATGGGGCATTGTTTATTCACAAAAAACAAATGACAAATGACAAAGGAAAAATGACCCATGACCAATGAAAAAACTTTGCGATCGCTCTTAGAAGCGGTTGCTAATGGTAAAGTTACGCCAGATACGGCATTAGACTCACTCAAAGATTTAACTTATGAATCTGTAGGTGAATTTGCTAAAATTGACCATCATCGCCAGCTAAGAACTGGTTTTCCAGAGGTGATTTGGGGCCCTGGTAAGACTCCCGACCAAATTGCTCAAATTATCGAGGTGATGCGCCTCCGCAATCCGGTCGTGATGGCAACTCGTATCGAACCAGCAGTTTATACCGTACTGCAATCAAAAGTTAGCGGTTTGCGATATTACGAATCGGCGCGAATTTGTGCGATCGCTCCCCCTACCATCGAACCACAATTTGCAGGTGAAATTGGCATTCTTTCTGCTGGTACTGCCGATTTAGCCGTTGCTGAAGAAGCGGCTGTCACTGCTGAACTTTCTGGTTTTCGGGTACAGCGTCTCTGGGATGTTGGTGTTGCTGGAATTCACCGTTTGCTGAGTAACCGCCACCTGATTGAATCAGCATCGGTGTTGATTGTCGTGGCGGGGATGGAAGGCGCTTTACCCAGCGTTGTCGCTGGTTTAGCGAGTTGTCCTGTGATTGCCGTACCCACTAGCATCGGTTATGGCGCAAGTTTTGGTGGTTTAGCACCTTTATTGACAATGCTTAACTCTTGTGCTGCGGGAGTAGGCGTAGTCAATATCGATAATGGTTTTGGTGCAGCAGTTTTGGCGGGGCAAATTTTGCGGACTGCCGAGAAATTGCGGTTGGCATCGGCTGCATCTTGAGTTAAGACATTGAAGTTATATCTAATATTTCAGTAAATATCAGTAATTAATGTAAATAATAAACTGATGCTGAAATTTGCCACCTCTAACTTCTTAATCACCAAAGATGAGCAATTACAGCGATTTGACATCTCAGTTACTTTGGCATTTGCCTGTAAATTTGACGGCACTAGCACAAACAATCACCGATCCAAACGTTATGGGTCAGATGCAAAAAGCTTGGAGCCACTTTATACAAACAGGTCAAGTATGGGCATTGTTGATTGGTTTAGTCATTGGCTATATGATTCGGAATCTAACTAGCTACGGTTAAATTTAAAAGTTAGGAGTTGAAAGTGAGGAGTGAGAAGTTAGGAGTCAAAAACTCATAACTCCTCACTCTTAACTCTTAACTATCGCCCACCTTTTGATAATTTATGACCAAAAAAGAAACTTGGAGCCAGCGGTTTGAATCAGCGTTGCATCCAGCGATCGCTCGTTTTAATGCCAGTATAAGTTTTGATATTGAATTAATCGAATATGACCTGACTGGTTCTCAAGCTCATGCCAAAATGCTTGCTCACACGGGCATTATCTCCCCAGAAGAAGGAGAGCAACTGGTTGCCGGTTTAGAACAAATTCGCCAAGAGTACCGCCAGGGGAAATTTCAGCCCGGTGTCGATGCTGAAGATGTGCATTTTGCAGTTGAACGCCGACTGACAGAAATTGTTGGCGATGTGGGTAAAAAGCTGCATACAGCGCGATCGCGTAATGACCAAGTTGGTACTGATACCAGACTCTACCTGCGCGACCAAATCCAACAAATCAAAAGCCAATTACGAGAATTTCAAAGTGTTTTACTTGATATAGCCGAAAAGCACGTTGAAACTTTGATTCCTGGCTATACCCACCTCCAACGCGCCCAACCCCTGAGTTTAGCTCACCACCTCTTGGCATACTTTCAAATGGCGCAACGCGACTGGGAACGCTTAGGAGACGTTTCTCGCCGCGTGAATATTTCACCTTTAGGATGCGGTGCTTTAGCGGGAACTACTTTCCCCATTGACCGCCACTACACAGCCAAACTCTTGAATTTCGACGATATTTATGCTAACAGCCTCGATGGAGTGAGCGATCGCGATTTTGCGATCGAATTTTTGTGTGCTGCTAGCTTGATTATGGTTCACCTCAGCCGCCTTGCAGAAGAAGTCATTCTTTGGTCATCTGAAGAATTTCGCTTTGTCACCCTCAAAGATAGCTGTGCTACGGGTTCCAGTATCATGCCCCAAAAGAAAAACCCCGATGTACCAGAATTGGTGCGGGGCAAAACAGGACGTGTATTCGGTCATCTCCAGGCAATGTTAGTGATTATGAAGGGGCTACCTCTGGCATATAACAAAGACTTACAAGAAGATAAAGAAGGTCTATTTGATAGCGTTAACACAGTCAAAGCGTCTCTAGAAGCGATGACGATTTTGCTCAGGGAAGGCTTAGAATTTCGTACCCAGCGGTTAGCATCAGCTGTTGCGGAAGATTTTTCTAATGCTACCGATGTAGCAGATTATCTTGCAGCACGGGGCGTTCCTTTCCGGGAAGCTTACAACCTTGTGGGTAAGGTGGTAAAAACTAGTATTACCGCAGGTAAACTCCTGAAAGATTTGAAATTGGAAGAGTGGCAACAACTACATCCAGCATTTGCAGCAGATATTTATGAGGCAATCTCCCCCCGTCAAGTTGTTGCTGCCCGCAACAGTTACGGAGGTACTGGCTTTGTACAGGTAAACAAAGCACTAATAGCCGCCCGCGCTCAAATTGCTCAATAGAGGCATTGGGGAATGAGGGGATAAGGGAGACAAGGGGGACAAGGGGAATAACTAATGCCCCATGCCCCATACCCAATCATAAATAAGGGCGTACAAATAAATGTGCGCCCTAAAAGGTAAATAACCCAAACAATAAAGATTTAGGCAGGCAACTTATTCAGTGTCAGCTGCTGCTGCGCCTTCTTCTTCCTCACTCTTTGGTGGTCTTTGTTGGAACCTTCTCTGCATTCTTCCTGTCGTAGTCCGTTTACGAAACTTTCTGGCATACGCCTGGTTACGTAGCGCCTTTTCTTTTTTCGGGTTACGGCGCTTGGCCATGTTCACCTCATTAATAAACAACAAAAAAGTAGCAACTAGGCATCACGTAGGCAATATTAGTTACCAATATTATTGATATACTTCTAACCTAGTGCAGCAATAAATACGCTTTAAACAGTGTACTAGTCTATCGCATTCTACTTAATTTTGTCAATAAAAATTCTGAATTTTCTCCGCCAGTAAGATGAAAAATATCTTTTCTTAGATTCCAATCTGTCAAATAGATTGTAAATTAGCTCACTAGTTGTTGTTCTTGAAACAAACCAATATTATCAAAAAATAATTCAGGAGTCAGTCATCAAAACTTAGGTAACATAGGTGGGTTTAAGATAAAGTTTAATATTTGATCTAATAGTCTTTAATTAAGTGGAGGTCTTAAACCCTACTTAGTTGTGTCTTATAAATAAATTTAGAATTCAGAATTTTGGATTATGACTTATTCTTCATATTATTTTTGTTAATGTGTACGTGAAAAACTACTAGTGATAGCTACTTTCAGCAGCACTAATGCTAGCTATAAACTGAAAATTTACCTGGTTCTAGAAATATTGTGTATATATAAATACAGTGCTTCTATTGAAACTTGGTGTTAGAATTGATAGTATTCTACATAAATCGTGAGAATAAAATCTCAAACCACAAACATTTTTGTATAAAACAAAACTCAACAAAAATTTTATTAGTTGAGCCTGTGTAAGTGGTAAGGAACTATAGAATACAACACAGAAGTTTTGAAGATTGAACGTTATCGCTTTTTTTCCGGCAGCTGTCGAGTCCACACGTAGCTTATGGCGTATTGGACAAACAGTATTGGGTATAATATTTCGTCATCCCATTACTGGCACTAGTATCATCCCAATTTTACCCGATGGTCGGATTGTACTGATCCGACGCCGTGACAATGGTCTTTGGTCATTGCCTGGAGGGATTGTTGATTGGGGAGAAGATATTCCCAATACAGTCCGCCGGGAATTGATGGAGGAAACCGGGCTAGAATTGTTGACAATTAAACGTTTGGTAGGAGTTTACTCTGCACCAGACCGCGATCCCAGAATCCATTCAATTTGTATTGTGGTTGAAGCCGAGGTGCATGGGACAATGGAGATTCAAGACACCTTAGAAGTCATGGAAATCCAAGCTTTTTCTCCCAGTTTACTACCTTCAGGAAAGATGTCTCACGACCATACTCGGCAGTTGCAAGACTACTTGAATGGTTTGACAACATTGGCATAATAATATTTTGTCATTTGTCATTTGTCATTTGTCATTGGTTATTTCCACCAAGGTTATGATTTAAGGAATCCTCTCTTCTCTACGATAGGCCTCCCCAAGGAGACGCTAAACGAATCGCACCACACCTTTGTGTTTGTAATTTGACTAATGACTAATGACTAATGACTATTTATTATGATGCTAAAAGTTAACTACTAAATAAAATGGATACACTATTCCGTAACTCCCGGAGAAAGCTCTCTCAAGGGCTACTTTTCTGGCGTGAAGTCGGTGAAAAAACTCCTATAATTTTTTTACATGGTGCTTGGAATGAGAGCAGTCAATGGTTAGCTGTGATGGAGTCCCTTGCACAAGATTTTCATTGTTTTGCACCTGATTTGTTAGGATTTGGTGAATCAGAAAATCCTAATATCTACCATTCGATAGATTTACAAGTTGAGTGTCTAGCTGAATTTTTGCAAGCTGTGAAGCTAGAAAAAGTATATTTAGTGGGGCATTCTCTTGGGGGTTGGATTGCTGCTAGCTATGCTTTAAAGTATCCAGAGAAAGTTGATGGTGTGGTACTGCTAGCTCCAGAGGGCGTAGAGATAGCAGGACAAGAAGAGTATTGCCAGAAAATGCGGCGATTATTGAATTATCCACCACTAGTAGTTAAATTGTTGCGATCGCTCAGTCCTTTGACTAAAATCCTGGGTTGGCATGAAAAAATTGCCCAAGACTTGCAGTTGCGTCAATCGCTATTGCCGTATCCCATAGGTTGCCAGTTACTTTTCAAACGGCGACAAGTAGAAATTGAGGCGGAATTACTGCAAAAGCAGCTTTATATGATAGATGTCCCAGTTTTTATTTTACAAGGTGGGCAAGATACACCAGATGCTTTAGCCAGAAGCCGTGTTTATGCTCAACTGATGCCGAAAGTCGAGTTGAAAATGATTGCTCATGCCGGAAATGACTTGCCAGAATCTTGTGCTGAGGTTGTGGCGAGCGAGATTCGGGAGTTTATTCAAGGTATTTTAAAAAGTCATAATTTCAACGAATTAAACTAGCTTATTCAGGGTTTGTTGCCAATCCATAACACATATTCCTTCGCTTTCAAACCGTGATATGTGTTTCAAGTTTGTTGTCACAACTATGACCAGATCAAAACTCTTTAATTGAAGAATTGCTTGAGCAGCAAGAATTACATCACCATCCAAACTTTCATTGCTTGCTGTAGGCTTCCCCTGGTTTCGTACCCATGCCCATAATTCGGCTGCTTTTCGCATCGTTTCGGGAGTCAGTGGGATGAGACAATCTTGGCTAAGTTTGTTGAGGCGATCTGTACTCTTTTGTTTTCCTTGTCTCAATAGTTCACGCCGAAGTTCATAATCGGCTATTTCTGGCACACGTATAACAGTTTCGGTTTTCTGTAAAGATTTCAACCACTGTTGGACTTTTTGATTTACTTTTGGATGTGTTACTTGACTCAAAGGATGAGTGTCTAGCAATATGGCTCTACCCATCTAAGTTTTTATAGTGATAACTGATTTTGGTTCAAAGCTGTCTCAATCTGTGGGTATGTTTGCTCATCGTATCCAGATTCATTAGCCATCCATTCGTCAACCAGTTTTATTACCTTTTCTAAAGAATCATCCCCTTTTGCTTCCGATTTAGAAAATTGGACAACTTGATATTCATCTAAATTAATGTGTTCTAAGTTTCCTGAGATAATAGCGGATCTGATCTGACCTCTTATACTCGACCCCGGAATCATAGGGGGGAATACAGCAGCGATATCAATGTCTCTCGTTTCACTAGAAACAGACATTGCTCTTTGATAGCTTCCAACACTCAAAATATTGGACGGTGGAGAAGATTTTTCCTCAATCAACGCATCGATTATTGCCCTAAGTTTGAAAAGATCCACTAAAGAAAGGGCAGCAAGTTGTTGCATAATTACATAAAGCGATGATGCTTTGGGCATAACTTCACTATGGATAAACTTCTCTCTTCATTTTATTTCATCTGTACTATCACCCATTACTATTTCGCACATTCCCCAAAAAATCAAATTTGCTTCCACAATTAAACGTTCTGTAATTTCAGGATATAAAGCTTGTAAATAGTTAATCAAAAAAGTGCGGTCGCCCCCTTTAATTGCAATCTTACCATGAGGAAATAATTGCAACCAGGCTTCAATAAAATCTTTGATCCCAGCTAATACTGTGTAAATTATCCCGCTTTGAATTGCTTCTTTAGTATTGAGAGCAAAACGTGCTGGTAGAGACGGAAAATTTTGCATTTCTACTAATGGTAATTGTCCTGTTTTTTGACCGAGAGTTGCAAATTGCAAGCCTAATCCCGGCAAAATTGCACCTCCAACTAGACACTCATTAGCATCCGCAGCCGTGAAAGTTAGCGCTGTTCCAGCATCAATTACCAACATCGGAAAACCCCAAGTTTTCGCCGCACCCCACAAAGCTAAAGCGCGGTCAATTCCTAGTGTGGGATACACGCCTTTTAGTGGTATTTGGTCTAAGGTAATAACGCGAACATTTGGGTAAGTTTGCCAAATAGCAGTTTGACTGGGAACTACTGAGGCAAGGACAAGAGGGCACGGGGGCAGAGAGACAAAAGCGCAAAGGGGTGGAGTATTTGTGAGAAAATTACTTTGTTGATGGCTTGGAGAAATTGCCAGCAATAAATCATCTAGGGTTTGAAATTCAGTTAGATGTTGTATGACAGACTCAGCAAGATAGTCGGTATCCCAAGCTGAGTAAAGTGTCTCGCCAATAAACAATGCCCAATGCAACCGCGAATTACCAATTTCCAAGGCTAGCCAAATTTCCTCTCTGTGCCTCTGTGGTTTCACACTTTTAACTTTTTTAAGTCAACTATAGGTTTTTTAATAAAAATTAACATTAAAGCCGTGTAACAATAAAAGAAGAGGAAGAAATACTCATTGTGTCAAGGAGGGAGTTATGGTAGCACTCACAGAAAAAACTGAAAAACGGCTCACCATACAGACTGTAGAGATTGCTCAAGAGACAACGGCTATTCGCTCTTTGGATTGGGATCGCGATCGCTTCGATATTGAGTTTGGTCTGCAAAACGGCACCACTTATAACTCGTTTCTCATTCGCGGGGAGCAGACTGCCTTAGTTGATACCTCCCACGAAAAATTTCGCCAACTATACTTTGATACGCTCACCGGATTAATCAACCCAACAGAAATTGATTATTTAATTATCAGCCACACGGAGCCAGACCATAGCGGTTTAGTTAAAGATTTGCTGCTTATGGCTCCAGAAATAACCGTTGTCGGTTCTAAAGTGGCGATTCAGTTTCTGGAGAATTTGGTACATCAGCCATTTAAACGGCGGATTGTGAAAAATGGCGATCGCTTAGATTTGGGCAATGGGCATGAATTTGAATTCGTGATTGCTCCAAATTTACATTGGCCGGATACCATTTTCAGCTTTGACCACAAAACCAAAATTCTCTACACCTGCGACGCTTTTGGGTTGCACTATTGCTCAGATAGCACCTTTGATGAAAACCTGGCAGCGATCGAAGAAGACTTTCATTACTACTACGATTGCTTGATGGGGCCCAATGCCCGATCGGTTCTATCTGCGCTGAAGCGGATGGGTGAACTGAAAACGATCGACATGATTGCCACAGGGCACGGCCCATTATTATCTCACAATGTAGAAGAACTAGTTGGACGTTACCGCACTTGGAGCCAAAGCCAAACCAAGGCAGAAACAATAATTGGGATATTTTACGTTTCTGAATACGGATATAGCGATCGCCTAGCGCAAGCAATTGCCAACGGTATCGGTAAAACCGGTGTCGCAGTGGAAATTGTCGATTTGGGATCTGAAGTCGATTTACAAGAACTGCGGGAACTAGTTAGCCGTTGTGCTGGACTAGTCGTTGGATTACCTCCGGCTTCTGGCGCTGCGAACATCCAAGCTGCACTCAGCACTGTTTTAGGATCGACCAAAGAAAAGCAAGCTATCGGCGTATTTGAAACCGGTGGTGGCGATGATGAGCCAATAGATCCTTTGGTGAGTAAATTCCGCAATTTGGGTTTGACAACAGTTTTTCCACCAATTCGGATTAAACAAACGCCTACGGAAAATACTTACAAGTTGTGTGAAGAAGCGGGTACAGACTTAGCTCAATGGGTAACACGCGCTCGCAACATCAAAGCGATGAAATCCCTTGGTGCTGACTTAGATAAAGCACTAGGTAGAATTAGCGGCGGATTATATATTATTACAGCCAAAAAAGGCGATGTTTCCAGTGCGATGCTAGCCTCTTGGGTTGCTCAAGCTAGCTTCAAACCGTTGGGATTCTCGATTGCAGTCGCCAAAGATCGGGCAATTGAATCACTCATGCAAGTAGGCGATCGCTTTGTTCTCAACGTTTTAGAAGAAGGCAATTTCCAACCATTAATGAAACACTTTTTGAAACGGTTCGCCCCTGGCGCAGATCGTTTTCAAGGTGTGAGAACTCAGCCAGCCGAAAATGGTGCGCCCATCCTCAACGATGCCCTCGCCTACATGGAGTGTGAAGTCATCAGCAGAATGGATTGCGGCGATCATTGGGCAGTATACAGCACAGTCTACGCTGGACGGGTTTCTAAGCCAGAAAGTTTAACTGCTGTGCATCACCGTAAAGTCGGCAACCACTACTAAAAAGTTAGGAGTTAGGAGTTAGGAGTTGTAGAGACGAGATCGTCTCTACAACGGAAGTTCAAAAATTTTGATTAACGACTTTCTTCAACTCATAACTCATAACTCATAACTCATAACTCTTGTTTTAGCTATGTCAAAAAACAAACCCCGTGACGTTCAAGTTTTCCCGATTGCGACAGATACGAGAATACTGCGATCGCGCAGTTGGTCAAGGCTGAGATTTGAAATTGAATATGCTCTTGCTAAGGGTACAACTGCTAATTCTTATTTAATCGAAAGCGATAAAACCGCCATTATCGATCCTCCAGGGGAAACCTTTACGCAAATTTATTTAGAAGCTTTGCAACAGCGTTTCCATCTTGAAGATTTAGATTATGTAATTTTGGGACACGTAAATCCTAACCGTGCTGCAACTTTAAAAGCTTTATTAAAAATTGCCCCGCAAATCACCTTTGTGTGTTCTAATCCAGGGGCGAGAAATTTACGTGCAGCGTTGGAAAATCAAGATTTGCAAATTCTTGTGATGCGGGGCGAGGAAACTCTAGATTTGGGTAATGGGCATAATTTAGAATTTATTCCCACTCCCAATCCCCGCTATGCCGATCAACTTTGCACCTACGATCCACAAACAGAAATTCTCTACACAGATAAGTTATTTGGGGCGCACGTTTGTGGAGATCAGGTATTTGATGAAGGCTGGGAAGTATATAACGAAGATCGGCGCTATTATTTTGATTGCCTGATGGCTCCCCACGCTCGTCAAGTTGAAACAGCGCTGGAGAAATTAGCTGATTTCCCCGTGCGAATGTATGCCACTGGACACGGGCCTTTGGTGCGCTATGGCTTAATCGACCTGACCAAAGCTTATCGAGAATGGAGTCAACAACAAACTTCTGCTGACTTGACAGTAGCGTTAATTTATGCATCAGCTTATGGAAATACAGCCACATTAGCCCAAGCGATCGCTCGTGGGATTACAAAAGCTGGTGTAGCTGTAGAATCGATTAACTGCGAATTTACGGAACCAGAAGAAATCCGAGCGGCTGTCGAAAAAGCGGGTGGTTTCATCATCGGTTCTCCCACTCTTGGCGGTCATGCACCGACACCCGTGCAAACAGCTTTAGGGATTGTGCTATCCACCGCTACTAACAATAAACTCGCCGGTGCTTTTGGTTCCTTTGGCTGGAGTGGGGAAGCGGTTGATTTAATCGAGAGTAAATTAAAAGATGCTGGCTATCGGTTTGGTTTTGATACCATCCGCGTCAAATTCAAACCCGACGATGCCACCTTACAATTATGCGAAGAAGCTGGAACCGACTTTGCCCAAGCACTGAAGAAAGCGAGAAAAGTGCGATCGCCAAGTCAACCTGCAACAAATGTAGAACAAGCAGTTGGTCGGATTGTCGGTTCTCTTTGCGTTCTTACAGCCAAAGAAGGTGATCGCGCCAGTGCCATGTTAGCTTCTTGGGTATCTCAAGCCAGTTTTAGTCCACCTGGTTTAACCATCGCCGTTGCCAAAGATCGGGCAGTAGAAACACTGACGCATACAGGAAACAAATTTGTCCTCAATATCCTCAAAGAGGGGAATCACCTGGGATTGATGAAGCACTTCCTCAAACCTTTTGGCCCAGGACAAGACCGATTTGCTGATGTCGCCGCCGAAGAAGCTGAAAGCGGTTCTCCCATACTTACGGATGCTCTAGCATATCTCGAATGTTCCGTACAAAACCGGATGGAGTCTGGCGACCATTGGCTGGTTTATGCGACTGTCGAGAGTGGCAAACTGTTAGATACTGATGGCGTTACTGCTGTGCATCATCGCAAGTCGGCAACTCATTATTAATTGGGCATGGGGCATGGGGCATGGGGCATGGGGCGAATGGCACGCTTGTTAACGGCAAACCCATTATATATAAGGCTTTTGGGTGTGGGGTGTGGCTGAGTGGGTGTAGTAAGTCAGAAATTTATTTGTATCCCCACTCATATTTACTTTTCTTGATTTTTCCCTACACCCAACACCCTACCCCCAACACCCTGCCCAGACGAACTTTCAGCTTTTCTTAGTGCCATTCGGGCATGGGGCATTGGTTATTAATTCTTCTCCCTCACTCCCTCACTCCCCACTCTTTCACTTCCTCACTCTTCTTTAAAGAACTCAACTCTGGCGTTTTTATCTCGACACTTCGAGTTCCGAACTCGGTGTTTCGTGTTCTGAAGCTCAAGTGTCGAGTTCTCAACTCGCTGTTTCATGTTCTGAGGCTCAAGTGTCGAGTTCCGAACTCGGTGTTTCGTGTTCTGAGGCTCAAGTGTCGAGTTCCGAACTCGGTGTTTCGTGTTCTGAAGCTCAAGTGTCGAGTTCTCAACTCGCTGTTTCATGTTCTGAGGCTCAAGTGTCGAGTTCCGAACTCGGTGTTTCGTGTTCTGAGGCTCAAGTGTCGAGTTCCGAACTCGGTGTTTCGTGTTCTGAGGTAAACAGTAGAAGTTTGGAGAGCGATCGCTCCAACCAAAACTTCAGCCAACGTCAAAGCCAAAGGGTTTAGCTGCAAGTTTAATCGGTATTGCGAAGACTGACACCCTACCACCTACAGATGAAGAAGTAAAAGCCATGCTAGATGAGTAGTTGGTGCAAAAGTATCTGTAATGCCTGTAATGCGAGTTTTATAATTGAACTTCAGTTCCAAAGCCTCGCCTAATTCGCTACACATTTCTATTTTTTAGTTTTAACCGAGCAGTATTGCTTTCAGATTTGCTCATAAGCAGATAAAAAATCCTCTCTTGAAATACCCGCTTGAGTACAAATGGATCTCAACGTTGAACCTTTAATTTGAGAATGGTTAGGCATAGTCAGTGGAGTTTTTGTTCCATCTTCGTTTTCTCGCTTCATAACAATATGTTCCCGCTCCCTAATAACAGTGAATCCCAGAAATTCCAATGTCTTAATTACTTTAGCTTTCGGTACGTCTACTGGGAATTTAACCATTAAATAGGAACCTCAGCTTCCGCCACAAAAGCTTCTAGGACTGGTGATTCCTCTTCTAAAACCTCTTGACCAAATATCTCTATATGGCAGTGGATAGCAGATTTAACATCAGCTAGTGCTTCTTCATAGCTGTCACCTTCACCAACTACAACCCCCTTGATACCCAAAGGATATGCTACGTAACCGTCATTATGTTTTTCAACAATAATTTTGATTGCTCTCATTGTCTATATAAAAGAACGGCTGAAAAGTTTGGGGGCAATGTAGGACTTACACACAATAAATCCTCTAACTCCTTAAAAAGTTGGCTTTTAGGGTTGTGGCTATTTGCTAAAGCTGTAAATTTGTTGCGTCTCCAAGCGATCGCTAATCGATGAAGGCAGTGTACCATCCGCGAATGTCTGCCGATCTAGTTGGACTTGTAAATTACTCAAAGGATCGCAACCAGAAGAAATCAGAAATTCTAGTTTCTGGATGTAAGGCACTGTTGCTAGGTTATCCAGAATTTGGAAGATTGCCTGTATGTAAGGATGACCACTCTGCTGATACCAATCACAGCTAGCAACTTTTGCCTGATCGAAACCCAAGTGTACAGTTAAAGATGGCTCGTCAAATAAAGCGATCGCTAAGGGGCGCGCTTCTTCCTGCAACAATAGATCGTTACTTCTGGCTAAGTGTCGCAGTTTCTCTAAGCGTTCATAACGTTCGGTTACAGCTTCCGGGTCATCTTGCCAATGGATTGCTACTGTTACTAGATAAGTTTGTAACAGCATGTGACCCAGCTTTTTCGCCTTTGTCGCTAGATAATAGGAATTGTAGTCGTTTGCCTCAATTAACAATGGCACGCGATCGACTACTTCCAGCCCATAACCCTTGACACCTGCAATTTTGCGGGGATTATTGGTGATCAGACGAATCTTTTTGATGCCCAAATCCATGAGCATTTGTGCCCCCATACCGTAGTCTCGCAAGTCAGCAGGAAATCCCAAACGCTCATTTGCTTCTACTGTATCTAGTCCCATATCCTGCAACGAGTAGGCTTTCAGCTTGTTAATCAAGCCGATTCCTCGTCCTTCTTGACGTAGGTATACAACTACACCTTGTCCAGCAGACTCAATCATTTTCAGTGCAGCTACAAGCTGCATTCGACAGTCGCAGCGCAAAGAACCCAAAGCATCACCAGTTAAGCATTCTGAGTGCATCCGTACCATCACTGGCTCATCTTTGAAGTTAGCGGGATCGCCTTTAACAATTGCCACGTGTTCTGTATTATCCAGAGTATGGCGATAGGCGTAAATCTCAAACTGACCGAATTGACTAGGCAGTTTAGTAATAACTTCACGATACACTAAGCGATCGTGCTGTAGGCGATAGCTGATTAAATCCGCAATACTAATAATTTTTAAATTGTGACGTTTCGCGTATTCAACTAACTGCTGCAACCGCGCCATTGAACCATCAGAGTTTTGAATTTCACAAATTACCCCCGCTGGGTATAGCCCTGCTAGTCTAGCTAAGTCCACAGCCGCTTCCGTATGTCCTGCCCGTTTGAGTACGCCTCCAACCTTAGCCCGAATGGGAAAAATATGTCCAGGACGGCGTAAATCGGTAGGTTTTGTGGCTGGGTTGAGAGTAACCTGGATAGTGCGGGCGCGGTCTTCTGCTGAAATGCCTGTAGTGACACCTAATTCTGGCCCGGCATCAATACTGACAGTGAAAGCAGTTTGGTTAGTATCTGTAATGTTGCTTACCATCAAGGGTAAGTCTAGCTCGTCTAGGCGATCGCCTGTCATTGCCAAACAAATTAGTCCTCTTGCTTCCACCGCCATAAAATTAATCATGTCGGGTGTGGCAAATTGGGCAGCACAAATTAAGTCGCCTTCATTTTCTCTATTTTCATCATCTACCACTACAATGACGCGACCAGCTTTTAGGTCTGCTAAAGCGGCATCAATCGAATCAAATTTAAAAGCTTGGGTAGGATTAGGCTGTGACACAGAAGATTTCCAGCTATAAACGTAAATTTTTTTAACAATTTCTTCTTTTAGATTGTAGCTCCTTTATAAGGCAGAGAAGTAGACTAGCAATGATTTGATAACGGGGCAAAAATTTTTGCCATTAAAAGTGGGGATAAAGTGCAGCGATCGCAAAGGATGAAGGGGATGAGGAAGCATAATAATCATTTGTTTGCTCCCCCATCTTCTCAGAACAAAGTAGAGGGGTTTAAGACCTTTTGTGTGCTGTGCGTCTGGTCGCTGATATTGTTGATAGCTGAGAACGAATTAACCATTCATGGGATAAGGATTTCAGATCATGGGCAAATTTAGACGCGTACCCGTTGGGATTGTTGGCGCGTCGGGCTATGGTGGAGTGCAGTTAGTACGACTACTGATGGATCACCCAGAAGTCGAAATGGTTTATTTAGGAGGTGAGACTAGTATCGGGAAATCCTTTGGGGATCTTTACCCGCATCTGGCTCATGCAACTAACCTGCTAATAGAGGCGGTAGAACCAGAAATAATTGCTCACCGCTGTGAAGTAGTTTTCCTGTCTTTACCAAATGGTCTGGCTTGCCAAATCGCACCCAAACTTTTGGAAAAAGGATGTAAAGTACTAGATTTGAGTGCAGACTATCGGTTTAGTGATTTGACAACTTATACCAATTGGTATGGTACAGAGAGAAGCGATCGCACAATTGCAGCTACAGCAGTTTATGGATTACCAGAACTTTATCGCGATCGCATTGCCGAAGCTCAACTTATTGGCTGTCCCGGTTCCTATGCCACTGCTAGTCTTCTTGCACTTTCGCCACTTTTAAAGCAAGGCTTAATCAGACCGGAAACAGCTATTATCGATGCCAAGTCTGGCACATCTAGTAGCGGACGGCAGGCTCAAACCAACTTATTACTAGCTGAAGCCGACAACTCCATAACAGCTTTTAATGTTGGTCGTCACCGTCATACCCCAGAAATTGAGCAAATTTGCAGTGACTTAGCCGGTCACGAACTCATGATTCAATTTACACCGCACCTGATCCCAATGGTACGCGGTATTTTGGCAACGGTATATGCCACAATGAGCGATCCAGGTCTAGTGCGAGATGACTTAATCACAATTTTCTCAGCCTTCTACCGCAACTCTCCTTGGGTAAGAGTCTCCGGTAGCGGCGTTTACCCCCAAACCAAGTGGGCTAACGGCAGCAATCTTTGTTACATCGGTGTAGAAGTTGACCCACGCACGGGTCGCGTAATTGTCATGTCAGCAATTGACAATCTAATTAAAGGACAGGCGGGCCAAGCTATTCAGTGTCTGAACCTGATGATGGGCTGGGATGAAACCTTGGGGTTGCCCAAGTTGGGGTTTTATCCTTGATTGGGGATTGGGTATTGGGAAGAATTCTTGCCCCAGTCCCTAGTCCCCAGTCCCCAGTCCCTAGTCCCTACTTCGGCCCTAACCCTACAGCACCAGCATAAACGGCGCGATCGCCTAGTTCATCTTCAATTCGTAGCAAGCGATTATATTTTGCTACGCGTTCGCTGCGACACAGAGAACCTGTTTTGATTTGACCGGCACGGGTTGCTACAGCTAAATCAGCGATCGTTGTGTCTTCTGTTTCACCAGAACGATGGCTAATTACTGAACGGATGCTGTTGCGAGTTGCCAAATCAATTGTTTCCAAGGTTTCGGTAAGCGAACCAATTTGATTGAGTTTAATCAAGATGGCATTAGCGGCTTTTTCCTGGATGCCTCTTTGCAAGCGAGTAGCGTTAGTCACAAACAAGTCATCCCCTACCAATTGCACCCGCGAACCTAACTTCTGGGTGAGCAATTGCCAACTTTGCCAATCTTCTTCGTGCAAGCCATCTTCAATTGACACAATTGGATATTGGTCAACCAGTTGTCCTAAATAGTCAATAAACTCTGTCGGGGCGTGAGGTTTACCATCGTAAACATACTGACCATTCTTGTAAAACTCGCTAGCCGCCACATCCAACGCCAAAGCTACTTGTTCCCCTGGCTTGTAACCAGCTTTCTGAATGGCAGCAACCAGCAATTCCAAAGCCACCTGATTAGATTCTAGGTTAGGAGCAAAGCCGCCTTCATCGCCCACACCAGTAAGCAAACCCTTCTCATCTAATACTTGACTGAGAGTAGCAAACACCTCTGCACCCCAGCGCAACGCTTCCCGAAAGGAAGTTGCGCCAATTGGGACAATCATAAACTCTTGAAAATCCACGTTATTTGAGGCGTGTGCGCCACCGTTAATCACGTTCATCAACGGCACTGGGAGCAAATTCGCTAAAGGGCCACCCAAATAGCGATATAGAGGAATTTCTAGAGACTCAGCACCAGCTTTAGCAGCTGCTAAGGAAACCCCCAAAATTGCATTAGCCCCCAAATTTTTTTTGTTAGCAGAACCATCTATCGCAATCATTGTGCGGTCTAGCAGTTCTTGATTGAGGACATCCAAGCCTAACAATTGTGGTGCAAGTGCTTCTTTGACGTTTTGTACTGCCTTGAGTACGCCTTTGCCCCCATAACGACTTTTATCGCCATCACGCAGTTCGTGGGCTTCAAAAGTGCCAGTAGAAGCACCACTGGGAACTTGCGCCAGTCCGACAACACCATTAGCTAAATATACTTCGGCTTCAATTGTCGGTCTACCGCGTGAATCAAGAATTTCACGGGCTGCGATCGCCTCAATGGCAGTATCTAGAAATTTACTCATCTGTACTTTATCCTTTATTCGAGTGTGTTACGCATCCAGTCCAGTTGCCTAACCCAATCGCTAGCATAGGTGGTTAAGAGACTTTCTCGGCTGAGATTAAAGAAGATTTCCATTATCAAGGATAGGGAGCAATGCCCAGAATGGGTAATTGTTTATTCTGTCCTCTCGGCTTTTAATTCTTTCTGTGACAGCATTTTTACCTTAAGACTTTGAGCTAGGTAAAATGTTTGCAGAGAATAACACTAAATCAATTACAGAGAAAAGGTCAATATGCGATTACTACACACAATGCTGCGGGTGGGCAACCTTGAAGAATCTTTAAAGTTCTACTGTGAAATTCTCAAAATGAAACTGCTGCGCCGAAAAGATTATCCAGGCGGAGAATTTACCCTGGCTTTTGTTGGCTATGGCGACGAAAGCGACAACTCGGTAATCGAACTAACCTACAACTGGGGTGTAGAAAAGTACGAATTAGGTAATGCTTACGGTCACATTGCCCTTGGCGTTGATGATATTTACGCTACGTGTGAAGAAATTCGCACTCAGGGCGGTAAAGTCGTGCGCGAGCCAGGGGCGATGAAACATGGTTCGACGGTAATTGCTTTTGTGGAAGATCCAGATGGGTATAAAATTGAACTGATTCAACTGGGAACTCAAGGTTCGGCAGTCAAACAGGAATCACAAGAGCAACTTGTGAGTCAATAATTCTATCAGGGATTTCCAAAAAATTAATTATCCAGTAGGGTGGAATGTCATTTATCTAAGCTGGATTCAGATCCCCGGCTCCTTAAAGAAGTCGGGAATCTGGGCAGCAATTTGTGCTTAAGAGCGATCGGAAAATCTACACAGATGTCTTAAAAAGTGGAGCTAGAAAAAGATTGATTCTTCTGGCACACTGTCATCTGGTGTCAGTAAACACAGAAGACGCGCTAGAGTTTTCCCTTTTTGGGCGGGTTAGGGGATCTCCTCTACGTAAATCCTATTAGTATTTCCCCAATACTGTCCTTGATGAGCAATATTAATAGCGAAGTCAAATAGCCAGTCGTAGACATCGCTCCAATAACACCATTGGGGAAAGTCTGCTCATAACAGTATTTTCGTTTTAAATTAGGAAATAGGCAATGGATTAAACTATCATCAATTGCCAATCCAAAATTGCCACCGGAGATACACGCGGATATCCGCCCAGAATGTTTGGATAATTATCTGGGTATTAAGGAGTAGGGTTACAACCACTCTCAACTCCCTACTCCCTTTAATAATCCCCAATCCTTAAACTAAAAATTCAAATTCTAAAATTCTAAAGATGCAACCTACAGATCCAAATAAATTTACTGATAAAGCCTGGGAAGCAATTGTTAAATCTCAGGATATAGTCCGTGCTTATCAACAACAGCAACTAGATGTTGAACATTTAATTATTGCCCTGTTAGAAGAACCCACTAGTCTAGCAATACGTATCCTAGCTCGATCTGAGGTCGATCCAATCCGCTTGCAGCAGCAGCTAGAAGCCTTTACGCAACGTCAGCCGAAAGTTGGTAAAAGCGATCAGCTTTACCTTAGCCGCAATTTAGATATTTTACTAGACCGAGCCGAGGAAGCTAGAGCTAGGATGAAAGATTCCTACATTTCTGTGGAACACATACTTTTGGCCTTTGCTGAAGACGATCGCATTGGACGAAAGATGCTCAAAGGCTTTAATGCGGATGCACCTAAACTTGAAGCTACAATCAAAACTATTCGCGGTAGCCAAAAGGTAACAGATCAAACACCAGAATCCCGCTATGAAGCCTTACAAAAATTTGGCAGAGATTTGACAGAACAGGCAAAAGCGGGAAAACTCGACCCAGTAATTGGGCGGGATGACGAAATTCGACGGGTAATTCAAGTATTGTCTCGTCGTAGCAAAAACAACCCTGTATTAATTGGCGAACCTGGGGTAGGTAAAACTGCGATCGCCGAAGCATTAGCACAACGGATGGTGAACGGTGATGTTCCTGAATCTCTGAAAAACCGCCAACTCATCTCTTTAGACATCGGTAGTTTAATTGCTGGGGCAAAATTGCGAGGAGAATTTGAAGAACGCCTCAAAGCTGTCCTCAAAGAAGTTACGGAATCTAACGGTCAAATTGTCTTGTTTATTGACGAACTACATACCGTAGTCGGTACAGGTTCCAGCCAACAAGGGGCAATGGATGCGGGAAATCTGCTCAAACCAATGCTGGCGCGGGGAGAACTGCGTTGTATTGGTGCTACTACCCTTGACGAATTCCGCAAACACATTGAGAAAGACGCTGCCCTAGAACGCCGCTTTCAGCAAGTATTTGTCGATCAGCCAAGTGTGGAAAACACTATTTCGATTCTGCGGGGGTTGAAAGAACGCTATGAAGTGCATCACAACGTCAAAATTTCTGATTCGGCTTTGGTAGCAGCAGCAACCTTGTCAGCACGTTATATTAGCGATCGCTTCTTACCAGATAAAGCTATTGATTTGGTCGATGAAGCAGCAGCACAGTTGAAAATGGAGATTACCTCCAAACCAGCCGAATTGGAAACCATTGATCGCCGCCTCATGCAATTAGAAATGGAAAAGCTATCATTAGCTGGTGAAGAAAAGGGTACTCTCCAAACAAAAGAACGTTTGCAGCGAATTGAGCAAGAAATCGCCAATTTGACGGAAAAACAGCAAACATTTAATGAGCAATGGCAAGGTGAAAAGCAGATATTGGAGGCGATAAGCGCCTTAAAGAAAGAAGAAGATGCGCTGCGAGTGCAAATTGAACAGGCGGAACGCGCCTACGATCTAAATAAAGCTGCTCAATTAAAGTATGGCAAATTGGAGGGAGTGCAGCACGAGCGTGAAGCTAAAGAAGCGAGCCTTTTAGAAATTCAAAACCAAGGTTCCACGTTGCTGCGAGAACAAGTCACCGAAGCCGACATTGCCGAAATCGTCGCCAAGTGGACAGGAATCCCCGTCAATCGCTTGTTGGAATCGGAACGACAAAAATTACTGCAATTAGAAAGTCATTTGCATCAACGAGTCATTGGGCAAGAAGAGGCTGTAGAAGCAGTAGCAGCCGCAATTCGCCGCGCCCGTGCGGGGATGAAAGATCCCTCTCGTCCCATTGGTTCATTTTTGTTCATGGGCCCTACAGGTGTGGGTAAAACCGAACTTGCCCGTGCTTTAGCTCAGTTTCTCTTTGATTCTGATGATGCATTGGTGCGCTTGGATATGTCTGAGTATATGGAAAAACACTCAGTTTCTCGCTTAGTGGGTGCGCCTCCAGGATACATAGGATATGAAGAAGGCGGCCAACTTTCCGAGGCGATTCGCCGCCGTCCTTATTCAGTGGTGCTGTTGGATGAAGTGGAAAAGGCGCACCCCGATGTGTTCAACATTTTATTGCAGGTGTTGGATGATGGGAGAGTTACTGACTCTCAAGGAAGGGCGGTAGATTTTCGTAACACCGTCATTGTGATGACCAGTAACATTGGTAGCGAACATATTTTGGATATATCTGGTGATGATTCCAAGTATGAAACGATGCAAAAGCGGGTAATGGATGCTTTGCGATCGCATTTCCGCCCAGAATTTCTCACCCGCCTTGATGATATTATTCTCTTCCATGCCCTCAGTCGCACTGAAATGCGGCAGATCATCCGCATTCAACTCAAACGGGTAGAAAATCTCCTGCGCGAGCAAAAAATCTTCTTTGAGATATCCCAATCAGCCTGCGATCACCTTGTTGAATCAGGGTATGACCCAGTTTACGGTGCCCGCCCACTCAAACGGGCAATTCAGCGAGAAGTAGAAAACCCCCTCGCCACCAAGTTATTGGAGAATACTTTTATCTCTGGAGACACGATTATCATTGACAAAAATGAAAATGGTCTGTCTTTTAGCAAAAAAGTGCTAGTGAAGGTGTCAGTACCACAAATTGCGACATAGCACCTAGCGTCTCCCCTTCACTCAACGGGACGTAGCCAAAGGGCTGTAGGGAGAAGACCAAACTGGCTTGGATAAACGGCGTTGCAGAGAAAGCGGGATGATTTTGGTAGTTTTGTGGGATGGGCCGAAAAGCCCGTCCCTTGTGTTTCAGGGCGCTTGTGTCGCCCACCCTACAAGAATCATCCCTTGATTCAGCAACGCCGGATACACAAACAAAATCTAAGAATAATTGAGGGTTTGAAACCCACGGATGTGAGTAAACCTCGTATAGTTGCGGTTTCTAACCATCCTTTTAACATTAATGTAACTGCGTGTTGCATCTATGATGCCTAGTAGCTTCTGCCACAGGGTACTAATTTTGCGTACCTTGTGGCAGAAGCTTGCTTGTCTTTAAAGGTGGTAGTGGGATTTATGCCAAGGTGTACTAATGAGTAATTAGTAATTAATCAAAGGAATGCGAACAACAAGATTCCCGACTTTTTAATTAAAGAAGTCGGGAATATAAGCCGCACATCTGATTATTTTGCACCTAACTGATATCTTTCCTTTAACAGATGGGTATTATAAGCCTACTCTGCTGACAACATCTTCATAAATTTGTCTTCAAATAAAACACATTTACGCAAATATACTGTGAACTAATGCTCTTATTATTTATCAGACTTGAACTAAATAATTCTGAAAAAATCAGTGTTTACCGGATCAAATGAAAACTTCATAAATGATATAACTTTAATAAATTATCTTTTTCATAGCTACTTTAGTTTGGAAGTTAGTAAAGCAAAATCTAGTCGTTAGATAAATATCGTCTCATGTAATGCCTGTAAAAATACTTGATAGGCATGAGTTAAAACTTTGAAAAAATAGAAAATTCGTTATAATCCACTTGACCAGGAAGCAGATATGTCTAGAAAACGTCAGCTATTCAAGGTAATTCAAAAAACCTTCATAAAAATTAGCAAGCAGCTTTTATCTGCAATTAATAAGCAACTTATTTGGCTTTTGCGAACTATCTTTGGTACTCAAAGAAGACGCGGGTCAGTCAATTCTGGCTTTGTATTGCCAACAGTGGCGATGGTAGTTTTGGTAGTCGTACTGTTAACAACTGCAATTTTATTTCGGTCTTTTGAGCGTTCTAAAAATGCTAGTAATGTCCGCGTAAATGAAGCGACAATGCAAGCCGCTACCCCTGCTTTAGACAGGGCGAAAGCCAAAATAAGTGCACTGTTTGCTGACCCGACTCTACCACGCTCTGTCCCATCAAATCTAACCCTATACAATACCTTAGTTAATAAACTTTCTATCTATACATTTGGTGATGAAACTCCTATAACCCTGGCTTATAACCTTAATAAAAGTACTTCAAATCCGATGATTGAAGCAGCTAGTAGTATGGCTTTAGAAAATCAAGAGAAAATACAAACAGCCTGGAAATTTCCTGCCGATACAGATAATAACGGTAAATTTGATAGCTTTATTCTCTATGGTATCTACTTCCGTACTCCCCCTCAAACTGGTACACTCCGAAATAGAAGCCCACTAGATGCTAGAACCCCTCCGATGCTACCAGCTAAGGCAGGTGGAGCTTGTGACGTAGCTGGTGATACTAGTGCCAGCTTAGTAGGTAGTTCGGGTTGGTATAAGCTACCAACTGGCGAATTGAAAAAAAGCTTTTTCGTATATGCAGTAACAGTTCCCATTAGTGATATTGCTCAAGCTACTTCTCTTGATACAACCAAATATGAGAAGTATCGAGGTAATAAGGGCTTCTCGGCATTAGAAATGCAACAAGATCGTAGTCAAGTTTCTATTACTAATAATGCCGTTGTTTATGAGGATGACTTAGATATTACACCAGGACCGAGATTCCGTCTCAATGGACGCATCTTTACTAACAGTAACTTATTTACTGCTGTAACCAGTCAAAATATAACCCTATTTCAGGTCAGTAGTAGGTATTCATGTTACTACGAACGAGAAAATAGCAAGATAGTTGTTGGCGGTAATGTTGCAACTGGTAGTCCAATCAGTACAAGTGATACAGGTGGAACAAACGTAGATTTATTTGTAGAAAATGGTGCGCCTACTACAAATAAAACTTTAGTATCTACTAATAAAACCACTTCAAATAACTCGAATGACATTGCGTATAACACTCAGGCTTATGCTCAACGCATAGACTTATTAGTGAAGGCACAACTTAACAATGCTACGACTACTGATCCTCAAGAAATCAGAACTAATATAACTAACCGGACTCTAAACGATCCAAGCTTAGATGCGACTAAAGTACGTAAGGAAGAATTAGAAAACTGGTTTCGTAAGCGTACTAGGCGTATACCATTTAGAGAAGTTCCTTATGGTACTTCTGCTATTATAAAAACTGGCACTACTGAGTACGACTCTATAACAGATGCAACAACCTTTATGCAAGGTTCTGTTAATACGCTACGTCCAATGGATGCCTGGATTTATCCAACAGATACTAATACAACACTAACACTAAATACAGCGCAACTACCTACTAGAGATCCAGACGTTGTAGATAATACTCCTGTAATAGAAACAGAGTTAGGCGATCGCATCGTACTAGGCAACAATCTGCCTGAACTTATCTGGGACAGCACAAAAGGAGACTTTGTAGGAGACAACGATCCTCAACCCATCACTCCTGCTGTGAGGTGGACAAGTAGCACTACCAAAGATCGAACACGTACCACTCGCGTCAGACAGTTATCAGATTTAGGGGTAACAGGACGTGATGGTTTTTGGGAAATTTCAGCCGCTTCACCGCGATCTAATCCCCTTGATGTGGTCGGTGGACTGAGGGTGATTACAGGCGCAGGAGTATATACACCTACAGGTTCTGGACTAAGAACACTCGTCCAACCTACTCTTCCAACACGAGGAGGAAAGCCCGATTTGGTTGACGACCCAAGCACGTCGGGAGTCAACGAAAGTTATGGCACTGTAGTCTGGCCAGATACTATGCCTATGGTTGTATCCGATCCGACCGATCCTCTGAATGCAAGTAAACAAAAACGTGGTGATTTAGTAATGCGTGCCACGGTGGTGTATCACTACAATTTTAATTCTTATAGTCCTCAGGCGAGTACACCAGACGATTATCAAACACCCATGGCCTGTGTAAGTAGCTACTACAACCCTACCAATCAGACAACAGCAACTACAAACACCTATAATCCCCTTAATTCGACAACAGCAGCAGCATCTAACAATGGGAT
Source organism: Nostoc sp. DedQUE07 (assembly GCF_034530975.2). NCBI lineage: Bacteria > Bacillati > Cyanobacteriota > Cyanophyceae > Nostocales > Nostocaceae > Nostoc > Nostoc sp. DedQUE07. Next base: position 66,799 of record NZ_JAVRCC020000025.1, on the reverse strand, counting down.
TGTTTATGCTGCTCCCGCTACTGCATCTGATGGTATAACTAGAGGACAAGCGGTAGATGCCTATGGTTTTTTAACACCTGGGGCTAATGCTGATGATGTTACTAACACTGGTGTAGCTTTGCTAGATCGCTTGAAATATCAAGCTAACTTGGTATTTCCCAATGGCCGCCTTGTGAATCCTCTACTACGGCAAGCACTGGCCAAAGCAACTACCAGTAAACTCACTCTCTCTGAACAATCAGCAATTGACTCTACTATCTGTGCAATACAGATTGCTGATGGCACTCTGTCTCGGAGTACTACCTACATTCCTGATGGCGCAATCAAAGAAACTGCATTTCTTGATGCCCGACAAATTAAGGCTATAGATAAAGGTGGTACATTAACTGGAAACTACAATTTAGAAGTTGAACAGCGTCAGCCTCTAGAAATTCGTGCTACTAGTATAAATTTAGGTCAGCTTCGCACACAAGCAATCGGCGCTGCATCGGATAACGAATATCTATTACCCAATAGCGGCATTATCTATGCCTCTCGTGATGATGCTCAAAAAGATCGCAGTAACCCAACTAGTGAAAATATCAGCGCTAGTGACTACAATCTCGATCCAGAACGGCGACCTAACGCCATTATGTTGATTAATGGCACTAACTTGAGTCGCCAGACTAATTACAGAGCAGAAGAAAAAGGCTTAATTTTAGCAACTGAGCTACCAGTGTATGTTAAAGGCGATTTTAATCTGCACACTAAACAAGAATTCAAAACCCCGGATCTTTTACCTGCTCCCAGCGCTGCTACCTACGATACTAAATTTTACACTCGTGCTGCGGCAAATCGCGATCCTGACTTTGCTTGTCGGCCTAGTGACCCTAGACTACCAAATTGCACAACAGGCGAAACTTGGCGACCAGCATCAGTAATTGCCGATGCTGTTACCTTGCTCTCTGGTAACTTCCGTGAAGGTTTCCGCAATGAAGGTGATTACGACTTGCGAAATAACCAAGGGAACGATCCTAACGTTGTACTCAGTCGGCTGAAGGTAGGTTTCTGGAATAACAACTTTGTCACTTCATCTAATTTCTTGACTAACTCTGGTGGTGATACTTACTATACAGGTACTCCTACTTCTACCGACTCAGTAAACAATAACAGTTCTTACGTGAACAACTTTGTCACGCCCATTCAGCGTCGAGGAAGTTTCCCTGAGTATGTAATGGAGATGTGCTTCAAAATACCAGTTTCAGAGTGTCAACCGGGTGACTGGTATGTGGGTTTAGATAGTGATACTGATACAGGTAATGCTTTAGACCTAAACACAGAAATCCTAAAAAGGTCTAGTGATGTAGTAGGTGTAACCGATCTTACCAGACTCTTAGCTGGTACAACTGCGCGATCGCCAAGAACTGGTTTTGAAGGATTTGCTCGTAGGGTTGCGTTCAAACGGAAATATAATGTAGCAACGACTAATGCTGATTTTGCGAAGCTTGTTGATATTAGTAATAATGCAATAAATTATACTAGTGCTACTCCCATTCCACTAGGTATTAAATTAAGTGTAGTAAGAGAATTGCCGCTAATTATCATAGGTGGTTTGATAGACGCGCTTAGTATACCTGACATAGCAACTAATGCTCTATGGTTTGCAACCACAACAAGTACTTCTACTAGCCCACCACCATCAACTATAAGCGAGATCAAATACAACAATACTAATCGTGTATTCTACAGATACCCCAAACTACCGGCTTCTGGTTCGCTTAGGGATTTTCCTGGAGCCACAGACGCGTCACTATTCAGCGCTACACCCAGCAGAGATGCGTCATACCAGCCGCTATTTGAACCTGTATTGCAATTACAACTAACAACCGCAACACCATCTACTCTAAATTACGCTGCTTTAGCAGGATCATCTAGTGTAGTTAAAAACACTAGATGGTTGTCTCAGGCAAGTCAAACAAATTTTAATCTAGTAGTTGCTGCTGGTGATACTCCGGCTCGTGTGGGTGCAAGTACCTACGAAATCAATGGGGGTTTGCATAACTTTGTGCGCTTCTTAGAAAACTGGGATGCGATTGATGCCAATATCAACGGTTCATTTATCCAATTTAAACGCAGTATCTATGCTACTGCACCATTCCAAGTTCTTGTCAGACCAGGGCCAACAATTCCTCCTGCAACCACTTCTGACCCTAATGATACTAGCGCTGCTAACCTTTTGAATAATAACAGTATCTTTTACAGACTTCTGAATTCTGCAAGACCTGGTTACACATCAGATAGTACTTACATCACTAATCCTAGTGGTGAAGCGCCTTATTATATGCCTCCTAACCGTAACTGGGGTTTTGATGTGGCGTTATTGGCGCAAAACCCCGACTTGTTTGCCCAGCGCTTTGTAACTCCAGCAGCAGATCCTCCGAATGAATACTTCAGAGAAGTAGGCCGCGATGACCTTTGGGTGAAAACTCTGTTGTGTGGTGTACAAACTCAAACATCAGATGGATTTGAGACTGCGGACACTACTTACTTTGGCAGTGGTTTCAAATTTGCACTACCAGCAACTGAACGTCCTACTAGCTGCCAACTCCAACCATCCTAAAGTGTTTGAATGAGAGTTTTTACATCACTTTTCGGGTGAATAGACCACGTTAACAGACCTAACCCCCTAGCCCCCTTTCCTAATAGGGAAGGGAGAAAATTCAAAGCCTCTCCCCTTGTAGAGGAGAGGTTTGGAGAGAGGTTACAAATATATTACACCCGATCGCAAATTACTTTAAAACATAGCCTTATTAAGAAATCGAGTATGAACCCACGCCAACTACAAGAATTATCTGCTCAGTCTAACGATTCTGGTTTTACGATCATTGAGTCGCTTGTGGCAATCCTCGTAGTTGCCATTTTGCTAGTAGCGATCGCACCTGTCTTAGTAATGTCAACAGCAACTCGTGTACAAGCTAAACGGGTGGAATTGGCAACAGGAGCGGCTAAAGCCTTCGTTGATGCTATAAAGTCTAAAACAATCTCAGATCCGACAATCACCGTTACACTAACTGCTAGCACAACTAGAAATGTATCCAGTTCAAGCAGTGACTATTTATTGAGTAGTACGTTAGCTCCTACTGCTAGCACTGGTTTGTATTGCTTTAACAAAAATGGCAGCCTTGCTAATCCCGACTGTACTAGCGATCTGTTTTACATTCAAGCTATTCGCGTTGCTGTTACAGATAGTGATGCTGATAAAGGTCAAGGCTATCGTTTGGGAGTTCGGGTATATCGTTCAGATGCCTTCATCGGTACTGGTAGCTTGAAAAAAGGTAGTGATAGCAATGGAAAAACAGCAGCAACATTCACTGGGGGATTAGGCGATCGCAAAGCACCACTAGTAGAAATGACAACTGAAATCGTCAGGGGTCAAAGCTCCTATAGCGCTTTGTGCGATCGCCTTGGTGGTTGTCAACCATAATTAACCCGTTAAACATAAATAATTTCATAACTCAGTATCGGTCATAAAGGAGAACCTGTAGCAAAATGAATATATTGAGGTGGCTGTTAAGTACTCAGCTAAAACCCTCTCACAAGCGAAATAAAAATAGTGGGTTTACCCTGATTGAATTATTGGTGGCTATGCTCATTGCATTTTTAGTAATTACGCCGTTACTAAGTTTTATGATCAGTATTTTAAACACTGATGGTCAGGAACAAGCCAAAGCGAACTCTGAGCAAGAAATTAAAGCTGCACTAGATTATATTACTCGCGATCTCCAACAAGCAATATATATTTATGATGCTACTGGAATTGCTTGTCTAAGCGGTACTGTTGATACTAGTACCGCTAATACTTGCCCAAATGCAAGTACAACTGGGAATCAACTACCTAACGGAACAGATAAAGTTCCTGTGCTTGTTTTTTGGAAACGAGCATTAATTAATCAAGCAATCACAATTACAGGCACTCAAAAAGATGATACTTTTGTTTACTCATTAGTTGCCTACTATTTAATTAAAGACACTAATACTACTTGGTCTAACGCTGCACGCATCGCTAGATGGGAAATTAAAGATGGCGTTCCAAATACTGCTGCTATAGTAGGTGCTTGCGGCGATGGATTTACCACCGAAAAATATCTCCCATGTCCAAATAAAGGTTTTAAACCATTTGACTTGTCACAAAAAGGCATAACGTTACAAGCAAAAATGAATAGTTGGGCAGGAGGGGGGAGTTACGATCAAGTTCCTGTGGTGTTGGTTGATTTTATAGATCAAACAACAACAGCACAGGAAACCCCAACAGCTACAGCAACAGTGACTTGTTCTACTGACTTTAGTCAAGTTCCAGCAGTCGCAAACCTTGCTAGAAGAGGCTTTTATGCTTGTGTAGATTCAGTTAGCGCAGATAATAGAAGTGCTGCGGAAGTTTATTTAAGGGGTAATGCACAAGCTCGTTTAATACAAGATGAAACTAAAGCACGTTACGCGCAGAGTAAATCTAGTTATTTTCCGAGTGCAAACATTAAGGTTCAAGGAAGTAGCTTTATCTTTACCAAATAGCTTCTATCTTTGACAAATATTACTAAAAGCAGGATAGTATGGCGAATATTCTTAGTTTAAGACTATTAAATTATTTCCAGTTGCACAGCCGAAAAACAAAGCTAAAGCAGCAATATTTAGCAAATAGACCCTCTACTAATGGCTACAAGCAACAAGATGCTGGATTTAGTCTTATAGAGTTAATAGTAGTACTGCTGCTAGTAGGAATTTTAGCAGCGATCGCAGCTCCTGGTTGGGCTGCCTTTGTAAATCGGCAACGGATCAATAAGTTTAACGACGCCGTTTTCGCAGCACTGCAAGAAGCACAGCGCGAAGCTAAAAACAAAAAACTTAGCTACAGTGTCAGTTTTCGGAAAAATAGCACAACTCAAGAGGTTGCTATTTTTCCTACCAAAAAGAGTGATGGTAGCAATTTGCCTTTAGCTGAAATCAGCACGTGGAAACCTTTAGGAACGGATGTAGGCGTTAGCTCTGATAAATTTTTGCTAGGTACAAATCTAAATAGCACTACTGAAAACACTGCCGATTCTACTGTATCCTATTCTTTAAATGCATCAGCAAAAATTACTTTTGACTATATGGGAACTTTACCCAATGCAAGCCTTGGAACATCTGGGTTACAAATAGTGGTAGCTGTACCAAGCTCTGCAAATCCTACATTGGCTAGTAGCGTAAAGCGATGTGTTATTGTGAAAACTATCTTAGGCTCAATAGTGACAGCAAAAGATAATAATTGCAGTTAAGTAATTTAAATACCAAGATTTGTTAAAAAATACGTAAGATTGCTGAACATAAAACTGCACGTTGATAGCAAAATTGAAACATCATGTGCAGTTTTAATATTTGATAGATTCATTTAAGAGCCATTGATAAATTAGCCATTGCCTGAACATAATAATAAGCGTCATCAAAATTACTTTTCGGAAAATGACTGAGAACCTTGACTTTACTGTAGCTATCCCAACTTATAACGGTGAAAATCGTTTGCCTGAACTACTAGAACGACTACAAAACCAAGTTCACACCGAAAATCTATCTTGGGAAATTATAGTTGTAGACAATAACAGCAATGATAATACAGCTAAAGTTGTTCAAACCTATCAAAAAGATTGGCGATGTCCTTACCCTTTAAAGTATTGCTTTGAAGCAAAACAAGGCGCAGCTTATGCTCGAAAAAAGGCAGTTTTAGAAGCTAAAGGTAAATTCATAGGTTTTCTAGATGATGACAACTACCCAGTATCAAATTGGGTAGTCGCAGCTTATGCTTTTGGTGAAAAATATCCTAAAGCTGGAGCTTATGGCAGCCAAATTCACCCAGACTGGGAAGTAGAACCACCGGAAAACTTTAAGCGAATTGCTCCATTCTTAGCAATTACAGAGCGGGGTAATCTACCGCTATTATATGAAGCATCTAAAAAATTACTACCCCCTTCAGCCGGACTTGTTGTCCGTAAACAAGCATGGTTAGAAAGTGTACCTGATAAGTCGATTTTAACTGGCAGAGTTAAAGGCAATATGCTTACCAGTGAAGATTTAGAGATGTTGTCTTACATCCAAAAATCAGGATGGCAAATCTGGTATAACCCAGAAATGGAAATATCACACAAAATACCCAAATTGCGTTTGCAGAAAGATTATTTGATTCCATTTTTCCGAGGGATTGGACTTAGCCGTTGTGTAACTAGAATGGTAAATATTAAACAAATATATAGACCATTTGCTCTTTTATCTTATATGATAAATGACTTACGTAAAATCACGTTACACTTACTCAAATATCGAACTAATCTAAAAGATGATTTGGTAGCAGCTTGTGAAATGGAACTTTTTTTAAGTAGTTTCATTAGTCCTTTTTATCTTTGGAAAAATGGATATTTTAAAAAATAAATTACTAAAACCTTAGGCATTATGACTGAATTAACAGCTGAAAATTTAGATATTAGCGTCGCCATTCCTGCATACAATGGAGCAACCCGTTTACCTAAAATTTTGGATAAGCTATTAACACAGACAGGAGTAGAACAACTTAACTGGGAAATTATTATTGTGGATAATAATAGTTCTGATAATACCTTTGAAATTATCCAGAATTACCAAAAAATATATAATGGAAACTGTCATTTAAGATATGTTTTAGAAACCGAACAGGGAGCAGCTTTTGCGAGATTGCGAGCAGTACGTGAAGCCAAAGGGCAGCTAATCGCATTTTTAGATGATGATAATTTACCTGCACCTGATTGGTTATCAGAAGCATATACCTTTGGATTAGAGCATCCTCAAGCAGGTGCTTGGAGTGGACAGATTCATGGTGATTTTGAAGTAAACCCACCAGAAAATTTTGAAAGAATTCAAGCTTTTTTAGCTATCAGAGAACATGGTTCAAATCCATATTTATTTGACGCAGATAATTTAAGACTTCCTCCTGGTGCGGCGCTTGTTGTTCGGAAACAGGTATGGCGTGAAAATGTACCACAGCGGCCTAATTTAAGTGGGAAGTTGCCTGGTATTTTCGTACAGGGTGATGACTATGAACCATTGCTTTACATACATTATGCAGGCTGGCAGATTTGGTATAATCCTACCATGCACACTTATCATCAAATACCACGCTGGCGACTTGAGAGAGATTATCTCTTAACTCTGGCACGCGGTTGTGGCTTGTGTATTTTCCAGTTAAGCTTGATAAATACTAAAAATTGGCAAAAACCAATACTGTTTATAAAAACTATTTTGGGGAATTTACGCCGAGTATTAAAGCACCGTATTCACTATAGAGGGGAATTGAAAAGTAATTTAATTGCACTTTTTGAAATGGAATTTTACTTGGCTAGTATGATGAGTCCTTTTTACTACTTAAAATCTAATTTGCGCAAAGGATTAAAAAATAAATTAGCCTTATCAAATGATTAACTATAGTCAAGATTTGCCGAAAACTTCTGTAATTATACCCGCTTATAATAGTGAAAATACTATTTATCATACAATTCAATCTGTTCTAAATCAAACTTTGAGCGATCTAGAATTAATTGTAATTAATGATGGTTCAGAAGACTCAACTTTAGATGTTGTTACACAAATTAAAGATCCTCGAATAAAAATATTTTCTTATACCAATGCTGGTGGAAACGTTAGTCGTAACCGAGGTCTACAGCTTGCAGTTGGAGAATTTGTTAGTTTCTTAGATGCGGACGATCTTTGGACACCTGATAAGCTTCAGTCTCAGTTAAAGGCTCTGCAAGAAAATGCTACTGCGACAGTTGCTTACAGTTGGACTGATTATATCGATGAAAATGGTGAAATAGTACTCTCTGGTACACACGTTACAGCCAATGGAGACGTTTATGAAAAGTTATTGTTGACAAACTTTTTAGAGAATGGCTCCAATCCTTTAATTCGTAGAGAAGCTTTAATCAAATTAGGTGGATTTGATGAATCTCTAAATGCTGCTCAAGATTGGGATATGTGGTTGCGATTAGCTTGTCAGTTTGATTTTGTATGCGTACCATTTGTACAAATATTGTACAGAATAAGTGCTAATTCCGTTTCTTCTAATCTTATAAGACAAGAAAAAGCTTGCTTGCAAGTGCTTGATAGAGCATATAAGGAAAGACCTTTAGCACTTAAAAGTACTTGGAATCTCAGTCTGGCAAATTTATATAAATACCTGACATGCAAAGCTCTACAAAAGCCGTTTAATCGACAGAAAGCTTTAACTGCGGCTAAATTCTTATGGAATTATATTCTGAATAATTCTTCAAGATTTCAGCGAATAAACTTTACTTTAAAATTATTATTAAAAATTTTTATAATTATTTTAATGCCTACGTTGCTCGAAAATATTACTAACCAGCGCGAAGTAAAAAGCTAAACAAACTGAAAATTGTTTAACAGCTAGGTAGCTGAAAAACTCTCAGAATAAAAATGAATAGCCTGGTGCATCTACCGTCTTTAGTTTCTGCAAAAAATCTCTTGAAGAATAATCATTCCAACAGTGGTTTTACCTTACCAGAGATTTTAGTAGTTATTGTATTAATTGGTATATTAGCTACGCTCGGAATATCTAATTGGCTGGCTTTTGTGGAGACTCGTCGTCTCAACACTAGTCAAAATGAGGTTTATTATGCTATGCGCCAAGCACAAAGCCAAGCCACTAAAGATAAATTAACTAGGCAAACCAGTTTTCGTATACAAAATGGTGTCGTGCAATGGGCAGTTCATCAAGCAGAGGCAGGACAATTCATTCCTGATGCTGTTAAAAACAATGGCAACTTATGGCATAGTCTTGAGCCGAACATTCGCATTGATGAAGAGGAAAACAATAAAGGAAAAAAGGAGACAACTTTACTAAAACACCCTTCACAGCAAATGTGGCGAGTTTTATTTAACTATCACGGTTGTCCGATCTCTGAAGTTGGAAATCAATGTACTGTAGGCGGATTAGGACAGATAACCTTCTACAGCTTGAATGGTGGTAAAGTTAGACGTTGTGTCTATGTTTCTACCATTTTGGGGGCTATGCGGACGGGAAAAGATCATTCTAGAGCCAACGAAAACGACAAGTATTGCTATTAAGATATTTTTAGTTGTTAAACAAGGTATTGTGTGCTGAACTTACCAGCAAGCCCAAAACAGCACCTGATTATTTTCACCCGTTATCCAGAACCAGGTAGGACAAAAACCCGATTGATACCTGCTTTGGGAAATGTTGGTGCTGCCAATCTTCAACGGGAAATGACTGAGCATACAATATTTCAGGTTCAAGAATTGCAAAAAGCCATTGACATATCTGTGGAAGTGCGGTTTGCAGGCGGCGATTCGCAACTTATGCAAGACTGGCTGGGGTTGGATTTGCTTTACCAGTCTCAAGGTGAAGGGGATCTAGGTTTGCGGATGGCGCGATCGCTTTTTAATGCTTTTCAATCTGGTGCAGAAAAAGTAATTATCATTGGTACAGATTGTCCTGGAGTGAATGCCCAGATTTTAGCAACAGCCTTTGAGAAGTTACACGCCTTTGACCTCGTACTTGGGCCTGCGATCGATGGTGGATATTACTTAATTGGTTTGCGCCAACCCATCCCGGAGTTATTCGTTAACATCGAGTGGGGAACTGCTCAAGTATTCCAGAAAACCGTGGATATTGCCCAGAAACTTAATTTATCATACGCGGACTTGTTGCCCTTAGCTGATGTCGATCGACCGGAGGATCTGCCAATTTGGGAACAAGCCCTTGCAGGGGAGATGGAGCGATCGCTTTAAGGAGCATAATCAAGGGGCGAATTGAAAAAGTGCGTAGGCAGAGCCATAAAAATCACTTTTCCCTAAAGATGTGAGCCGATTATCTTGGGGATGAGAATTAAGTAGACAGAAGCAATAAAATCATGTGAAATATCAGCACTGCTGAAATAGCTCCTTAAAGCTTTTTGAAGCTGCTTCAGGTTTGGCAACAATTTCGACAATTTTATTGCGTGCATCTGCTTCAAACAGCGCTTCAACAGCAACTTGTGCAACTTTCTGCCTGGGAATACTACCATCAAACAGCGTATCTGCACTCTGCATCACGATGCGGTCGGAGTTATCTTCATTCTTCAACCCACCAGGTCGGACAATCGTATAAGTAAGACCACTTTTTTGAATATACTCTTCAGCTTGTTTTTTCCACAACAAAATTAGCCAAAACAAATTCAGCGGATGGAAAAGCCGAGAAGTACACAAAGAAGAAACTAAGATAAAATGCTCAATTCCCTTTGCTTTAGCAGCATCTACTAAATTTTTAGTCCCTTCAAAATCCACTTTATAGGGGCCAGTGGGGTCAAAGCTAGGTTTTGCCCCAGTCGCAACCAATAGAACTGTGCTATCTCCCAAGGCAGCACTTAAACTTTCTGGTTGTAACACATCGCCTAACACTAATTCGGTTTCAGGAGACAGAATACCCCTAGCTTTCTCTATATCCCGCACCAAGGCTCGGACGGGAATATTCCGCGCGATTAATTCTTGCACAATCCGGCGACCTGTTTCACCTGTTGCCCCTGCTACAAATGCTTTCATGATAAATGCTATCCTGGGAAACTATTGTGTGCTTGTTCAGTTCTTTATTTTAGTAATTCTATGGAGTTACTCGCAGATTCATGAGGTTTCGGTCAAAATAGGATCTGAATGCGAAATGACCCAGGTGTGTGGGGAATCATTAATATAGACTAACGCCAAAATATACAGTAATGCATTTATGCTTTCAAGAAAAGGCGAATATAAATCCTGGGAAATAACAGAAGCAGTTTTACCTGTAGCGTCCAGCCAAGAAGCCGAGGACACATTAACAGAACCAAATGTAGCGACGTTGACAAAATTTTACGGTCGTTATCAAGATTGTATGGAAATGGCTGCCCCAGTAGAGAAGGTTGCTGAGTATCTCAATTCTCACGCCTCATGGTTTGCGCGCTGCGCTGAACCCATGAAGGTGCAATCACTTGGGGAAAATGGCTATGCTTTAACAATTGGTCGTTTTGGTTCTTTCGGTTATGAAGTAGAACCGAAAATAGGTTTGGAATTGTTGCCCCCAGAGGAGGGTATTTACCGCATCCGTACAATCCCCATTCCTGACTACCAACCGCCTGGTTATGACGTAGACTATCGTGCATCTCTAGAGTTAAAAGAAACCGATGTTTCCACTAGCATTGGTAAGGTTACAAGAGTTGAATGGGAATTGGATTTGATAGTTTATCTTCACTTTCCCCGGTTTATTCAGCGATTACCCAAATCTATAATTCAATCTACAGGCGATCGCTTACTTAACCAAATTGTCCGCCAAGTCTCCCGCCGCTTAACTCGCAAAGTTCAGGAAGATTTTCATAAATCTTTAGAAATACCATTTCCTGGGAATTCTAAACAAAAGCGCTGAGTCAACAATCCTTTGTCATTTATCATCTACTAATGACAAATGACAAAGGACAAATGGCAAAGGACTATGCTTTAGTGAGAATTCTTTGGACAATTTGCACCCCAGTAACAGCCTGCCAAGCAAAAAGTCCCAAAAGAGTGAAATTTATTAAAATGTGAGTTGCACGCGCCCAATTTGCCCCTTTCTGCATATAAGGGGACAAAGCAGCAGAAAATGCAATTAGACTTGTCATACCAAGTCCTGCCAGCAGGTGAGGCCCGACAAACAACTTACCATTATTGATGTAAGTGACAGCCATCCCTCCGATCGCACCTGCTACCATCAAAGCTAGGAGTATAGAACCGATTTGGTAGTGTCTGACGTTATATCTACCTTTAATCAGTTCTTTCTTTTCTTCCCCTTGAGCATTTCTGGTACGCTGTAATTGCAGTCCCAAATAGGCAGCATAAATTGAGAGTACTAATAGCGCCCACATGAGCACCGGGTGGAAGAAGTTCAGCCAATATTTCACCGACGTAGAAAGTTCCAGACTCATCGTGTTCTCGCCTAATTAATTATTAAATATTTATAAAAATTAGCATAACTCTATTTTCTGTGCTTAATGTTGCACAAATTAAAAGAGACTTCCGCACGTCCCCGACTATTTTCCTTCACCCTCTTGCCAAAGTGGATAAACAATCTCAGACTAAATTTTGAGGGTAGACGAACAAAACCCCTTGTGTGGGATCTCATCCATGACTGAAAACAACGATACTTTGCTGCTCAAAGCTGCTAAAAGTGGTGATATTAAGGGGCTGTGTGCGCTACTGGCTGCTGGTGCAAGGGTGGACGCGTGCGATCGCCAAGGTACCACGGCGTTAATGTTTGCTGCCAATTTAGGCTACACCGAAATTGTGCGATCGCTGCTCGATGCTGGGGCAAATATCAACTTGCCCAGAAAACTCTATGGTTTAACAGCTTTGATGTTGGCGGCTAGTGCCAAACAGCTTGACATTTTGCAACTTTTACTATCTAAAGGTGCAGATGTCAATGCCACTAATGAAGATGGCAGTACAGCATTAATGGCAGCAGTCCTCAAAGGTTATATCGATGTAGTGCAAGTTTTATTGGCTGCTGGTGCCGAAGTTAATATTGTTGATAAAGATAATGATACGGCGTTGAAACTTGCCGTTAAGCAGGGAAAAATAGAAGTTTTACAAGCAATTCTCCAAACTGGTATCGATGTAAATATCCCAGATGAGGAGGGTGAGACACTTTTAATGCTAGCGGCAGACTTAGGACATCTAAAGATTGTGGAAGCACTGCTAGCAGCAGGGGCTGATGTGAATGTGAAAAACGCTGATGGTGGAACAGCCCTATCGGCAGCAGCAGCGGCTGGACACAGTGCGATCGCAGCAGCTTTACTAGATGGAGGTGCCCAGATTAATCTTCAAGATCGAGATGGTGAAACTGCCTTACACCTTGCCGTTGTGGAAGGCTACATTGATGTTGTGCAAATATTACTTAACAGAGGTGCAGATGTCCAAATTAGCAACCACCTGGGCGATACACCACTGCTTGTAGCAGCATTGCAAGGACATAGCCAAATTGTCGAGGCACTGCTACGTTCTGGCGGAGATATAAATGGGAAAAATCTTGGTGAAGTACCTTTGACGTTGGCTGCATCACAAGGACATACCCAAGCGGTGCAAGTGTTGTTAGACTATGGTGCTGATGTCAACATTCCAGGGGATGATGGCAAAACTGCTTTGATCAAGGCAACCGAACGCCAACACAAAGAGATCGTACATTTGCTGCTGGCAAAGAGGGCAGATGTGAATTTTCAAGACTCAGCGAGGGCCACATCATTGATGTGGGCGGCTTCAGGAGGTTATGGCGAAATTGTGCAGTTATTACTCCAAGCTGGGGCAGATGTGAATTTGAAAAACCGTGGCGGTTATACTGCTTTGATGATTGCAGAATTTAATGGTTATAAAAATGTGGTGCGGAGTCTGCAAAAAGCTGGGGCGCAAGAATAGCAATCTAAATTCTTCATCGAAAATATTTTCTAGAAATATCTTGACAAATTATTAAATGAAGCTTATTCGCTGAAATAGCAAGGAAGTTTAAAAAACCAAATTTAGGACGAAGAAACAAAGAAAGCAAAACTCCGTCGTAGCTGTTGTGAACTTGCTACGGCGGAGAAAGAAAAATTAAAACGCCAAAAGGGAGCAGACCAAATGCTTGCGTCACAAGGATAGAAAGAAAGCAAAAATGAAGAAGTAAATTTACCTTTTACTTTTTACCTTGTACATTTTACCTTTTACCTGCTCTCCCCCTTGGCGTTTCCTACTGTGCTAGATGTGCAAAATATATAGTTTTTAATTGAACAGAAAAGTATTCTAACGATCATTTTTTATGTATTATCCTAAAGGCTAAATACAAACAAGTTCCCAAAAAAGGTTGATGTGCAACCATTTGGGCGATCGCTACGAAAATTCAAAGAAAAATAAATAAAAAATTAAATTTAGTGTAATCACTGTGGTGAATCCTCTGTCACCATAAACTCAAGCATTGACTAATGGACTCGATCGAGTATAAATAGCCAATGATTATAAGATTTGCAGAACAACTAGTGTCATATCATCAGTGTTTTGTTTATCAGCACCGATGAATTGCTGAACTTGGTCAAATAGGTAATCTACAATCTCCTCTGGCCCATTGCAGTATTTACAAGCAGTATTGAAGCCAGTAACAAAATTGTCTTCATCGAAGCGATCGCCACCAGCAGCAGCGGCATCAGTTAAGCCATCTGTATAGTAAATAATTGTATCTCCAGGCTCTAGCTGTGCCTGGGCATCTTCATATTGGCTGTTAGCATCCAAACCGATTAACATTCCCAAAGTATCTAAACGGGTGACAGTTTTTGTAGCTGCGTGCCACCATAAAGGAGGATTGTGTGCCGCATTGCTATAAGACAGAATTCGGCTGTAGGGGTTATATTCTGAGTAAAATAGTGTTACAAAGCGGTGGGAATTTTCCAAATCCGCATACATAACTCTATTTAAGTTTTGTAGAATTCCGGCTGGGGAATTACCATGTAACACTTCTCCCCGTAGCATTCCCCGCATCATCGTCATAATCAGCCCAGCAGGGACACCTTTGCCCATGACATCTCCAATAACTAAACCCCAGCGGCTAGTTTCGCTGCCACCTTTGATCTTGGGCTGAATCTTATTATGATTGGTAGCAATAAAGTCGTAATAGTCTCCGCCGACGCGATTGGCAGGTTTACAGCGTGCAGCTAGGACTGCACCAGGAATTGTAGGGCATTGACGTGGTAGAAGTCGCCGTTGAATTTCTGCGCCAATTTCTAATTCTTGGTCTAAGCGTTCTTTTTTTCTTAGTTCTACAGCTAGTTCATCGTTTTCGATCGCTACTGCTGTTTGGTCTGCCACTAACCTAACTAACTTTTGCCTGGTTTCTGTCCAACTATATTCTGGATCGCGGCTCAAGACATAGAGCCATCCCCGTTCTGTATGCTTTACCAGAATCGCCGTACCAAAGATTTGCACATCTGGCCCCAAATAGCGATGCATCTGGTCATCCAAAATCCCCGTGGCATTCGCTAGAGGTGCAGTATTGGGTAAAAGCGTGATTTGACTACTGGCTATTTCTAGCGCTTTGCGGATATTCTTGCGCTGGCCACTATCTTGCCAATGTAACTGTTCTAACCTGACTTGACCATTAGGTTTGTAGAGAAACAGGGCGCTACCGTCTGCATCTGTCACTCTTGTTGCCATCAGCGGAATCAGTTCTAAAAACTGATTCAAATTATTGAAACTTCTCAGGGCAAATCCTAAAGAACTTAGCAAATCTTGAATTTTGTTCTGTTCCCGGTGCAACCTTGCCACGAGTTCTTTGAGTGCCACGACTGGTGTGACATCCGTCGCGGCACTACTACTATTATCAGTGGGTTGAGAGGGCAGTTGAGACACAGGCACGGGTATTATTGCACTTTATATTGGCAGATTTTAGATGATTTATAAATCTTTTGGCTTTGGCATTGCTAAACCATATTTAGACAAGACTTGCCATTTTAGCAAGAGTATAAAGACGTAACAGGCAAATTTTATAAGTATTTTATTTGCTTATTGTATTTTTGATGGAATATTAGTTATTTCAAATCATGTATTTTTAGTCCAAATTTTACCCGTAAAAATTACTAGTTTCGCTGATATATCAGAAAATTTTTCATTTTTCCATAACTTAATTACCAAAGCATATCTCTAAAGTCATAAAAATACTTTATTCAAAGAATAATTTATAACGCTCTCAGAGGGACTTTTTGGGCAGAAGCAACTAGCTAGAAGACTAGAAGTCTTTTGAGTAAAAACCTCTATAAGCGCTCAAATCGAGCTTGATTTGCTCAAAAACAGAACTACACTCGTTCCCAAACCTGAGTATATGTTAATAAGTTTTCAAATACTTAATTTGTACACCATAAATGCTCGGATAATCGCCAAGATTGAGCTTTTCCATTTTTAATTTCTCGTTTTGTAAATTTTGAGTTGCTGAATACGCAAAATTTAAATCCATCAAAACTGGATAAAAGTGAAGTAACTCTATCTTCTTAGTCAAAGGTAACAGAGTTAAACCATTAGCCTGTAATTTATTCTAGGGGTGAGTCATTTGGTAAGTGTAAGATATGAATAGAAGAGATGACACTAAAAATAGAAGAAATATCTTCTAAGAACTTTAAGTCAAAAGTCAGAAAGAGTCTTTTCATTTAACCATCATAATTCCAACCCCTCGATAGACGTTGCACGAGTAAGTCGCCATAGCCAACACCAGTCATCCCTAAATTTATCAGTTTTAAGACTTACGCAAAAATAGCTAAAAAGCTTAATTGATCGAACCTCCTTCTCTGTCAGAGGCTGACGCCAACGCGCAGTGTCTCCCAGAGAAGAATAATACAATATTGCGTAAGTCCTAAGTTTGGTAAGAAAAATTTTTAACTCGAAATTTTTCAATTAACCACTCAAAAGAGCTTCGACAAACTCATAGCTCGAAAAGGGGCGTAGGTCTTCAATTCCTTCG
This sequence comes from Nostoc sp. DedQUE07, assembly GCF_034530975.2. Lineage (NCBI taxonomy): Bacteria > Bacillati > Cyanobacteriota > Cyanophyceae > Nostocales > Nostocaceae > Nostoc > Nostoc sp. DedQUE07. Next base: position 50,277 of record NZ_JAVRCC020000025.1, on the reverse strand, counting down.
CCAGCACCAATAAAGCGAATGGGTAAACCTAGCTGCTGTACAACGGCAAGGGCAACGCCGCCTTTGGCAGTACCATCTAGCTTGGTTAAGACAACACCACTGAGTTGGGCAGCTTGGGAAAAAACTTCAGCTTGCCGTAGTCCATTTTGACCTAAAGTGGCATCTAGAACCAAAAGAGATTCTACTTTGGCATCTGGGGCTTTTTTGTCGATAATTCGCCGGATTTTACCGAGTTCGTCCATTAAATTTTTCTTGTTTTGCAGTCGCCCAGCTGTATCTACCAGAAGTAATTCGGTTTGACGCGCTTGGGCGGCTGCGATCGCATCAAATACAACTGCTGCCGGATCTGTATTTTTTCCCGGATTGGCAATTACATCCACGCCACTTCTACTACCCCAAACCTTTACTTGTTCCACTGCGGCGGCGCGGAAGGTGTCTGCTGCGCCAATCAAGCATTTATAGCCAGATTTTTGTCCCAAGTGGGCAATTTTACCGATGGTAGTGGTTTTACCGGCACCATTTACCCCAGTGATTAACCAAATATTCAAGGTTTCTTTTTCTGGGGTAAAGGTAGTTTTCTGGGATGTTTTGCTCGGTGCATCCAGCATATCCCGGAGGATTTTTTTTAGGAAAGCGATCGCTTCTTCAGGTGCGGTAACTTCTTCTCGCAGTTTTGTCTGTAAGGCATTGATAATAAAGTCTGTCGCCTCTACACCTACATCAGCTTGCAAAAGCAATGCTTCAATTTCCGTCACAGCAGCAGAGTTTAGCGGCCCTTGACCAACGATCGCCTTCAGTTGATTGAGAATACTACGGCGAGTTTTGTCTAACCCTTGCCGGAGCTTTTTCAGCCAGGTAATTTCTTCAATAGAAACGTCTTCTGCACTCCTACCTTGAGCTGCTAGAACTTTCGCTGACCAGACAAACCCATCATCAAATAGCAGTCCGGGACTTTCCTCTCCTGTTTCTGAGGTTGTAGCTACTGGCTGTACTACCTCCGGTTCTGGAACTTCAATGGCGGTGGCTATTAGTTGTTCTAGCTTGGCTTGCCGTTCTGCCGCCGCCCGTTCTAAAAAGGATAAGTTAGCTGGTGCTGTTGGCTGTGTTGCCTCTGGCGTAGCTAGTGGTTCAGTGGGTGTTAGTTCAACTTCACTTGCCGTGAGTTCTGGGCTGGAAATATCTGGCTGTTCAGCAATTGCTGCTACTGAGGAATCTTCTGTAATTTCTTCCTCACTAGCAGCTTGAATAACTTCTAGCTGTGCTGTTTCTACGGTTGTACTAGCAGGTTCCTCAGTTGCTTCTGGTTCAGTGATTTCCGCAATTACCGTTTCTGCGGTTTCAGGTTGTATTGATGGTGCTAAGGTATCTGCTGGATCGGGTGGGGTTTCTATTACCTCGACTTGCTGTTTTTGCTGAATATTTTTGTAGGCAGCTTTCGCAAATGCCAATAAGTCTGCCGTTGTGTCTGGTGTAGTTTCAACAGTTGGTGTTGAGGTTTCGGCTGGCTCTGGTTGGGGTTCTTTTGCAGGAGGAGTTTCTTCCTGTTTCTTCTCAGAAGGAGTGTTAGAGGAATCGTTATGTTGACGACGGAACCAATTAAAAACCATTGCAGCAGTATTAGTTATATGAGTTATAAGTTATAAGTTATGAGTTTAATTTAACTTTGTACTTTTTCTTGGGGTGAAAACTTCCGGGTTATCCTCACCTTTCAACGCCAGTTTAAAGAAAATCAGTTCGACAAAAGGTTTCCTCTGTTGGCGCAGCATCTCCCTTCGGAAGGGTTCCGCTTGGAGGAAGCCGCAGAAGCGGCTACAGACTTTTCTCCACAGCAGTATAAAAATTATTAATTCCGTAGCAGTACTACGCAGTTTTTTTCTGCTCAGTGACTCGGCGCAAAACACCGTTAATAAAGCGATGGCCATCGTCTCCACTGTAGCGTTTGGCTAGCTCCACAGCTTCGTTGATGGCGATACTGTCTGGAACTCCTAAGAACTTCATTTCTGCCACAGCGATTTGCAAGATATCGCGGTCAATTTGAGCGAGGCGAGTTACTTGCCAATCTACTAAGGCAGCAGAAATGAGTTCATCTATAATGTGTCGATTTTCGTTGACGGTAATCACAAGCTCTTTAGCGTAATTCCGAACTCCCTTGTCCTGATTAGCTAACTGAATCAATACTGGGAAATCAACTGCTGTACCCAACTGATTGATTGCTGTCTGAGTGCAGGCGATCGCTTCTTGAAGCATTGTTCTGGCAGTATTGAGGTCGGAGGCCCGAGTTTGGCTACTTAAGAGGCGATCGTTACTGCGTTGCAGTTCACCTGCGGCATTATCGAGGGTATCTTGTACTTCTGAGGTCAGAGTACGTACTGCTCCTAGCACCAACTTGGATACTAGTTGATCGTCTTCTAATTTATCTAATTTCTTTGGGTTGACTGGCAATTGGCTAAGGCTTAAAAGCGCCAATTCACGAGCAATTTGCTGGGGTTTACGAGGTTGCATAAAACTGAGGGGTGATTGTGCGAGAACTGATTAACTAAGCAAGACAAACTTACAAGCCTATCAATTTTGGCACAGTTAAACAACAACATTACGCATTTGCTTGTGACTATGCCAGATTGATTTTAAGTTTCTTCAATGGGAATAACCTGCTGCTTGATTTCGTCGTGTTTCACTTCCAATGTAGACTCTTTGGAGAAAACCAAAGACGTATTGGGGGCTACAATGCCACCAGATACAACTATTTTAAAGGCGTCTTCAATGGACATGGAGAGGTTCACTACCTCCTCTTCAGGAACAACTGCGTACCATCCGGTAGTTGGATTTGGGGTGGTAGGGATAAAAACACTTAGCACGGGGCGAGACATCTGGGCTTGGATATCACTGCTAATTGCACCAGTCACAAAAGCGATCGCCCAAATTCCTCGGCGGGGATACTCTACCAAAATTACCCGACGAAACTTGCCATTAGAATCTTTTAGTATTGTTTCTAAAAGCTGTTTGAGAGTTTTATATACCTGTCCTGCTAAAGGAATTGCCTGTAATAATCGCTCACCAAAATCTAACAACCATCGCCCAGCTATATTCCGAGCCATCAATCCCATCAACAATATACTTAGTAGAGGTACAGCCAATCCTACTAATAAATTAAGTATATTTACTAAAATTGGGTTTAACCCATCAAAGGGATTCAATTGTTTGGGAATTTGGGTGAGGAAGTTGATTACCCAAGTAGCAATGGTAATTGTCAGCCAGATAGTGGTTGCTAGGGGAATTACTACCAATAAACCAGCAATCAGGTCGTTTTTTAAGTCCTGTTTTAGGCGATCGATTACCAAGCCCCGATTCTCCTGTTTTAAGCTAGAGGAACTTTTGTTATTCGTATCCATACCAGCAGATTCGTCAAATTCCGAAGGCTTTAACTTTGGCAGTTTTTGCCGCAAGCAACTGTCTAAAACGCTAGCAAGTTGCTTGCTGTCGCAAAAACACGTACTTGCTGCTGGAAATTAGCTATTTTCCTATAAGCATACACATAGACATTCACCAATCCGATCGCAACTGTTTATTCTTAGAGGATATTACTTTTCTTTATAAGACTTGTAAATGATTGTTGCAAGTTCTTAGATATTATTAATGTACCGCGCTTAATCAAAAGCTGCTGATGATTGTGCAAGTACTACTGGATAAAATAATTTATTAGTTTATCTGTTCAGTCACTCACTTTTGAACAGGAGCGGCTTTTATTAAAATGTTCTATTAAAAATATTAATTTGTTAAGGATTTCTAAGAAATAAATTATCCATCTTGTGGGGTAAGTATTCTGCTTGCCCTGAATACAGATGAGGACACCCATCCCACTAGAAAATTTGGGATGTTTTTTATTTGGAAGTCCCTTTTATCTCAATACGTTCAGTTAAGGGTAAAACTCTGGTTCCAAAGTCCAACTGAACTGTATTGCCTTTTATCTAGTCTTGATTCATAAAAAACAAGATCCCTGACAACTTTTACGAAGTCAAGGATCTGTGTAGCACATCTGTGCACCATATGATTTTGCGATCGCTGATTTTACTGGAAATCAAAAGGATTTTCAGCCCTGTTCACGCCGCATCAACCTGTGTAGTTTCAGAATCCGCACACTGCACCTGTTGTGTACTCTCTTTTACCAAAATCGCTGTTGTATCTAAATTAGGTTTTGGTAGATATTTCATTTCCCAGACTTTGAGCAAAATCAGGTATTCATAGAATGCCTGCAATGTACACCAAGCGACTCCGGCGCGTCCATCTAAGCATCCGCCTAAGATAAAATACATATATACAAACCGGAGCAACGGTCTAGCAGGCAAACGCAAAGACAAATCTTTCAGGGCACGCCGTCTTTCGACTTCCGATTTACCAAAGAATAAATCTTGCCAGTTAACTTTACCCTGTTCTAGCTGATACAATGTTTCTTGAGCTTCATCCGTAGAATAACGGTTGTGCTTGTCAATCCAGCGGCTCAAACCTTTGCTACAAGTGTAGTGTGGGTATGTTTCTTTTAAAAAGCTAGTTGCACCCTCACAAACTTCTCGCTCAGTATGACCGTAGTCTGTAAACCACACTTTACCGTGGCGGAAGAGTCGCATTTGGTAACGCGGATACTGTGTGCTGTAGCGAATCCAACGATTCATGAACATGACGCGTTCAGCCACATAGTAACCGATGTAGTCTGGATTATGACTTGCCTTTTCACATTCTGCAAACAATTCTGGTGTCATGCGCTCGTCAGCTTCGAGAATGTAAACCCATTGATGCTTCGGGGGGATAGACTCTAACATCCAGGTGCGTTGGCGTCCGTGGCTTTCAAAAGCGTGTTGGACAACGCGGATGGGATAGCGACTGGCGATTTCCACAGTGCGATCGCTACTGCATGAATCCACAACAATGATGTCATCTGATAACATCGCCGATTCGATACAAGCAGCAATATCTAGTTCTTCGTTATATGTCAGTATGTAAATTGAGAACATTACTCAAGTTTTATAGCGATTTTACTCAGCGATCGTTGTCTTTTTATTGTTATTAGCTATTAGGCGCATGGCAGTATCAGCCGTCAATAATTTTTGGATACTCCCTACTGCCATGCCAATAGTGGATTAGCGTGCGGCAGTTCTAGGTTTACCACCTTGTACAGCACCCCTACCTCTTAAGCTTGTCCAGCCGATGATAATGTAACCAATGGACAATAGCAAACTGCTAATACCAATCCTCAGTCCAGATTTCCAAGCAGTATCTTTAGCTTGTTGCAGTGCTTCGTCTCGGCGCTGGCGAACTTGGCTTAGTTGTTGAGTTTGCAGCGTTTGAACATCTGTTTGTTGTTCGATAGCTTTGTCAAGTACTTGGGGATTTGTTTTAGCCTTCTTGAGTAACTCTTTGATATTTGCGGGAATTTGAGGACTTTCAATTGCTTGCTTATATTTTTGGTCATCTTTGAGGATTTCACTAAACTGAGCTTTGGTTTGGTTTCGCAGCTGATCTAGTTGCGCTTTTCCTTGCTCAGTATTCAGTTGTGCTTGCAATTGCGATAAGCGAGTGTTCAGTTGAGTTTCTGCCTGATCTGCTTCCTGGGTGATTCGGTTGAGTGTTTGAGTCTTGGCTTGATTGACGTTATTTAAGTGCAGGGGAAAAATCAGCAAGAACATCAACCCTAAAATACTGGAGATAATCGCGGCGGGAAATCTTAAGTCGATACCCTGGGGGCGATCGCTTGCTGGATCGGCATTCTCAATCCAATAGGCAGCAAACAAAAGCCCCAAACCGACTAGAGGGACAATTCCGCGATCGACAAGCGCTGTTCCCAAATTGATTTGCCATACCCGATCGGTGGGTTGAAAGGGTAACAACAGAATCAAAAAGTCAACGAAAAACGACAAAATGCAGATTATTCCAACTACCTTAAGTGTGAGAGCAGTACTCACGGAAGTAAAACGGTTAACCATAGTTTTTCAAACTGGTGGTGAATATGAGTGATTTTCATATTTCAAGCTACTTGAATATTGTGCCCATGACTATGACTATTGTGTAAAAACACAAAGCAGATTCAATATTGATAAAGGCTAATCTGCCTCTTGGTTTTCAACTAGCCCACAGTAACATTTGTTATCTCCAGTGTCTTCAGGAAATTCTTGGTATCTTAAAATACAAAAATGATGTGGGGCTACAGGAACAGACTCATACCAATTCAAAATTAAGAGCTGATTCGTAAAGAAAATTTTAAGGGTACTCAACTCATTACTAGGTCTGAATTTCAGCGAATAAATCTGGATTGATTTAAATTATTGAAACCCTTATTAGACAAGTACTTTACTTGATTTCACAAATTAGCTCTAAGAAAGCCAGACAGAACAAAGGTATGTCCCTATGTATCTGTCGCATTCTTTTTAAAATTAGTATCATTAAATACTCAATCTCACGGTTCGCAGTTCTCAATCGGTCGTAATACAGACTTTTTATTGGGGATCGCAGTTGGGCATTGGTGTCAAATTAAATCAAAACCTTCGCAATGAGATTGTATCGACCTATCGCCCGATTTGAGCAAAGAAGCAATTATTACTGAGAGCAGATGCTACTATAATCAATTGACTTTATACTTATTCGAGATTTTTGCGAGTCTCTCGGTTGTTATACTTACAGTAGTTTTCTTTTAGATGAAGTACAAAGCTACGGATTTTAAGGCAGGAGGTAGAAACTCTTTATATTTGATGCGTCAGTCCGGCATTTTGTACCTCAGTTACTTACAAACTCCTGTATTTATACTCTTTTTTGCTAATTTCTCAAAAAATGAGCAAATCGGAAATAATAACTAACAATCAGGTGTGAACTTTACTCGAATCAGTTCGTCGGTGATTTTTGTTAGCAAAAAGAGTGAATTTGAAGGAGTCAGACTCTGAAAGGCTTTGAATTCAAAGGTGTTGAAAAACTTATTGGCCCAATAGCCGCGCTTCTCGGCTTTGTGTATTTGTTGCAATGGTATATTGGAGACTTGCGATCGCCTCCCGATCCCATCTTTGAAAATAAACAGCCGCCTTTGGTGATGAAAGAGGGCGACCCTTATATCCGCGCTTTAATGCGAACTATCTCGGCAAGTGAGGCTAGTGGAAACCGCCCCTATTCGCTGTTGTATGGGGGACAGCAAGTCAACGACCTTAGCCGACATCCTGAGATATGCGTCACAATTGTCACAGGCCCTAATACAGGAAATTGTTCTACCGCTGCTGGCAGATATCAAATTATCAACATTACTTGGTATCGTTTAGCTCCTCTTTATCACCCAAAGCCGATGCGAATGATGTTTTGGACTACTTATAGTTTTGAAGCAGAATATCAAGATGTAGTAGTTTACCGTTGGTTAAATGATTCTAAAGTTTGGGGAACTAATATTTCGCAACTGTTGCGTCAGGGAAAATTAAATGATGTTTTGCGGCGACTCTCTCCCACTTGGACAAGTCTGGGATATGGTATAGAAACTAATTCTGTTAGTAGCTCTTTGCCTAAAGTTTATCAGAAAATGTTGCAAGAGGAATTAACCGCAGCGAATCAACGATCGGCCCCAAAATTGACACCATCCCCAACTCCTTCTAGCAAGGCAGTAAAAAAGTAGTAAGATTATCGTAATTTTTAACTTGCTGCGGATAAAAAACTTTTGATATTTTCCACAAATGCCAAAGTATTTTCAAAGTGGATATTGTGTCCGGCATTAATAATTATTTTTAGCTGTGCAAATTTACATATTTTAGCCATTTCTGTATTAATAGATATAAATTTTCGATCGTATTCACCAACTAGTAAAAGCATGGGAATTTTATTCTCTTGTAGCTTCTCCCATAAAGAAGGTTGGCATCCAGTTCCCATCAAGCGCAATGATTTATCTAATTCATGTGGGTTGCTTTGTAACCGACTTTCAATCATGCGATCGTATTCTGGATGATTTTTTATATAACCAAAAATTGGTTGATTGTACCAATTTGACAAAAAAGCAGCAAAATCAGTTTGAATAATGCTTCTGCTTAATTTTCTAGCTATTTGAGCATCACGTCTAACTCGTTCTAATCGTTCTGCTTCTGTCGCTAAACCTGGGGAAGCTGATTCTAATACGACTTTAATAAAACGTTTTGGGAAATTTAGAGTTAGGTATAAACCTAATCTTCCACCCATCGAATAACCAATTAAGTGGCATTTATCTATGTTTAATTCATCTAATAAATTAATTATTGCTTTAGCGGTGGCTTCTATTTTATAGTATTCCTCACCTCCTAAAACTTCAGTTTTACCATGTCCTGGTAAGTCAATAATCAGATAAGAAAAATCTTCAGCTAGCAATTTTATGGCTTCATCAAACTCATTAATGTTTCCCATAAAGCCATGTAAGAAAATAATTAGAGGTTTGTTAATATTTAAATTAAAAAAATAGTTAAATTTATATTTTTTTAAAGTCATTTTTGGAAGATATGTGTAAATTACATGCTGGTCTAACTTTTCATTTTATACCACGACCAGATGTTGAAAAATATGGCACAAGCCCAAATGCTCTTTTGGTTTAGACACACTCAAACAACTTTTTATAATCAAATAGCCCGGCTATGACAATTATTATTTTAAGGTTCTACATGGGTAAAATTTGGAATTCTTTTTGAAACTTCTTCTATGGATATATCAAAAGAATTAGCTTCAAGTAAAGCAGGAATAAGCACTCTTGAAAGATGTATTCCATGTAAACAAAATGGACACCATATTGCTATGTAGCCTATTCTAGTTTGCAAATCTCCTACAAATTGAAAATCTACTTCTTGTTGATGACAGTTTGGGCAGTTTAATACAGGCACATTTGGTAAAGAGTGATTAATTTCAGTAGCAATAGAAAGCCATTGAGAGAAAAATTTATTTTTTACCTTACTCATAACATTTACCTGACATTATTTTTACTCTGATAGTAATCCCACCATAAATTCTCAGAGGATGTTTGGAAAGTCAAAAAAAGCTTAAGTAACGATATTCTGTCAGTAGATAAAAATGCGACAGTATTACTTGAGGCATTTCTAAATCATATCCAACAGACTTAACCGATGAACAATGGAAATTGCTATCGGTGCTGTTACCTCCAGGAAATCTAGGGTGTCATCCCCGTTGCGTTTAATACTTTCCAAACATCCTCTGGGACATTTGCATTAATTTTGGCATGAAGAAGACTTTGCCTCGTTCAATATACTAAATCTCGCATCTCTATAAAATGTTTTTTCATCCGAGTTAATTTTTTATTTTTAAGGTAAAAATCGATCTAAAGCAGCTTTTAACTGTGTAATTTCAACGTCAATATTACCCTCTTGTGCGGCTCTAGCAATACACTCAGTTAAATGTTCATCCAAAACAATTCGCGCTACCCGATCCAATGCGCCCCGCACTGCGGCAATTTGCAGCAGAACATCAGGACAAGGGCTATTTTGCTCAACCATTGCCTTAATACCACGAACATGTCCTTCTATACGCGATAATCGATTGACAATTCGCCGTAAAGACTCTTCGCTATGGATGTGGGGATGAGCCAACTCTCCAGTCCCATGAGTACTATCTGTATGCTCGTGGTCTGTATCGTGATAGTGAGAATGTTCTGCTTGCTGGGATGTTGGCAAGGATTTTTTACCTAATCGATTTGATCCATTCATGGGCTATCAAAAGGCTTGTATTACTAAGATCCTAGTCTAGTACTCGACTAACCCAAAACTTACGAGTGAAGGCAGGCCCCATTCACCCTAACTTTACTGCTGACGATTGGCTCTTTCTTGGGGAATAATCTCCGTTACTACCCTACCGCTAGAACTGCCACCTTTGACAACAATATTTTCTGTTTGCAGATTACCAACTGCTGTTTCACCCACAAAATTTAATGGTGGGTCAATTTGTCGGTAAACAACATTTCCCTGAGCTTCAACTAACTTATTATCTAAATACCAAGTTAATGTATTGGATCTTAGAGACTGGCGACGCTGACCAACGGCGTTGACGTTACCTTTTAAGTAAACGGTTTTTTGCGGTATTTTCATTTCACCTTGATTGGCTGTCACTGTGACATTTTCAGCACGCTGGAACATTCGCGTAGGTGAGTTTGTAGTTACAGTTTCTGCGTTCATGTTCCAGGTCATAGAGTTACTAGCTATTTGCATTGGTGGGTCTAGTAATTCTAGTTGAGCATTCTTTTGGATAGTGGCAATTTTTGTTTTTAAGTTGACTTCGGCAGAATTACCCTTACCGCGATCGCTAATTTTATTATCTTTGTAGCGGTCAATTTCTAGAGGGCGATCGCCAATCAGTTTTTCTTCTTTAATATTCCAGATTAAATGTTCAGTTCTCACTTGCATCTGGGGATCGATAGAATTTGCTACTACTCCTCCAGAAAATTCCATCCGTTGTTCGCGGGTTTTAACTCGCACTTCCTGCGCTACTGCTTGTAGTTTTTTATGGCTGCCGTTAATCTTGTTACGAACAATCAACAAATCTTCTTTGGGACGCCATTCTAATTCATTACCTTGCAACACAATCCCATTACTAGGATCTGTGGCAAATATTTTACCTTTTAGAAACAACTGCTTCCCATCTTGTTCAATGTCTGCTACATCTGCCTTAATTTGGTAAACAATTTTGCCATCTTGATATAGTTCACCATAAGGACTTTCAGCCTGACCAATTTGTTTTTCTTTGGTGTATTTTGCGGTTTTAGCCCTGACTTTCCAAATTGGTCTTCCCACTTCATCTGCTTGTTCTAAGGTGACATCAAAGAAAGTCAAATTGCTATCTTTGTTAGATGAATCAGCAGTATTTTGTTGGTAAGCTGGAGGTGATTTACCCCCACAGGCGACTAAAGCAAATACCAATAAAAAGGTCAAAGGTAAAACAAGAAAGGAGGGAGTGGAGGAGAAATCTTGCATTTTTCTCTTTCCCCATCTCCCTCTTTTATGAAATTGATACGCCATTATTCTTGGATTTCTAGGTGTCCATCACTACTTCTGGGGTCTTCCAAAAAACCGATCCCAGATAAAGGCCGGTATGGATAGCTTTGGCGAGGAGTTTTTTGAATATCTTCTTTGATCGCTTCTAAATCAATGTAGCGATCGCTTACATTAATTAAGCTGTCACTGGTCATCGAACGCAAGCTGACAACTTCTACCCGCACGCCACGATAGCTGACTGAATTTACTGCATAAGCCAAATCCCCATCACCGCTAACTAAAACTGCGGTATCATAAGAATCTACAAGTGCCATCATGTCTACTGCTATTTCTACATCCAGGTTAGCTTTTTTAGAGCCATCTGGTAGCTGGACTAAATCCTTAGCAATGACTCGATAGCCATTGCGACGCATCCACAGCAGAAACCCCTGTTGCTTCTCGTTTGTCCGATCTACACCAGTGTAGAAAAAAGAACGCAGTAATCTAGAACCTCCTGTTAATCGACATAATAGCTTCGTGTAATCGATTTCAATCCCTAGTTGCAATGCCGCGTAAAATAAATTTGAGCCATCAATAAATATGGCGACCCTACCCCGATTTTCCAAAACTTGTTCTGGCGTAAATATTGAATCGTTTTCCAAATTATTCAACATTGTTGTGATACCTCAATTTTTATTCCTGTTATTTTTGATACAAATTACCAACTTTTAGATGCTAGTCACAGCGGCTTATGATAATGTTCCGCGGCTAATTTAAATTGAGCCACGATAAATTTTGTGAGAAAATAAAAAAATTGAACAAAATCAGAGTTTGATAAGGACTAATCGTTTTTCGGGGGTTCTATTCGCTGAAAAACAGGTTGGTGTTTACCCAACTGTTGTTTGCTCGATAGTAATCCCCATGTAGCATGAGTGGCAAAAGGAGCATTAACTGAACTTTGTATTCGATCGTTAAAGTTTATTCCAAAGCCCAGTTGCTGATAAATATCGCTACTGATGTTCGGAATAATTGGGGATAGCAGATAAGCTGCCAGTCTAACCGATTCTAGAACTGCGTAGAGAACCTTTTCCACCGACTCCTGCTGTCCCTGTTTATATAATGACCAAGGAGCTTGTTCATCAATAAACTTATTACTGGCTTGTGCCAGTGAAAGTATGACCACGCAGGCTTGACTGAAAGCTAGCTCTTGGTATGCTTGTTTTGCCTGTTCCCCTAGACGTAAACCAATTGCTTTCAAAGGATTTTCGTCAGGAATGCCTTCATTGCCGATTGATGGGACATTATTCTCAGTGCAGTATTTCTTCACCATGCTCAAGGTGCGATTGAGCAAATTACCTAAATCATTTGCCAAATCTGCATTCAGAACATTAATGAACCTTACTTCATTAAAATCTCCATCTTTGCCAAATTCGATTTCCTTAAGGAAGTAATAACGAACGGCATCACTACCATAGCGCTGAACTAACGCCACAGGATCAAGGGTGTTACCCAGACTTTTGCCCATCTTTTGCCCGTCTTTAGTCAAAAAGCCATGCCCAAATACTCTCTCTGGCAAGGGTAAGCCAGCCGACAACAGCATTGCTGGCCAGTAAACTGCATGGAAGCGCAGAATATCTTTACCAATTAGGTGCAGGTTAATCGGCCACCATGTTTCTAAAGCATTTGCTAAAGTCGGTTCTGCATCTGCTTCAAGCAATGCTGTGACATAACCTAGCAGCGCATCAAACCAGACATAAAGGGTATGCTTAGGATCGACTGGTACAGGAAAACCCCAATCTAAATTCACTCGTGAAATGGAAAAGTCTTGCAGTCCTTGATTGACAAAGCTGAGAACTTCATTGCGCCGACTTTCTGGTTGAATAAAATCCGGTTTAGATTGATAAAATTCTGTCAGCTTATTTTGATATTTGGATAAGCGGAAAAAATAGTTTTGTTCGTCTCGCCACTCCACTTCTTTGTTAGTATGAATTGGGCAACGGTGTCCTTCTAAGAGATCCCGTTCTTCTTTGAATTCTTCGCAGGATACGCAGTACCAGCCTTGTTGTTGTCCCTGGTAAATATCACCAGATTCCCAGACTCGCTCAAAGAATTCTTTCACGATCGCTTGATGATGAGGCGCAGTAGTCCGACTAAAGCGATCGTATTGAATATCTAATAATTGCCATAAACTCACGAAACTAGGGACAATTTCATCACAAAACTCTTGTGGTGCTTTGCCTAAACTTTCTGCCGATCGCTGAATTTTTTGCCCATGTTCATCTGTACCTGTAATTAGTAATACTTGATATCCCAGTAATCTCTGAAATCGCGCCAATACATCAGCTGCGATCGTCGTGTAAGCACTGCCTATATGGGGGACATCGTTTACATAATATAGGGGTGTGGTCAGCGCAAATGTAAATTCTTTTTTTTTCACTAGATTCATACAAAATAAAAATTAACTTATTAAAACGTTTTACATCTTACCTTTTGTCGGCAAAACCAGGTAATTATACAATATTATTACCATTTTTTCCAATAACATCTTCATACTAGCAAGTTTATCAAGTCCAGAATCGTTTTTTAATACGCATCAATTAAACTCATTTTTACCTAAAAAATGGAAACTAACTAATCATAATTTTTTTGAATAGTTTATATTAGATATTCTTGTGTTCAAGAATACATAATTGAGAATGCAGAAAATCTAATTACTCTTGTAGATTAGATATTTCTATCTTAAGACGGTCATGGCGATAGTAAAGAAATGTAAAAATTAAATTAAGACAAATTGCCATATTTACTGGAAGATATATTGATTAGGTATGAGTGGAAATAGCCCCCTAGAGATTTCTCGCGCTTTGGTGGCGGCATTCTCAACGCAAATGTTCCGCTATTACGAAGACCGCATTCCCCAGGATGCGAGCGTCTTGGTAGTCAGCAATCACCGCAGCTTTATGGATGCACTGATTTTAATGGCGGCGTTATCGAGTCCGATTCGCTTTGCTTGCCATCACTACATGGGACAAGTTCCAGTCATGCGGGAGATTGTCACCGGTCAATTGGGGTGTTTTCCCTTGGAAGAAACTCAAAACCGCCAGCAAAGCTTTTTTTCGCAGTCACAATTGCTATTACAGTCCAAGCAGATGGTGGGAGTATTTCCAGAAGGGACTGCACCAATGGTGAAATTTACTCAGCCCAACCACGTGGGTGAGTTTCAGCGCGGATTTGCCCATTTGGCATTACGAGCGAATGTGCAGGATTTAGCTATTTTGCCGATCGCGATCGCATCCTTAGAAGAAGTAAACACCAATGGCTTTCCATTAAGACTTTTAAGTGTATTTGACCCTTCAGAACCTTTATTTAATCAAAATGGTTGGCATCCCTTGGTAATTTATCGTCGAGTTGCGGTGTTAATCGGTCGTCCTTATTGGATTACGCCCCAACATCATAAAAAATATCATGGCAAACACGCCAGAACTGTTGTGGCTGAACTGACAGAACACTGTCACGGCGAAATTAGCAATTTACTGCGTCAAGGTTGCTATTAGAGCCATTCAATTTTGGATTTTGGATTGTTCTTATGACTTTCAATGTCTTGCTCTAAAAGGACGTTTGTTTTAGGTAAGAAGCACCGAACTTTATTTGAAAGCAACGATCGACAGTCCAAAAGTTTTATACCATTGACCAATACTTCGACTACGCTCAGTACAAATGACTAATGACTAATGACCAATGACTATCACAGAAGTTGAGCTAAATCCTTGTTTTCTAACTCCTAAACGAGTACAGCCAGAGTATCCACTTTTGGTATATTTGCCAGGAATGGATGGAACTGGTCAACTATTGCGATCGCAAACTGCTGGATTAGAAGCTGGCTTTGATGTCCGTTGTTTGGCGCTCCCCCGCAAAGACCTTAACACTTGGGATGTACTAACTAAAAGTGTATTGGACTTGATCGATGCTGAATTAGAAAAAAGCTCTCAAAGACCAGTTTACCTGTGCGGTGAGTCCTTTGGTGGTTGCTTGGCAATGAAAGTGGCAATCCAAGCACCCCATTTATTTAGGCGAATTATCCTAATTAACCCAGCTTCGTCCTTTCAGCTTCGCCCTTGGTTAAGTTGGGCATCCCAATTAACTTACCTAGTGCCATCAGGATTGTATGATATTGGCGCACTAGGCTTGTTGCCATTTTTAGCATCTTTGTCACGCATTTCTCGGAGCGATCGCCACGATCTGCTAAAAACGATGCGTTCTGTCCCGTCAGAAACCGTTCTTTGGCGGTTATCTTTACTGCGAGACTTTCATGTTGATGAGGAAAAGTTAAGGCGTCTAACTCAACCAGTTTTGTTGATTGCTGGTGCTAGCGATCGCCTTTTGCCTTCTGTAAGCGAAGTCAACCGGATAGGGAACATCTTACCAAATAAAAAGATTGTAGTGTTGCCCCATTGTGGACACGCTTGCTTGCTAGAGCAAGATACTAATCTCTATGAAATTCTTCAGGATAACGACTTTTTAGAAAGTAAAGCTGATACAGGTAGAGTTAATAAGTAAAAAGTGTGCTACACATAAATTCAGAGAGTTCACAACCTCAATTTTGCTTTCTTTGATAAGAAGGAAAAGTAAAGTACATTTAATATCTCGTCACCTTCAAATAAGATTTGCATCCTTAAAAAGCTTAAACACATATTTATTGGAGACTCTTAAATGATTGCTCTCAAAGAGTTCCTCAGCCAGGAATTAGACAAATTGAATGAAGAACAACTCAAACAAGTTAGTGATTTTATTGCCTTCCTCAAATTTCGCAGCAGAAATATTAGCTGGCAAATAGATAAAAATCAAATGGCCGCTCTTTACAGTGAATTTGCCCAGGAAGATCGTCAACTAGCGGAGGCAGGATTAGATGAATATGCAGAACTACTTACACAAGAAGATTTAAAATGAGGGTTCAACGAGGTGAAGTATGGCTAGCCAATTTAGATCCTACTAAGGGTTCTGAACAAGGAGGCACAAGACCAGTTATTCTTTTTCAAGATAATATTGTCGCCGAATTTTCCACCACCATCATCACCATTCCTCTAACAACAAATTTGCGTCGTGCATCTTTGCCAACCTGTTTATTAATTCAAAGTGGTGAAGGTGGATTAGAACGGGATTCAGTTGCTCTTTGCCACCAATTGCGGGTAATTGATAAAACAAGATTGCAAATAAAACTGGGCATTCTGACTCCAGAAATACTCACTATTTTAGAAGGCAAAGTGTTGTTGACATTAGGTTATCAGTGGTAAAATCATAACCTCTGTCATCCATCTTATGTCTATAGTTAAAGCTTAGAATCATTCTTATTTGCTCTGACAAATTGTACTTATCGAGAGATGTCAAAGCCCCTCAAACTTCGCTACAACCAAAAAAGAGAGGCTTTACAAGATGGTGTCAAACTATGGCAGACAAACTCCAAGAAATAGAGGTGAATAAATTAGTTAATTCATCCAGAGAAACTTCAGAAGTAAAAATCCAGACTCAATCATCAGTAGAAAATGAACCGTCTATAGTAGAGTCTTTGATTAAAACTGTTGCTGAGACTGGCCAAGCAGTTTTAGACACAGCAATCGAGGTAGGAGAAGCGACAGCAAAAGAAACACACAAGTTTATTGAGCAAACAACTCAAACCAGCGGTCAGGTTGTAAATCGTCTCAGCGAAAATTGGCTGATTAGAAAACTATCTGGAGTCTTAAATCTCAATTGGCTGATTAACGATAGTAACCTTGTTAATTTAGAACAAGCAGAAGCGGCGGTAAACAAGCTTAAAAAACAGTATCCAAATGAATCACCCAGCCAGCTTGCTCACCGAATCATGGTGGAAAAATCAACTAAAGCAGCCACAGTTGGACTAACCACTAGTATTTTGCCAGGAATAGCAGTGGCATTGTTGGCAATTGATTTAACAGCCACAACAAAATTGCAGTCAGAAATGCTTTATCAAATTGCATCTGTCTACGGGCTAGATTTAAAAGATCCTGCTCGGAAAGGTGAAATTTTGGCAATCTTTGGGTTGGCTTTGGGTGGAGGGCGTTTGTTGAAAGCTGCGGGATTAGGCTTGCTGCGAAATGTGCCCTTGGCGGGTGCAGTGATTGCAGCTAGTTCCAATGCAACGATGATCTATTCATTGGGGTATGCTGCTTGTCGATTTTACGAAACCAAGCTGGATGAATCAACTTCCTTAGCATCACCACAGACATTAGCAACATTAAAAGCCGAAAGTGAAAAGTATCTAGAAAGTGCGATCGCTCAAGAAGCAGTCATGGATCAAATCTTAGTTCACATGATCCTTGCTAGTCATCCAGACAAGACTTTAGAAGAAATTTTGCCAGAATTACAAGCTGTAAAACTCAGTCCTACCTCGTTGGATGCGATTGCTCAAAATATCAAATCACCTAAATCTTTAGATATACTGCTCAATCAGCTAAATCGTGATTTTGCCATACCCTTGCTGGCTCAGTGTAAAAAAATTGCCCAGCTAGACAATAAGACTACACCACACGAACAAGAAATAATCGCAGCGATCGCCCGTAAATTTAATATTGATACAAATAAAATCGAGGCATAGGGCATGGCGCATGGGACAAGAAGCAGGACGTAAAAGAATCTGACTTTTCACGGCATCTGGAAAACCTCTCTCTAAATCTCTCTCCTAAAAGGAGAGAGACTTTGAATTTTCCCCCTTCCCGCCACGGGTTGGGGGTTAGGTTTTTAGTGGACTTTTCCATATAACGCGAAAAGTCAGGTAAAAGAATGGAGATTATAGCTTCATTAACGAGGATCAAAGACTCGTTAACGGAGTTCTGAGGTGGATTAACGAGTATCAAAGACTCGTTAACGGAGTTCTGAGGTGGATTAACGAGGATCAAAGACTCGTTAACGGAGTTCCGAGGTGGATTAACGAGTATCAAAGACTCGTTAACGGAGTTCTGAGGTGGATTAATGAGGATCAAAGACTCGTTAACGGAGTTCCGAGGTGGATTCACGAGGATCAAAGACTCGTTAACGGAGTTCTGAGGTGGATTAATGAGGATCAAAGACTCGTTAACGGAGTTCTGAGGTGGATTCACGAGGATCAAAGACTCATTAACGAGTGCTATTTATACTAATTCGTTAACTTATACTTACTAACCCTTGATGCCCCATGCCCCATGCCCCATGCCCAATGCCCAATACCCACTCCCCTCACCATGAAACCAGAATTTTGAGCAATACTGGTACAAGAAGGAATATTTACAGAAAATCCCAAAATGACAATTCAACCTAGTGATAAGCCTTTACTAGAGTGGGCGGGCGATAGTTTGGCAATTGGATTATTTGAAGATGCAGTAGAGTTAACCGGAGAACTAGCTACTTTAGATCAAAAGTTTTCTGGGGTCTTAAAAGAACTGATTACTGAAGAAGAATTTAAAGGTAAAGCCAACAGTACAATCTTCACCCGTGTAAATGCTGATAGCCCAGTGCGGAAATTGATTTTAGTGGGTTTAGGCAAACCAGAAGCGTTAAAACTAGATACTCTGCGCCGTGCTGCTGCTGCTGTAGCCAGGGTAGGAAAAAAGCAAAAAAGCAAAATTTTGGGTTTTAGTTTTCCATTGTGGAACAACGATCCAGCCGCGAGTGCCCAAGCGATCGCAGAAGGTGTGGAATTAGCACTTTACCAAGATATTCGCTTTAAATCTGAACCAGAAGAGAAAGGTTCACAAATAGAAAGTATAGATTTACTGGGTTTCGGCGGACAAGAAGCCGCCATAACCCGCGCCAATCAAATTGTTTCTGGGGTAAATTTGGCACGGCAATTAGTGGCAGCACCAGCCAACGCGGTAACACCAATTACTTTAGCGGAAACTGCTCAAGCGATCGCCAAAGAATACGGTTTACAACTAGAAATTCTAGAACGAGAAGACTGTGAAAAGTTAGGTATGGGCGCATTTTTAGGAGTAGCCCAAGCTTCCGATTTGCCACCGAAATTCATTCACCTAACTTACAAGCCAGAAGGTACACCCAAAAAGAAATTAGCAATTATTGGTAAAGGTGTAACCTTCGATTCCGGCGGACTCAACATTAAAGGTGCTGGTAGCGGCATCGAAACCATGAAAATGGATATGGGGGGTGCAGCTGCTACCTTCGGCGCAGCAAAAGCAATTGCTCAAATTAAGCCGGATTCGGAAGTTCACTTCATCTCCGCAGTGACCGAAAACATGATTAGCGGTCATGCCATGCACCCTGGAGACATTCTCACAGCATCAAACGGCAAAACAATTGAAGTGAACAACACCGATGCAGAAGGACGTTTGACCTTAGCAGATGCCTTGGTGTATGCCGAAAAATTGGGATTAGATGCGATCGTTGATTTAGCCACCCTGACTGGTGCCAACGTCATTGCCTTGGGTGACGATATTGCTGGTTTGTACACTCCCGATGATGGTGTTGCTTCCCAGATCGAAAAAGCTGCCCAAACTTCAGGAGAAAAGATTTGGCGGATGCCAATGGAAGAAAAATATTTTGAAGGGTTAAAGTCAGGTATTGCGGACATGAAAAATACAGGGCCGCGTCCAGGTGGTGCAATCACCGCAGCCCTTTTCCTCAAGCAATTTGTCAAACAAACCCCTTGGGCGCACATAGATATTGCAGGCCCAGTGTGGACAGATAAAGAAAATGGCTACAACAGCGCAGGGGCAACTGGCTACGGCGTTCGGACGCTAGTTGATTGGGTATTAGGGATTGGGGAGTAGGGACTGGGGACTGGGGACTGGGGACTGGGGACAATGGGGAATTATTGAACAAGCCTCTCCCTTGTCTCTCCCATCTTCCTTGTCTACCTTGTCTCTTCCCCATGCCCAATCCCCAATGCCCAATCCCCAATGCCCAATCCCCAAATTCGTGCTATCTTGAGCTTGCCAGTAAAAATTGTTGCAATAGTAACAGAATTAATTTGGCGGTCAGAAAATTAAGCTTTTTCGGGCATTGCCATCTGGTAAAATTTGTAAGGTTTCTAGAAGCTGTGAGCAATGGGATCGACTCGCGTACGGATCGCAATTGACGCAATGGGAGGGGATCATGCACCTGGTGAAATCGTTGCTGGCGCATTGCGAGCAAGAGAAGAATTGGGTGTAGATATATTTTTAGTTGGCGATCCCCAACAAATAGAAGCTGCCTTGCCATCAAAAACAAGTTTAGGGCAGGTAGAGATCGTGAATGCTGAAGAAGCGATCGCTATGGATGAGGAGCCTTTAAATGCAGTTAGACGCAAACGCAAGGCTTCTATCAATGTGGCGATGGATTTAGTCAAGCAACAAAAGGCAGATGCCGTATTTTCGGCAGGTCACTCTGGGGCCGCTATGGCATCAGCTTTGCTGCGCTTAGGACGATTACCAGGAATCGATCGCCCAGCGATCGGGACAGTTTTTCCGACAATTATTGCTGGTAAGCCAGTGCTGGTACTTGATGTTGGCGCAAATGTAGATTGCCGCCCCAAGTTTTTAGAGCAGTTTGGTGTTATGGGATCGGCTTACAGTAAGTATGTCTTGGGTACAGATGAACCGAAAGTAGGTTTGCTGAATATCGGTGAAGAAGACTCTAAGGGCAATGATGCAGCCGTCCGCGCCCACCAACTGCTACGCGAAAATTCCCAAATTAATTTTATTGGCAATGCTGAAGGGCGTGATGTACTTTCCGGTCACTTTGATGTGATTGTCTGCGATGGCTTTGTAGGCAATGTACTGTTAAAATTTGCCGAAGCCGTCGGAGAAGTGATTCTGCAAATTCTGCGGGAAGAATTACCCCAAGGATTGCACGGTCAAATCGGTTCCGCACTCTTAAAACCCAACTTGAAGCGGATTAAGCAGCGAATGGATCACGCAGAACATGGTGGTGCTTTACTACTAGGCGTGGCAGGAGTCTGTTTTATTGGTCACGGTAGCTCTCAAGCACCTTCAATTTTTAATGCAATTCGGATGGCAAAAGAAGCTGTTGACAATCAGGTGATACAACGAATTCAGTCCCAATATATCCTAGAGCGCGAGAGCGGTTAGTCATTAGTCATTAGTCATTGGTCATTGGTCATTGGTCATTGGTCATTTGTAAAGGACAACTGGCAAATGACAAAGGACAAATGACAAAGGACAACTGACAAAAGACAAAAGACAAAAAGCTGATAGCTTGGGAGATTAGGAGTGCAAAACTTAGGCGTAGCAATTACTGGAAGCGGCTCGGCAGTACCAGCGACTTCCCTACACAACCAGACATTGAGTGAACTAGTTGAAACATCAGATGAGTGGATCGCTACAAGAACGGGAATTCGTCAACGTCGATTAGCTCTGCCATCTGAGTCCTTGAGTGTACTCGCTACTGCCGCCAGCAGCCAAGCGATCGCCGCTTCAGGAATTAAACCAGAAGACCTAGACCTGATTCTGCTAGCGACTTCCACCCCTGATGATTTGTTTGGTAGTGCTTGTCAAGTACAGGCGCAATTGGGAGCTACTAACGCAGTCGCCTTTGACTTGACCGCTGCCTGTTCCGGCTTTGTGTTTGGTTTGGTTACAGCAGCCCAATACATTAGAACTGGTGTCTATAGAAATGTATTGTTAATAGGGGCAGATATCCTCTCTCGTTGGGTAGATTGGGAAGATCGCCGGACTTGTGTATTGTTTGGTGACGGTGCTGGGGCAGTGGTGTTACAAGCTGCCAAAAGCGATCGCTTATTAGGATTTGCACTTAAAAGTGATGGTACTCAAAACCATTACCTCAACCTTGCTTATGCAGGTACTTCCCAAGAACTGCTGACTGATGTAAATATCACCAAAGGCACTTACCAACCGATTACGATGAACGGCAAAGAAGTCTACCGCTTTGCTGTCCAAAAAGTGCCAGAAATAATTGATAAAGCCTTGTTTCAAGCCAATCTTAGCGTTGACCAGATAGATTGGCTGATATTGCATCAAGCCAATCAGCGAATTATCGATGCCGTTGCCCAACGCCTGAATATCCCAGAACATAAAGTTATAAGTAATCTCGCCCAGTATGGCAATACCTCAGCTGCTTCCATCCCCTTAGCTTTAGATGAAGCAGTACGACAAGGTAAAATTAAACCCAATGACATCGTTGCTACATCCGGCTTTGGTGCCGGTCTTACTTGGGGCGCGGCAATCTTTCAATGGGGAAGATAGGGATTGGGGACTGGGTATTGGGTATTGGGAAACTCTTCCCCAGTACCTAATCCCCAGTCCCTAATCCCCAGTCTCCAATGACCAATGACCACTGACTATTGACAAATGACAAAAACTGCATGGGTGTTTCCCGGACAAGGTTCCCAAACGCTGGGAATGGGAATGGATTTACTAGATATACCGTCCGCTAAAGACAAGCTTGCCAAAGCTGAGGATATTTTGGGCTGGTCTGTAACTGAAATTTGTCAAACTCAAGAAGAGAAGTTATCACAAACGCTGTATACTCAACCAAGTCTTTATGTGGTTGAAAGCATTCTTGCTGACCTGCTTCGAGAGCGAGGACACCAGCCAGATTTAGTTGCTGGCCACAGTTTGGGAGAATATACTGCCCTTTATATAGCAGGTGTCTTTGAATGGTCGGCTGGTTTATATCTGGTGAAACGTCGTGCAGAACTCATGGATAGTTCCATTGATGGGATGATGGCAGCTTTGATGAACTTTGACCGCGAACAGTTAGAAAAAGTTATTTCCCAAACGCCTGATGTGGTGATAGCAAATGATAACAGTTCGGCTCAAGTGGTAATTTCAGGCACGACTGAGGCTGTACAAGCGCTGATGACTCAAGTTAAAGCAAAGCGTGCGGTTCCCCTAAAAGTTTCTGGAGCATTTCATTCACATTTAATAGCACCAGCAGCTGCGGAATTTCAAGACATTTTAGAATCTGTGGAATTTCAACCCGCGATTGTGCCAGTGCTGTCTAATGTCGAGCCAACTGCATCTATTGATGCCGAGATTTTAAAACAACGCCTGAACAAACAAATGACTGGTTCTGTAAGATGGCGAGAAATTTGTCTGCAATTACCAGCCAACGGTATCGAGCGAGTAATGGAAATTGGCCCTGGTAAAGTATTAACTGGCTTGATTAAACGTAATACCCCTGATTTGATTTTACAAAACATTCAGAGTGCTACTGATTTACCTGTTTAATTTTTTTAGCTGGATCTCTTACCCACATCTTTAGTTGTCAAAAAAAGGTTAAATAACCTAGTTAAATTTGTGTCTGCAACTCCAAGACCATTCTCTGCGATCGCAATCTTGATTTGGTTTTCAGATACCAAGCAAGTATGAATCCAAATTGTGTTGGGATGTGAAGCAATTTCTGTAGGCGTGCGTTGCTGATTTGCATCTTTAACTTTTTTGCGTTTGATCTGGGTGTTGCGATCGCGTATGCTAAATTCAGTTTGATTTGCATTATCTTCTGTGGACAAAAACCGCGAACCGTTGATCAGTCTGGCACTTTACCACGCCTTTAAATGGTCAGTCGTCAGCCCCATGCTTCACGCTTATTTTCAGGGCCATATTTATGGTGCGGAAAATGTCCCCAAATCAGGGCCTCTATTAGTAGCAAGTAATCACGCTAGTTATTTCGATCCGCCGATTGTCTCTAATTGTGTACGTCGTCCGGTAGCGTACATGGCGAAAGAAGAGTTATTTAATATCCCCGTTTTGGCGCAAGCGATTAAATTGTATGGTGCTTACCCAGTGAGTCGGGGAAATGCCGATCGCAATGCCATCCGTTCCGCCCTAGAATATCTCAATAAAGGTTGGGCTGTCGGTGTTTTCTTGCAAGGTACTCGTACCCCAGATGGTCGCATTACAGACCCCAAAAGAGGCGCACTGTTGCTAGCGGCGAAAGCAAAAGCGCCAATATTGCCGGTGAGTGTCTGGGGTACTGAAGGGATTTTACAAAAAGGAGCGTCCCTACCTCGTGCAGTTCCGATCACAGTCAGAATTGGTAACTTGATTGATGCTCCTAATTCCAGTAATAAAGAGGAATTGGAAACTCTAACACAAAAGTGTGCCATAGTCATCAACGAAATGCATGATTTAGGGCGATGAACCTAGAGAAACTACAGATATATGCTTTTGGGAGGTAGCGATCGCTATTAGGTTGATCTAATCTTAAAGTCAATTCGCTCTAGTAATTAACTAAGGGATTTCCAACAAATAAATTATCAATCTTGTCGGGTGGGCAAGTTTATCCCACTAAACAAATAGCTTTTTTCAAGTCTTAATTACGAGCTATAAATTATGAATTATTATGAGCGGCTTTGAAGCCAAGAGTTTTTGGGAGCGATTAAATAATCTAGCATTAGTTCGATTTTTGCTTTTGGTTGCTTCTGGCTGGGCAATTGTACAACTTTTAGCTTATTTTGAATCGGTCATTGTTATTTTTACATTTGCAGCAATTTTAGCTTTTTTGCTCAGTTATCCTGTACAAGGGTTGCGGCGTTTTTTGCCCCACGGTATAGCTGTTGGTGTAGTTTTCTTGCTCAGTATTGTGATTATAGGCGGTCTGATAATTACTGTAAGCTTAACGGTTTTATCTCAAGGACAACAATTAATTGATAGTATCACTGCATTTTTAAATTCTTTAGTACCTTTATTAGAGGGAATAGAAGGTTTGTTACGAAACCGTAATTTACAAATAGATTTAAGTTTTATTCAAGAACAATTGCGGAATCAGGCTGTATCAAGTCTTGTTAATAGTTTAGCTATTTTACAAGGGTTCATGACGAACTTTGTCACTTTTATCTTGATTGCAGTTGTGGCTTTTTTCATGCTATTAGATGGAGACAAATTATGGAACTTTATTTTGAAAATAGTTCCAAAACAGCGTCGTAATAGATTTACCAATATAATTAGAAAGTCTTTTCTGGGATTTTTTAGAGGTCAGTTACTATTAAGCGCATTTTTAACAATTTCAACATTTCTAGTATTTTTACTATTAAAAGTACCTTTTGCTTTGATATTGTCAATAATAGTCGGAATTGTTGATATTATTCCTGGTATAGGAGCAACATTAGGAGTAAGCACAGTTACTCTATTCGTGTTGTCTCAAGGTGTTTGGTTAGCAGTCAAAGTATTAATAGCTTGTATTGTCCTCCAGCAGATACAAGACAACTTGATTGCGCCCAGAATTATGCAAGGCGCGCTGAATCTTAATCCTGTAGTGGTGTTTTTTGCTTTACTAGTAGGGGCTAGAGTAGCAGGATTATTAGGTGTTTTTATATCTATTCCCATAGCTGGAGTAATTGTGTCTTTATTTGAAATAGATGAAATGAAATCTGAAGTTTAGTTATTGGTCATTTGTCAGGAACTCGGAACTAGTGAATAATGTAAAAATAGCTATTTACAAATAATTGGGAAGTAATGTCGGATTTAAGAGCGGAATTAACAGAAATTTTGGATGAGGCAGAGTGGGAATGGTTAATTCCTCATGTACAACGAGATGCAGTAATTTTGGTGGCGCTTGAGCTAGACTTGGTGGATGTTGGAGTAGCGATCGCCAGCGATAACATTCCATCAGTGGAACAATGGATTGATAAACAATTGATTACCAAACCCACAACAGTACAAGTGGGAGAATGGAATGGCGATCGTAGTAAACGATTTAATACTCTCATCGTTCAACCTTACGTTCTAGCCCAAGAAATAGTTGCTGCCTAATTCGTTTCTGTATTGTTTTCGATGGCAGTTAATATTGGGGTATTTTCTCAGAAAAGATAGTTGAATGTGCCAGTTATTACTTGGCTATTGCCACGGACTAGCTGGCTGATTTAATTAAAGCAAAATTTTCTCCTTTAAGATTTATCCATCTAGCAGCTAGAATTGTTACCATAATTTCAGATTAGATGTTGAAACCTTGATCCAATCTGAAACCTTAGAATTATTAGAATGGCATCGCCTGTGCCAGCACCTTGCCACCTTTGCCGCAACTAAGCTGGGGGCGACAGCTGCGCGTCATCTGAAAATACCTGCTTCTCAGACCCAAAGCGAACTGTTGTTAGAGCAAACCAAAGAAATCTACCAACTGGAAAGTCGCCTGACCACGGGACTATCATTTGAAGGAATTCAAGATATTGGCGATTCCTTAGAACGAGCAGAACGCAGTGGAGTTTTGGCGGGGGAAGAACTGTTAGCGATCGCTACCACCCTCGCTGGTGCCAGAAATTTGCGCCGTGTCATCGACAATCAAGAAGATTTGCCGATATTGACTGATTTGGTTGCCGATTTGCGGACTTATCCCGAACTAGAACAGGAAATTCATCGCTGTATTGATGAACGGGCCCAGGTAACTGACCGCGCGAGTCAAAAACTGGGAGAAATTCGCACAGACTTGCGGCGAGTACGCAGCCAAATTACTCAAAAGCTGCAAAATATCTTACAGGCAAAATCTGGCGCAGTTCAAGAACAGCTGATTACCCAACGCAGCGATCGCTTTGTTATCCCCGTAAAAGCACCCCAAAAAGATGCCATCCCTGGTATAGTCCACGATACCTCTACCAGCGGTGCCACCCTGTATGTGGAACCGAATTCAGTAGTACCTCTAGGCAACCAACTGCGGCAGATCATCAGAAGAGAGCAAGCCGAAGAAGAAACAATTCGCCGTGTTTTGACGGAACAAGTAGCCGCAGTCAAACCAGATTTAGAGAGATTGTTAGCGATCGCTACTACTTTGGATCTGGCAACCGCTAGATCGCGATATAGTTTCTGGCTAGGAGCAAACCCCCCGCGATTTATCCAGCGCGAAGACAGGGAAATGATTACCTTGCGGAACTTGCGACATCCTCTGTTAGTGTGGCAACAACAGCACGAACAAGGGCAACCAGTAATTCCTGTAGATTTATTGATTAGTCCGCAAATTCGGGTAGTGACAATTACCGGGCCCAATACTGGCGGTAAAACTGTAACCTTAAAAACCTTGGGGTTAGCAGCATTAATGGCCAAAGTGGGTTTATTTGTCCCCGCCCGCGAACCAGTAGAAATACCTTGGTTTGATAAAGTGCTGGCAGATATTGGCGATGAACAATCCTTACAGCAGAGTTTATCCACATTCTCTGGACACATCCGCCGAATTAGTCGGATTTTGGAAGCATTGGGAACTGGGGAAGCAGAGGAAGATGAAAAAGATTCCAATGCCCCATGCCCTATGCCCAATTCCCTAGTTTTACTTGATGAAGTCGGTGCAGGAACCGATCCAGTAGAAGGTAGTGCTTTAGCGATCGCCTTGTTGCAATATCTCGCCAACCATTCCCAGCTAACGATCGCTACCACTCACTTCGGGGAACTAAAAGCCCTGAAATACGAAGACGATCGGTTTGAAAATGCCTCTGTAGAATTTGACGAAAGTACTCTATCGCCTACTTACCGTCTGCTGTGGGGCATCCCCGGACGTTCTAACGCCCTGACTATTGCCCTGCGCTTGGGATTGAAGCCAGAAGTTGTACAACAGGCGAAAACCCAAGTTGGAGAAGCTACAGATGAAGTTAACCAGGTAATTGCAGGCTTAGAAGCGCAACGCCGCCGCCAAGAAACCAAAGCTGCGGAAGCCCAAGTTTTGTTGCAGCAAGCGGAACGTTTATATAAAGAAGTATCTGCAAAAGCCGCAAGTTTGGAGGAAAGGGAAAGCAGTTTGCGGGCTTCCCAGGAAATAGCAGTCCAACAAGCGATCGCTCAAGCAAAAAGTGAAATTGCCCAAGTAATTCGCCGTTTGCAGAAAGGTACGCCCACAGCCCAAGAGGCGCAGCAAGCTACTAATGCTTTGAATCAAATTGGCCAGCAATATCAGCCAGCAGCGCCAGCAAAACCAAAAGTTGGGTTTATGCCCAAGATAGGCGATCGCATCCGCGTTCCCAAATTGGGACAGATAGCAGAAGTGATCGCTGCTCCTGATGAAGATGGCGAGTTAAGCGTTCGCTTTGGGCTAATGAAGATGACCGTGAAGTTGCAAGATGTTGAATCTCTAGATGGTCAAAAACCCGAACCAGTTGTTAAAGCCAAACCAGCCCCAGCAGCAGTAACCCCCCCACCGCCAGCTGTCCCAGAAATTCGGACTTCCAAAAATACCATCGATTTGCGTGGAAAACGGGTAGCTGATGCTGAATACATTTTAGATAAAGCCATTTCGGAAGCTACAGGCCCAGTCTGGATTATTCATGGTTACGGTACTGGGAAACTTCGGCAAGGAGTTCACGCATTTTTGCAACAGCATCCTAGAGTGAACAACTACGAACCAGCAGAACAAGCTGATGGCGGCACTGGTGTTACCGTTGCTCACATCAAATAAAAAGCAGGAATGCTATGTTACTTGAACTCAATCAACTAATTGTTAGAGCCGGTCATCAGTTGTTGATTAAAGATGTCTCCTGGTCGGCATACAAACGCATTTTAGCAGAATTAGGAGACAATCGCAGTTCGCGCATAGGTTACAGTCAAGGGATGCTGGAAATAATGGCTCCATTGCCAGAACATGAAGTAGCTAAAGTTATTATTGGAGATTTGGTAAAAGTTTTATTAGAAGAACTCGATCTAGAATTTTGGAGTTTAGGTTCTACAACTTTTGATAAGGAAAGTATGGATGCTGGGGTAGAACCCGATGATTGTTTCTATATTCAAAATGAAGCTAAAATTAGGGGCAAAGATAGAATCAATTTAGAAATTGACCCGCCTCCAGATTTTGCTATTGAAATTGATATTACCTCTCGCACTCGTTTTAATAATTATCAATCTTTGAGAGTACCGGAACTGTGGCGATGGAATGGAAGTAAGTTAGAAATAAACGTGCTTTTTGATGGTAAGTATGTAGAATCAAATACCAGTTATATTTTCCCCAATCTCTCAATAAACCAAGTGATTCCCGAATATTTGATGCTAAGTAAAACCAATGGCAGAAATGCGACAATCAAAGCATTTCGTGTGTGGATAAGACAGCAAATTAGTAGCCCGATTTAGTTTACATTATCATAAATGCCTACTCAAAAAAGTTATAGCTAGTCGGATAAAAATAGTGATATTTTGCTATTTCTCCCTTATCAAACTAAACATTAGGAGATTCACGAAGCGTGGTTTACAGGTTAGGAAACCACGCTACTTACCTTTTCTTTAATACCTATAAGTACCAGACATTAATATTCTAATTAAATAAGATATATCATAAATTATATGGATATAGAAATAGAAACTCTACAAGAAGCTGAAGCAGTAATTGAAAGTGACATAAGAACCAAAGTCACGAGGCTAGACTTGAGTTTTTCTCATAGGTACAGGGATTCTGTTATTCCTGATTCTATCGGCGACATATTAAGTTTAGAAGAATTAACAATTTATAGTAAATCGCACAATATAGTTTATGGAATTGAACAAATACCAACAACTATTGGAAAGCTAACTAACTTGAAAATACTTAAAATTTATGATTTATGTGAATTAGAATATCTACCTGAAAGTATCGGTAATCTTACAAATTTAGAAGTTTTGCACATTGCTGATTGTTCACGCTTGAAAGCAATACCAAACAGTATTGGTAAACTCAAAAATCTTAAGCGGTTAGAGTTGATGGAATCAATGAGACCGCTTGCTAATTTTGAGAATTTACCTGACAATATTGGAGAACTTAGTTCTTTAAAAGAACTGATAATTAACTCTACAGTTATACAGTCACTACCTAATACTATAGGTAATCTTAGTAATTTAGATTATTTAGAAATCAGCCGCAATCCCAAACTACATAAGTTACCAGATACTATTGGCAAACTGCAAAAATTAACAGTTATGAGGCTTGAAAGGGGATTTTTAAGTTCTTTGCCAGAGAGTATTGGTGAATTGCGAAATCTTAGAGAACTAATTATTAATGACAATAAATTAACTCAATTACCAGGGAGTATAGGTATCCTAACTAAGTTAGAAAAGTTAGAGCTTATAAACAATCAGCTAACCGAATTACCAGATAGTATTAGGAATTTATCTGGACTTAAGAACAGTATACTTCTCTATGGAAATCCTCTAAAGTCTCTTCCTGAAAGTGTTTTCAACTTACCATTTGAAATAGATTGGTGATGATTATAGAGTGATTCGCTTGGGTGAAGTAATGAAATTAAGCCATATTTAAGCATAGGTTTTGGTGAATGTCTAAACTATTACCTCTGCCCATTAACTTTATAAATAAGTTCTGATATGTGCGTGGTTTGTGGTTAAAGTTGCATTACCAACTTAGTTGGAGTAAATCAATTGTCAATATCTTCAAAGGCTGACTTTATCAAATTTTTAAGTTTGTCATCGGTTTTATTTATGGAGGCGTCAATCGTCCTGATGTTGCCCAGCCTATACTGAAATGACAGGCCGCACACAAGTAAAACTCAGTTGGGGTAATGTCCAGCAGCAAAAAGTGCCTTTAGCAAACAGGAAAAATATTTGTAGAGTAATTATGTATATATTAAGACCAAGTAATAAATATCAAGAAATTTCAAAATTTAAAAATGCAAACAAATTAGGAGGTATTCTACATAATTACTTAGCGATCGCTAGCGGTTAACATTCAAAACAATAATTTATTTATACTCTGATACGGAGCTAACAGCGAAAGTTGGGTAAACCTTAATTAGAATTGATAATTTTTTACTTTGTCGAAAATAAATTTTCATCTAGAGTAAGACAAAGATACCTACTGTTTACCACCTATAAAAGCTAGCTGAAGCCTCCGGCTCATAGCTATCTATGGGAAACCAAGCTTGATTCTTAAGAGTCTGGTTTCAAAATGGGTAACAGCAACATCCCCTATCAGCTCGATCACCTATGCTAAAAGTTATGCACTCGGCCGCCAACTCAGCCACTCCAAATTCCCAGTGGGAGGATTTAATCAAGCTTCCAGCCCCAAACACAGTTCAATGGGACAATATCAAAACCCAATTAGACTTGGTGCTGTTAGCGCTAGAAACCTTAACTGGGATTGGTTCAGAGGCAATGCTTTCGGCGGCAACCGATCTGAATTTAGAGTCAAGAGTGCCAGACCGCGTAGCTTTATGGCGATTGCGCCAATCAAATCCTCTACGCAAAGGTCAAGGAGGGCGAAAAAAGTTAGATGTCGAAGAAGCGCGATCGCTTGTTTTGATCGTCTGCTACCTAGCCAAACAGCACCAGGAATTGATTCGCCGTGCTGTCGGTCTGTTAGAACAAATGGCAGAAAATAACCGGGAACCTCACCAGGCTGCTTTACTTGGAGACTATATTGATGCTTTTTGCAACACCTACCAAGAGCGGATGGAAGAGGACGAGCAAATCTCAACGGATTTACTAACTAACCTGGCCTTAAAACTGCTTGTAGATTTACTTTTTTACAGCGCTCCTGGTGGGCATCGCCGTCTCTGGCTAGCACTTATAGACCGTTCAACAAAATTTTAAATTTTAGATTTGAAATTCCTCAACCAAAATTCGTTTTCAAAAGTTTGCTAGGTAAGGATTCCTTTTTGATGGTCATTAGTTCTTGAGCGATGCACTATCAATAATGCCTCCTCCTTGCACGCCAGTTTGCATAACAGAAGGAACCTGACAAATTTCTGAGTGGAAGAATCCACTGTTCCAACTTTTCTTTGCAAGCAACTGGCTCAATTTTTGCAAAATCCCAATATAGTCTTCTTCGTAGTTCCTGTCATGCCTCTATCAAATTCAGTTATTCGTTGCTACACACCACCGACTTGCACGCTAGAAGTATTCGCGCAAAGCTCACCTCTGTCTCGTTGGATGGGGAAAACTGTCCTCAAACATCTGAGTTTTGAGCTACGTTTTGACGATCCCCGACTCCCAGAAGAACAAAGAGTTCCAATTCGGGGCGATCGCGAGCAACTTGAAGCTTTATGTGATGCCGTCACTAACTATGTACAGCAATTCCTCCAACAGTCTCCAGAAAGCTTTTGGGTAAGTTTCCCCAGTACCCAGGAGTCAAGCACAGCACTGGACGATCCAGAATTAAAGTCTTCAACAAAAACATTAAATGCTTTTAGTAACCAGATTCCAGGAGCAAATATCTACTTAGAACCAAGTAGCTATTTAACTCACAACCTATTTCTTGGTTCTCTGGCCAACTATTCATCTGGCCCCGTAATTCAACTCAGTTTGCTGCAACTATTCGATTTGGCAAGTGCTTTAGATGAATACTCAACTGATGTCATGGCACTTCCAACTCTCAACAGCACAGATTCGACTCTGAGGTTCCCTGCTTGGGCACCTGTTGCCGCAGTATTAGTATTAGGTGTAGGTTTTTTACCAGTTACTTGGCAATATGCTAACAATATTAGAGAAAAGCAACAGCAGACAGCCAAAACATCAAATTCAGAAGCAGTAAAGACTGCTCTAGAACCTTCATCCTCACTAAACTTTCCCACCCCTGAACCTAGGCTAACCCCTCCATCAAACAATTTGCTAGGTTCTACCCCTCCCCTTTCCACATCCACTTTACCCCAAGCACCTCTAACAGCCCCTAGTTCTAATAGTTTTTCTGCACCGCCACCAAATACATTGACAATACCTCAAGGGACGACTGCAACCCTT
The DNA here is from genome assembly GCF_034530975.2 of Nostoc sp. DedQUE07. Classification (NCBI taxonomy): domain Bacteria; kingdom Bacillati; phylum Cyanobacteriota; class Cyanophyceae; order Nostocales; family Nostocaceae; genus Nostoc; species Nostoc sp. DedQUE07. The sequence continues at coordinate 17,732 of NZ_JAVRCC020000025.1, read as the reverse complement.
CCCAGTAATCGAGCGATGCCTTCAGCATCCAGCAAAATTCCAAGCCAGGAAATTGCCATATTACCAAATCTGGCACAGAATCCAACTGGGTCAAGTTCCCAACCCGGTGCTGGTAATATCCCTCAACTGCGGAATTTGCCACCCAGACTATCTTCTAACGCCAATAGCTTACCAACTAATATCTCACCAGTCCTCCCTCCATCTCTTGACACCATACCCAATAAGAATCGTGTCAATACCCCAACCCAACCCTCCCCGCTAACCTCACAACAGCTAGACGAAAGAATCCGTTCCTTACAGCAATCTTCTGCTGGAGAAAAACCTGCTTCACAACTTCCCTCCTCTAGGACTGCGGAGAATAATCCCTTTATCGATCAATTAGGGGACGCAAATAAAAACCCCACATCCAGAGAAGTAGCTACTGGCACATTATTTGACACACCTCAAGTAGCAGAAGCTAGACAATACCTAACGAAGCGTTGGCAACCACCTACTGGGCTGGGACAAACATTAGAGTACAGTTTGATAGTTGGTGTTGACGGCACAATTGAACGAATTTTCCCCCTTAATAAGGCAGCAAGAGAATTCGTTGATAACGCTGGGATGCCTGAAGTTGGCAAACCTTTTGTTTCCGCTAATAAAAATGGACAAAATGTCAGAATTCGAGTTGTTCTGAGTCCTGATGGCAAGGTACAGACTTTTCCAGATGAATAACTAAACTATCCTTTTAATGCCACTTGTAAAACTGGTACAAATCCTGTGCCAGTTTCTACTGACTACATAGGTTAAACAAGGCAAAAGTAGAAAAATTACTTTCACAACACAATCCTCTAAATTTCAAATGAAGAGAGTTAGCTCTTACAGGGAATTCAAAATTATCCGGACATCAGAAATTAACTACATAACGAAAAACAAAAGGACTGGATATTCCAGTCCTTTATTATATTGATTTAACGTTTTTATCTTAATAACGGGATTTTTTGGTTTTTAACTTTTGCTTTTTACGCCGACGTTCGCTAGCAACAATTGCCTGTTCTACAGGATAACCCACTAAAGGAATTACCTGATATTTGCGCTCGTCTTCTAATTTTTTCAGTTCAGTGTAATCAACCCAATGAATGCAATCAACCGGACAAGTGTCAATTGCTTCTTGGATAATTTCCTCAGCGTCCCCATCTTGCCGAACCACGCGCGATCGCCCGTAATCTGGTTCAATATAAAAGGTGTTACGCGCAACATGAGCGCAATGCTTGCAACCAATACAGGTGATTTCGTCAACATAAACACCATTTTGGCGTAGCATACCACCCAATTCCGGTTCTAAACCAGAACGTTCTGGGGCATCCCGTAAAAAACCCCCTAATTCTGGTTCCAAACCGGAACGGTTATCTTCTTGTTCTTCCAGTGACGGCAGAAAATCAGCCATTACGCACTCCAGCGCTGTACTACCAGGCGAATTGAACCATCTTCATTTTTTTGTTGTTCAGAAACTTGAAAACCAACACGAGCAGTTTCTTTCAGAACTGTTTGATAAGCATAGCGCTGTGTTACTTGGCGCAAAAATCCATCTACAGACAAATCTTGTTGCCAATATTGCAAGTCAGCCACCAATTCATATTCCTTGCCATTCCATCTAAAGCCGATGTCATAGCCATTTTCCTGCTCAATACTAACTTCTGCAGGATGGGTTTGACCGCGATAGCCACGGACTTCGCGCGGGCCGGGTTTCCAGTCTACGCCCAATTCAGTCAAAGCATCTTTCAAAGAATCAAGGTTACGGATTTGAGTCTTAATTTGGCTAAAGTGTGACATGGTGGTTGTGAATTAATAACACTAAACTACTGTGAAAACTTACCAATCGCTGTAAGTGGTGTGTGTATTCGCCACATTAGGTTGCTGCACCTTGGCGGCGAAATATTCTGAGGTTGGCTCATGATTAAGTACTTGCCCCAGCTGCGCCTCTATTGCTGCTGTAACTTCAGCGCAAGAATTACCCACAATGCCAGTGACTTTCTCTTGTACCCGACCGTCTGGATAAATTATGAACTCTAATGTCTCCATTCTTTTGGCCAACCAGGATAAGTACGCTTAAATTCTACTGCCTTAGCAGAAGGCTACAAATATAGCCATAGGAACATTTTTACTAGATATAAACTTGCCATTTGTTAACTAATGTTCCATTTTTCAACATATATATCTCAGAATCTTTACAAAACTTATTAATATTATAAGCACACGCATCAGTATTTAGTTAGTTTCTCTTAACCTCATTGATTAGTCAAGGTAACTACTGGAGTAAGCGAAGTAAGCTGCAAAAGTCCTAAGAATAAGCATTAGAGGTAGTATAGGCAGCAAGACAATTCACAAAAATATAAAATTTATTGAAAAACTTTATTCTTAGCATTCGTTCTACCTTATTATTTTCCAGGTAGATTAGATGCAGTGCAGTATAACTCTAAAGTAATATAGTGTGTATACGTAGGTATTGTATTAGGCTTTTAAGTATAGTTACTTTAGTTGGCATTGACTGTAGAAAGATTTTTAAACGGCGTTCGCTGAAAGCGTTGGCGCAGCCATTGCTATTTTCTGCCATTGGTAAGATTTATCAACCTCGATTCTAGACAGTTAAATATGTACAAATTTGCCCCAGCTTGGGAGAAGGAGCAAATAGTCTTTGGTGCTGCGCGACCTGGATACACTGACAAGAATGTTCAGGATTGGATAGAGTTCATGAAGCGCCAAAATATCAAGCGTGTTTGCTGTCTTCTTGATGAACAACAGCTAGGTTCTTACTCTAATCTTCTAAACATATACAAACAGGAATTTGGGAATCAGCTAATTTGTTGGGCACCAATTGCAGATTTCCATTTATCTGATTTAGAAACCCTCACACAGAAAATACTTCCTTTCTTAATAGAAGCTGAGAAACAAAATGAGAAAGTTGTTGTACACTGTTCCGGTGGAATTGGACGTACTGGACATGTATTAGCGGCATGGCTAGTTAGTGTCCGAGGATTATCAAATCAAGCTGCAATAAATGCTGTCAAAAGAACAGGTAGAAATCCTTATGAAGCTGCGATCGCTGCTATATTTAGAGGTAGAAATCCCTTGACAGTTATAAAAGAACTTAACGCGCTTCTGAATGATTGCCGTCTCTCAGTAAATAAAACATTTTGATGCTATCATCCTGTTTAATCAGTCTATTGACGAGGTAAATTCTATGGCAATGGTTCTTGATAAAGTAGTTCCTTTTGGGAGATCAATGGATGAATATATAAAAATATTCAATTTAAAAAATGCAGATTTAAATAAAAAAATCATTGGGATTGGAGATGGGCCAGCAAGCTTTAATGCAGAACTGACACGTCAGGGTAAAAGTGTAGTCTCTGTTGATCCACTCTACCAATTTTCTGGTGATGAAATATTGCAAAGATTTAATGAAGTGGTAGATAACATCATTAATCAAGTCAAGGCTACAACGAATGATTGGGTATGGAGCTATCATAAATCTCCAGATGATTTGCGACACAATCGAGTGAAAGTTATTCGAGAATTTCTGTCTGATTATGAAACTGGCAAAAAGAGTAACAGGTATGCAGTCGGTGAATTGCCAAAATTGGCTTATAATAATCAAGAGTTTGATCTAGCCCTTTGTTCGCATTTATTATTTTTATATTCAGATCATCTCGATTACAATTTTCACTTAGATTCTATAGGTGAGATGCTGCGTATTGCTAAAGAAGTCCGAATATTTCCCCTCATAACTTTAATGTGGAAACACTCACAACATTTAGATGAAATAGTAAAATATTACACTTCAATGGGTTATAAAATAGATATTGGAAAGGTTGAATACGAATTCCAGCCTGGTGGAAATAAAATGTTGAAGATAACCAGAGATGTTATATAACTCCTAGCTATAAAGAATTGGTATAACTATCCGGTTTATAGAATTATTAGGCATATTATTCAGCAAACATTTCAGCCAAGGTATCTAAAACTGCTTTTTGTTCATCAGAGTCAATCTGACCTAGCTTTTTGACTAATCGAGTTTTGTCAACTGTACGAATTTGATCTAGAACTATTTGTCCATCCTTACCCTGAAACTCACAAGTGACACGAGTCGGATAAGACTGTCCTTTAGTTGTCATCGGAGCAACAATAATCGTGGCAATATATTTATTCATCTCATCTGGTGAGATTACTACACAGGGTCTTGTCTTCTGAATCTCACTGCCAATCGTTGGGTCGAGGTTAACCAAAAACACATCAAATCGATTGACTACCACTCCCACTCTCGATGCTCCCACTCTGTAGTTATCGCATCATCGAGCAGCAGTGCATCGTCGTGCTGCTTCGCCATAGTTGCAAATGCTTCCTCCCACCCCTGACGCGATTGAGAGGCAGCACGGACAATTAGGTGACAATCTTGAATTTCAATTTCCACCTCTTCACCAATACCACTTTGTTCTAGCAGAAGTTTAGGAATGCGGATACCTTGAGAATTCCCAATTTTAACAATACGGGTTCTAATTGCTGTCCCCATGAGGATATTTATCCTTGATTGTAATTACATTGTGATTACTAATCAGGCTTTTGTCAACAAGCGCTCAATTTTTCAATAATTTTTAATGCGTAGGCGTAGCCAGCCATAGGCATCGCTCTCAAAATTACCAGATGCGATCGCTTTGCTGGTACATATTTAATATGCTCCAGTTCCCGTGCGGTTACTAGTCTTTAGGTCGTCTCAGAGTCATCCGGTGCTTCACCAAGGGTCTACTGTGCAGCGTGACGGATATGAAGAACACGCACTGTGGATATTTCTTGTCCTGCCAAAATCGTGAAAATTATTCGGTATGAGTTGCGTCCTCGACCGTAAAGTATCTGGCGAATTTCTTGGCTAAAATAATCATTTTCTCTCGCTAGAGAACATCGGCTTGGCATTTGCGATAAAGACTCAATGACTTGTAGTAATCCTGCATACCACTGACTTGCCCTTTCAGGAGAAGTAACTTGAGATAACTGCAAAAATGCGCTGTCTGCTTCTGCTTCAGCTACACTAGAGATTTCAATGCGGTATTTCATGAATCGGCTGGCAGATTATACTTGCGACGTTGCTCGTCAGCAAAATCATCAAATGAACGGAATCTACCCGCTTCAAAGTCTTCTAATCCTTGCTGAATACCCTTAATAGCTGCTTCTGAGTCTTGCACTTCCCACTCTAGGACAGCCTCTAGCAATTGGGCTGCAACCAAACTAACATCTTTTCCCTGCTGTGTAGCTTTCTCGCGCAGTCGTGCTTCTAATTCTGGGCTTAGGGAAACAACGATCGCCATAATCGGATATTTTGCGGAAGGTTTATAGATATGATTTTATTTCAGAATATCTATAAAACTGCGTAGGCGTAGCCAGCCGTAGGCATCGCTCTGGGCACAACAACTTAGACTGTCACCATTGACCGTACTGAATCAGGGGATGCTGGCTCAAAATGTAACACCATAATTTGCTCTGGGCGTAAACCGATAGATTCATAAGTGCGGCCAGAGCGTAGGCGTAGCCCGCCGTAGGCATCGCTAAATTCAACTTCAAATGCAGCACCGCCAGCTAATAATTCTACTGCTGCGCCAACTTGACCACGGTACAGGTTGTATTCAGGCAGATCAACTGTCAGTGCTACTATATCCAACAACTCAATTCTAATTTTATTCATACTTCATCGCTTTGGTGAAGGTAAGGAACCCCTGAAATCTCCGCCGTTCCAATCAGATCCATCAAGCCAGCCATCATCCTCAGCATCCCACAACAACATATATGCAAATAACAAGGTATTGATAAATCGCTCTACAGGAATTTTCCAATGTTTAGCCATCTTGTCTAATTGCACTTTTGTTATTGAATTCGATGATGTAAAACATTCCAACACATCATCATGGCTACAAGACCATCCAGAAATGAATTTATCAAAATAAGGTTTATATTTCTCTGTTGGGTGAGGTTTCTTAAAGTTAGTAAAGCGAACTTCTTTAAAGAAGTCTAGTTTTAGACCAGCAACAAGCCCATCAGAATCTTTAGCATCAATATAGTAATAAAGTGAAGTACCTTGACCATTAAAACTGCGAGCAGCACGAATAATTCTGGGAGTGACGAAATCATCTCCCTCGAAATCTGCAAGAACATCCTTTATTGCCATATAGACCGTATTCAGTACTCAAATATTATTCTTAGGGTTCCCAAATCAGAACAAAGCATTATATTATGACATGAACAAGATTTATAAAAAGGATACGGTTCGGTTAATTTACCTGATTATCACTTGGCGATGCCCAAGCTGCTTAGAATAGTAGTGATAGAGAGGATTATAATTATGAACGTCGTCATTCCTAATGAAATATTAACCGCAACTCGGATGACTGAAGGCGAAATGAAACAGGAAATTGCGGTGATGCTTTTTTAAAAAGAAAAGTTAACTCTTGCTCAAGCCAGCCGATTTGCAGGGATAAACCGTATAGCATTTCAGCATCTACTCGCAAGTCGTCAAATTTCAGTGCATTATGGGGTCGAGGATTTTGAACAAGATATAGAAAACTTGCGGGCGATGGGTAGACTGTGATCGTTGTCAGTGATACTTCGCCCATTAATAACCTCGCCGCCATTAACCATCTTCATTTACTACAACAGCTTTACGGAACAGTCCTAATTCCTGAAGCTGTCTACCGAGAAGTGACTGATCCCAACTTTCCAGTTGCAGGTGCAATTGAAGTCCAAACTTTTATCTGGATTCAAACTCGTCCAGTTCAAGATCGAACATTGGTTGAAGTACTTAGCAATGAACTGGATATTGGTGAAGCTGAAGCCATCGCTCTAGCGTTGGAAATGAAAGCAGATCGAGTTTTGATTGATGAACGTCATGATCGTATGGTTGCAGCTAGGCTAAAGCTTGGTTACACAGGGATTTTAGGGATCTTGGTTGAAGCTAAAAGTCAATACGACTATGCAATTACGTTCAAGTATCGGAGTTGATCTGAATCACGGCTAACATTGCTTAAATAAGCCGATCCAAGTTCTATCGCCAACTACACCATCTAATCTTAGCCCTCGGCTATTCTGAAAATTCACAACTGCTTGCTGAGTAGCCTTGCCAAATTCTCCATCAATAGTAGTAGAATATCCTAGATCACTGAGTCGTCGTTGCATGACTTCTACAGCTTTGCCTTTACTTCCCATCCTCAAAGTAGGAACCTTACTCATATTTAAGCAAGGCGTATAGTTGTAACTTGAACTATTACTTCTAGCGGGCTTTATTTGGTTACCTATCCTCCACAAGATGACTACAATGAATAAAATAATCGCTATTGATATTCCCAAGCGCAAGCGCTTTAATACTAATAAAAGCAAAAAGCTACCTAACTGATCTTGTAGCCATTCAAATATGTCTTCCATGATTGCTAGTGAGTTTGTTAAATATAAGTTTTTTTATAAACAAAACTATATCTCTTGGTGATATCGACGGCTTAAAGCTAGGAATTTATGCTTTGAGACTAAGTATTTAACACTGAGTCAAGAGTATAAATTTTTGAAATTTGGAACATAATTAATTACACAAAATCTGTACTCAAAGTTTTGTCTAGTGAAGAATCAATATGTGATTAATTTTGTCAGATTACTTAATACAATCCCATTCAAGCAAGATTTTTAGTAAGGTAGCAACTGTATTTACACTGACACTCCCTTACTTCATAGCATTTCAGCATCTACTCGCAAGTCGTCAAATTTCAGTGCATTACGGAGTGGAGGATTTTGAACAGCAGTAGGCATTCTGAACATTTTTTCACCTATTGACTATCCTAGCAAGTGTTTGCGGTTAATTTGCCAGTGATACTTCGCCCATCAATAACTTTGCCGCCACTTTACTGAGTTTCCTTTTACTCTGATTCAAATTTCCACCAGAAGTCTATTGACTTCTGGTAAATCTATTGAGAAGCTAATAGTTAGGTTTACTAATTAATAGAAGTGCATCAAACTTGTGACAATACTGACGGGAAAAATAAATCGATCGCAACCTGCTAGCGAACCAAAACCGTTGATTCTGGAAACTCAGGGACTCACACGCCGTTTTGGGAAGTTCACGGCAGTTAATAACCTGAGCATATCTGTAGAACAGGGCGAAGTTTTTGGACTCCTTGGCCCCAATGGCGCAGGGAAAAGTACAGTTCTTAAGATGTTGACAACTTTACTGCCTATCAGTGCAGGGAAAGCAACCTTAGCTGGCTATGACGTGACTCGTCAATCTAATCCTGTGAGGCGGGCTATCGGCTATGTACCCCAGGCGCTGTCTGCTGATGGTAGTCTTACGGGTTACGAAAATCTCTTAATCTTCGCCAAGCTGTATGGAATACCTGCCAAAGGACGCGATCGCCGCATCTATGAAATTCTAGAATACATGGGTTTGCAAGATGCGGCGAAACGCTTGGTACGCAACTACTCTGGTGGGATGATCCGTAAGCTGGAAATTGGCATATCAGTTCTACATCAACCCCAAATTCTGTTTCTTGATGAGCCGACTGTCGGACTAGATCCCATCGCTCGAACTCAAGTATGGCAGCTTGTACTACAACTCTGTGCTGATTACGGCACAACTATATTTTTAACAACCCACTTTTTAGAAGAAGCGGATAGCTTATGTAACCGAGTGGCGATTATGCAACAAGGTGAAGTCGTTACTACAGGTACACCAACCGACTTAAAAGCTTCTTTAGATAACCCAAATGCAACTTTGGATGATGTCTTTATTCACTATACAGGCGACCAGTTAACATCAGGAGTCAACTACCGTGACACAGCGAGAACCAGACGTGCTGCTCAACGGTTGGGTTAAAGCACCACCCACCGTCCGAGTAAATTTGATCTCTGCAATTAAAGAGCTAGTTACGAAAACCCTGGCGATCGCAGAATTGGAAATCCGTAAACTCCGCCACGATCCCACTGATTTAGTCGTTCGAGCTGTGCAACCAGCTTTATGGCTGCTAATCTTTGGGCAAGTTTTCTCGCGGACTCGCGCGATTCCTACAGGAAACTTACCCTATTTAGACTTTATTTCTGCTGGCATCTTGGCTCAGAGCATTTTGTTTGTGGCCATTTTTAGTGGTGGGATGACGCTAATCTGGGAGCGAGACTTAGGAATTGTACATAAATTTTTAGCTAGTCCTACACCTCGTGTAGCGATGGTGTTGGGCAAAGGTCTAGCATGTGGGGTACGGTGCTTATCTCAGGTAATATTCATTTACGGATTGTCATTTTTGTTAGGTGTCAAACTAAATCTTCATCCCCTAGCTATTCTCCAAGTACTGCTGCTAGTCATAATGGGGGCGGGAACATTTTGTATTTTTTCATTAATTATTGGCTGTTTGGTGAAAAGCCGAGAAAGGATGACGGGTATTGGACAATTGTTAACCATGCCCTTATTTTTTGCTAGCAATGCCATATATCCGATCTCGTTGATGCCCAGTTGGTTAAAGTTCATTTCCCATTTAAATCCGTTGACTTATCTGGTTGACGGGTTACGTAGCACCATGCTGTTGAATGGCACTAGCATCTATGGCTTTGGTCTGGATTGTACAATTCTCTTATTAACATTAATAATTTTGGCCATTCTTGGTGGAAAACTTTATCCACGGGTGGCCATGTAACTAGGAGAACAACAAGCCCATGACCTTGGATAAACCTAATCAAGGTGCAACTTCCGAAGAATGTGCCGCTAGAGTAATGGAAACAGTTCCATTAGTGATGCGGTTTATCCGAGCGGATATGCGTGCCCATAGTGCCGCTTTTTTATCTATACCTCAGTTGCGATCGCTAGCATTTATCAACCGCAATCCTGGTGCTTCATTATCTGACTTAGCAGAGCATTTAGGTGTCACCTCTGCCACGGCATCAGCAACCATAGAACGCTTGGTACAACGCGACTTTGTGAAACGGATTGCTCATCCCCAAGAGCGGCGGCGGGTACTGCTCAATTTAACTGAAGATGGAAAACACCATCTCAAGCAATCTCAAGATCAAACTCGCGCTCATATTAGCGATCTGCTCAAAGGTCTTTCAGAAGACCAAATTTCCAACATTGAAGAAGGCTTAACTCTACTAAAAAATGTCTTCGAGAAAACAGAACTCAAAGCCCCATAACTTTGAGGTTGCACAACACGATCCCTTTGCAGCCTTTAAGTTTCGAGACTATCGGCTATTTACCATCGGACGGCTAGTGCTGTTCGTGGGGTCGCAAATGCAAACTGTAGCGATTGGCTGGGAACTCTATGAGCGGACTAACTCAGCGATCGCTTTAGGTGGTGTAGGACTAGCGCAAGTCCTACCGATGATTATTCTCACCTTAATTGCCGGAGATGTTGCCGATCGTCGCGATCGCAAAGTGACCATGTTACTCTCGGTAATGTTGTTAGCCCTCTGCTCCTTAGCTTTAGGGGTACTTTCCTATACTCAGGGTGCAATTTTTCTAATTTACGCCTGTTTGGTATTAACGGGTGTTGCTAGGGCATTCCTCAAACCTGCAAGTGATGCTCTGATGTGGCAATTAATACCTGTTACCGCCTTTACCAATGCAGCGACCTGGAATAGTAGTAGCTTTCAGTTAGCTGCTGTTATTGGCCCAGCCTTCGGAGGATTTGGGATTGCGCTATTAGGAAGTGCTACAGGAGTTTATGTATTAGCAGCGATCGCCGCTTTACTGTGTTTTATTTTAACGCTGGCGATCAAACAGCAAAAAGTCATCCGCGCAACTGAGCCAATTTCATTTAAAGCACTTGCAGCCGGTGCTAAATTTGTTTGGCAGAATCAGTTGATTTTAGCGGCGATTACATTGGATATGTTTGCAGTATTGTTGGGTGGTGCGATCGCGCTCCTCCCCATTTTTGCCAAAGATATTTTACACGTGGGGCCAGTGGAATTGGGATATCTACAAGCAGCTCATTCCATCGGTGCTTTGACTATGGCGATTACCCTGGCGTATTTACCACCATTACGCAAAGCAGGCCCAGCCTTATTATGGTCAGTGGTTGGCTTTGGGGTTGTAACAATTATCTTTGGACTTTCTCGTTCTTTTTGGCTGTCTATGTTGATGCTGATCCTTGGTGGCGCACTAGATAGTATTAGCGTTGTGATTCGCCATACATTAGTTCAAATCAGAACACCAGATCATTTGCGTGGTCGGGTTGCTGCTATTAATAGCGTGTTTATTAGTGCTTCAAATGAATTAGGCGGCTTTGAGTCCGGCTTGACTGCGGCTTTATTTGGCCCAGTGATTTCTGTTGTGGGTGGTGGAATTGGCACAATTTTAGTAGTGATTGCTACAGCTATGATTTGGCCAGGAATTCGTAAGTTAGGAGCTTTGCAAGAGTATAAATAAATTTAAAATGGCAGTATTAGATGATGGAGTTATATCCACTACTAAGTCTTCCATAGATAATAAAAATCCCACCCTATGTAAAAGCTACAAAATTATAATTGTTATCTTTTGCTCGGATGGGATTTTTGTTTAGTGAAAGTTGCACATCACGTAATTAAAAGATAGATAAATCCAGACTTTTAGAATTATGTATAACTTGAATTTGCCTTTCAAGTTATACAATTGCCACTAAGCAGTTGGCCCACCACCACCAAAACTTGGTACACTGCCTCCAGTTGGAATACCATACTTAGAAGGATCGAAGCTATCAGCCGTTGGAATACCATACTTAGAAGGGTCGAAGCTATCAGCCGTTGGGATGCCAGAGCTACCTAAACTAAAGCTGCCTTCTTTTGGAATACCATACTTAGCAGGATCAAAGCTGTCAGCCGTTGGGATGTCATACTTAGCAGGATCGAAACTGCCTTCTTTGGGAATTCCATACTTATCAAAATCGAAGCTTTCAGCCGTTGGGATGCCAAAAGCGCCTCCAGATGCGAAAGGATCGCTGGGGTTGCTAGCCTGACCACCACTATTAACGGGATTACCAAAAACAGAATTTGAATCAGATGCCATTAGAGTTAATTCTCCTATTAGGACATAAATTTGGCTTCATTAATAAATATCACAAAGCACAATTAAGCTTCATATGTAGCTTTTTTATTGTTTTTTTAATTTCTAATCTTGAGCTTTTCGGATTAAATTACAGAGTTTTTTTAGGAAATTTACTAACTCCAAAAAACACTTGTAATTAATGCTATTTACCTAAAAAATATATAAAAACTCACCGTTCTATACAATGAAAAATATTTAGATGCTTATGTCAAATTTTTAGATACTTTTTCTATTTAAATATGCAGGGTAAACTCATTTAAATTTGTATAGATCGGACTTGACAAATGGGCTTCATGAGTAGAAAGACTATAATGCTGTATTTGAAAATTTCAAATAACAGATTGCTCGTATACTTGAAAAATTATCTAGAGTGGGAGGGCAACAAAGCTGTTCCTGGCTTGCTAGGTGCAGCGTCTCGCTCAGAAGAATACAAAGAGACAAGCTACTACGTAGCTTTCATCGGGAATAAAAGGAAGAGATAAGTTAAGAATTATTCGGCACCAGTTTAGAGACAGTTAGTATTATTAGTTACTATAATTGCCTTGCGGGTGTCTGAGATTAGCTCAAAGTATTTGACTATAATAGTAGATATAAACCTTGTTTCTAAGCCTCAAATTTGAATAAATGCTATAGATTGTTTTTATAGGTGAGCATTATGAACAACAACCTTCCATTAAATCCTAGAAAAGGTTTTAACTTAGCCAAAACTTCAATGAATAAGGAGTCGCCTTTTGTAGAAAATCATGGATTGCTATTGTATAAAGATGGGTGCAAGACTCCAGAATTTCTCAACTCATCATTTTGCATACATCTTTTTGGTGAACGAGTTATCGTAGATCACTATGTACTGTTGTTTCCTGATTCAGAAGCTCTTACAAACTATGCTAAAGCTCTGATTAACTATGATGCCAAAATTACTGAAGGGCCAGGAAAATGGCCTGATGATTTTTGTCCTGAGCAAAACCTATTGCCTGAAGATGCTAGTATGTACTTTCTCTCAGCCTTAATGCCGTCAGGCATGATTTTGGTACTGCTTGCGCCTAACGCACCAGATGAACAGATTGCTAGCTTATTCCAACAGCAAGGTTTTAATACTGTCCATCACGTTGCGATTCTTGTTGATGATATCTATACAGCAGCAGAAGTATGGCAGAAGAAAGGTTTTATTCCTCTGTCTCTAACTCCTCAAGAAGATGATTCCTTGTGTCAATGGTTTTTCCGCAATTGGGCAGGGCAAATTATAGAGCTAATCTGTCGGCGATGTATGGGCAAAGAGACTTTTTCCTGTGAGAATATTGCTGGTTTACGGCTTTCAGAATTGGCAGCCTAAATTTATAATTACGAATTAGTAATTAGTAATTACTAATTACTAATTCGTAACTATTTGGTCAAGTATGCTTCGTGCTACGGTGGTTAGCAGCTTGTAATAATAGAGATTCTGCAAAAGCGATCGCATCAGTTGCAGATTTACCACCAGCCAACTGCGCTAATTCTTCTCGACGGGTGTTTAAATTATCCAAGGTAGTAACTCTAACAACGGTACGCTGTTCGGCATTATCATTGTTAGCTTTTTTACCTTTACCTTGATTGATAGTTTGCTTATCTACCCGAAAATGCCGATCGGCCATTGCCGCAACTAAAGGTTGATGGGTAACACATAACACCTGGTTGCGTTGACTTAGCTGGTATAATTTTTCCGCGATCGCTTGGGCTACCCTTCCTGAAACCCCGACATCAATTTCATCAAATACCATTGTCCCAACTACGTCAACCTGAGAAAAACAAGCTTTCAGCGCCAGTAAAAAACGGCTCATTTCGCCACCAGAGGCAACTTCTGTTAAAGGTTGCAGTGGTTCACCGGGGTTGGAACTAAACATAAAGGTAATTTTATCTGCTCCCATCGCAGTTGGGAAAGCTGGTAATATTTCAACCAGAAATTTTACCTTTTCCATCGCTAGGGGCTTGAGTTCAGCGATCAAACGTGATTCTAAATTAGCAGCCGCCTTACTCCGCAATTGAGTTAACTGATTACTTGCTTGGGTAAGTTTCTCAAAACACGTCTTTTCTTGCTGTTCTAACTTTTCGATAGATTGTTCGCTGTCGTTAAGTTGGGCTAATTCCCCTTGGATACGTTGGTAATAAGCGATCGCTTCTTGTAGTGTCGGCCCATACTTACGACAAATTTGCTTTAACTCCTGAATCCGTTCTTCCACCTCTTCCAATCGCTGCGGATCGGCTTCTAAACCATCTCCATAAGCATTAATTTGCCTTCCCACTTCCATTACCGCAGCTTGCGCGTCCCGTACCAACTCCAATAGGGGTTGTAGTTGGTTATCGTATTCCACCATGTCATTTAATGTCGCCTCACTGTCTCCCAATAAATCACCTGCGGCGGGAGTTTCATGATCGTTTTGATACAAAGCCTGATAAACCTTGTAACTCATTTGTTGCAAATCGACGACATGATTCAGGCGTTCCCGTTCTTGTCCCAACTGTTCCAATTCATTAGGCTCACTGAGATTCGCTGCTCCCAATTCCTGCACTTGATAAGTAAGCAAGTCGAGTTGTTGCAATCGTTCCCGTTCCGATGTCCGGCGTTTTTCTAGTGCTAAATGCGCCTGTTGGTAAGCACTGAAGCTTGCGGCGACTTTATGACGTTGGTGCATTAGAGAGTCGCCGCCATACAAATCTAACCAGTCGCGGACTTGGGCAGATTGTCCCACTTGTACAGTTTGACCTTGGGCGGTGATTTCCACCAAGCGATCGCGCATTCCTGCCATAATCTGCCGATTTACCAACACACCATTCACCCGCGATCGACTGCGGACATTACTCGTAGTGGCTGTGATTTCTCGGCTAATGACTACAGAATTTTCATCAAGCAAATCTATTTCTTGTTCGGTCAACCAAGCGGCTAGGGGAGCGTTTGAGGTGAAAGTAGCTTCTACCATCGCCCGACTTGTCCCCGTGCGAATGACTCTACTAGAGACTTTACCGCCCAAAGCAGCATCAATGGCATCTAAGATAATCGATTTTCCAGCGCCGGTTTCACCTGTTAACACATTTAGTCCCGCGCCAAATTCTAATTCCAATTGGTCAATTAGGGCAAAGTTTTCAATTCGCAGGCAAAGCAACATCAAGCCAAATTCTCCATGAGGGCAGATGCCGGATAATTCTAATTTACAGGATAATAAGTCTCATCTTTGAGCAACTAGCAATACCTAATACTATTGAACTAGTATGCCCGTTTAAGTGTAGCAGACTAGTGGGGAGTGGGGAGCAGGGAAAGAAGCAAGGGAGCAGGCTTGCCGTGAGCGTAGTCGAACGAAAGCAGGGAGCAAGGGAGAATTTTCCCCTTTGCCCCCCGCATCCTGCCCCTCTGCCTCTTTCAATGCCCAATTCCCAATTTCTAAACATATTGTTACAATACTTAATGTGATCGTTCTGACTGGTGGCCTTCTTCATGATTGTTAAGACACTTCCCCCTAGTTCCCGACCGATTCAGGAGGACAGTCGCAACGGCACAAATCGCCGAGGCGACGAATTAAATGTTATTGATGTAGTGCCAGAAGATGGTACATCAACGTTAGTTGTACGCTCACCAAGACTCTTAGCAGCCCAAAAGGTGAGAACAGCAGCCCAACCTGAGACGCTTTACGATCCCGTGGGCATAGCGGCGCATTATCAAAATAGAAAAGTGCAAGTTTTACGGCGGATTTTTGCCGTGTTGGGGCCAACTCTATCCTTTGTATTTGGATTGTGGTCGGATAGTAAACGGGGAATTGTCGTCAAAAATGACCGCCGCCGAGCCACTCAGCTACGAGTATTGCTGACCCAATTAGGGCCTGCTTACATCAAAATTGGACAAGCTTTATCCACCAGACCGGATCTAGTTCCTCCCGTATACCTAGAAGAATTAACTAAATTACAAGACCAATTACCGCCTTTTCCCAACGAAATTGCTTACCAGTTTATTCAAGAAGAATTAGGCGCACCTCCAGAAGAGGTTTACGCCGAACTCTCGGCGCAGCCAATTGCTGCGGCTTCATTGGGGCAAGTGTATAAAGGTAAGCTAAAAACTGGTGAAGAAGTCGCTGTTAAAGTTCAACGCCCCGACTTAAGAGAGGGAATCACCATTGACTTGTATATTTTGCGTAACCTCGCCGCTTGGGTGCAGAAAAAAGTCAAACGGGTAAGAAGTGACTTAGTTGGGATTCTTGATGAATTAGGCGATCGCATTTTTGAAGAGATGGATTACATCCATGAAGGTGAAAATGCCGAGCGATTTTTCGAGTTATATGGTCATATAAAAGACGTATACGTACCGAAAATTTACTGGGAATACACCAATCGTCGCGTCCTGACGATGGAGTGGATTAACGGCACTAAATTAACCCAGACAGAAGAAATTAGTGCCCAAGGGATAGATGCTCGTTATCTCATTGAAGTGGGTGTGCAGTGTTCCCTGCGCCAGCTGCTAGAACATGGATTTTTCCATGCAGATCCCCACCCTGGTAATTTGTTAGCGACAACCGATGGCAAATTAGCTTATCTCGACTTTGGGATGATGAGCGAGATTAAACCACCACAGCGTTATGGTTTGATTGAAGCGATCGTCCACGTCGTCAACCGCGACTTTGAAGGATTAGCAAAAGATTACGTTAAATTAGATTTCTTATCACCAGAAACCGATTTAACACCAATTATCCCAGCTTTTGCCAGAGTTTTTGCTGATGCCCAAGGAGCCAGCGTTGCCGAACTAAACATTAAAAGCATCACCGATGAACTATCAGCTTTGATGTATGAGTATCCTTTCCGCGTACCGCCCTACTACGCTTTAATTATTCGTTCCCTTGTGACGCTTGAAGGTATTGCAATATATATAGATCCAAACTTTAAAGTTCTTAGCGAAGCTTATCCCTACGTTTCTAAACGCCTGTTAACAGATCCAGCACCGCAATTAAGAGCATCATTGCAAGATTTGCTATTTAAAGATGGCAGATTTCGCTGGAATCGCTTAGAAAACTTGTTAAAAAATGCGCGTAATAGTCAAGACTACGACTTTAATTTAGTGCTGAATCAGGGAATAGAATTTCTGTCATCTGAACGCGGTGCTTTTATTCGTGACAAGCTAGTAGATGAATCTGTTAACGGACTCGATGCTTTAGGTAAAAATGTTTTGCATAACTTTACCTCTTTGTTACGAGAACGGGTAGGATTGACAGCAGTTAATAAAACTCCAGCAGCTACAGTTGAGCAACAACAAACTTTGGAGCATATCAAACGTATATTAGGTATTCTCCGAGAAACAAGAGGCTTTGACCCAGTGCAAATTACATCCCAAATTACTCAGTTATTGGTAAATTCAGATGTACAACGTTTAGGTCAACAAATTGCCAACCGCTTCACGCAGAAAGCTGTGGCCAGGTTAATTCGGCAATTATTGGCATCTTAATAAAAGTTATGAGTAAATAAAGTTTTTAACTCATAAATCATTCATTCTAGAACACCAATCCAGTAATCCTCGAAGAACCTCTCCCCCTACCCTCTCCTACAAGGAGCTACGGTGTATACACAAGTCCTAAAATCATTGCCTGGTAAGATACAAGCCTTGGTAGGCAAGGTTTTGAGTTAAGCGAACTGATTATCAATAGTGTCAGCTTAT